>PBCV01000052.1 GCA_002717915.1 Fidelibacterota bacterium | reverse complement strand
CGTCTGAACCATACTGTGCTGACGCACCATCCCGTAGGATTTCAAGGCGTTTTACTGCTATACTTGGAATCATGCCCACATCAACCGCCTGGGCACCCACATTCATGGCTGCACCAAAGTGATATATCAATGCTGAGCGATGGCGGCGTTTTGAATTGGTAAGCACCAGAACATTATCTGGTGGAAGACCACGCATGGAAGTTGGTCTTACAAAGGCTGCACCATCTCCAGTTAATGGTGTAGCGTTAAATGAAGGAACCTGATTCTTCAGGGTTTCGGTCATATCACCATTCCCCTGGCGACGAAGTGTCTGGTTATCAAACCCATCGATAGGTGTGGGGGATTTCATGGATGTTCGACCCGCTGCACGGGTACCCGTGACAAATACACCAGCACCTGCCAACGCTGAAGAAGCAAGTGAGAAGTTTGCAGTTGCACCACCGTCTCCCACAATTACTGATTTACTGGATGAATTATAACCGATGAATGAAGCTGAAACAGTATAAGTTCCCAGAGCAACAGAGATGGAGTAACTCCCGGATGAGTTTGCTGCAGCACCCATATTTGTACCTTCCACAGTGACATTCGCGCCTGCCAGACCATTACCATTTTCATCGGTAACAGTTCCAGAGATGGTTTGCCCTACGGCGAAGGATAGATTGAGGATTAGAAAAATCCAGAAGGATTTCTTCATAGTTTGCTCCTTTGGTTTGTTGTGGTTATGGATTGACACATATGATATGTCAATCCAGCTAATCTATAAGTATTATGCCAATAGATTCAAGAAATTAAAAATAACGGACAATTAATTTTTATAAATAAAAATCTCAGGTGCTTGTCCCGCTTTTCTAAATCCACGATACATACCAGCCGTATTGAAAGGCATGGAAATATTCCCTTTTGAATCCATGGTAATGATGCCACCATTGCCACCCTTATCTGAAAGTTTTCTAATCACGTTTTGAGCCGCTTCCCCCACTGATTTTCCTTTGTATTCCATGATAGCAGAAACATCATAAGCTACATTGCCACGGATGAAATATTCGCCCTGTCCTGTTCCTGAAACAGCACAGGTTTGGTTATTGGCATAGGTGCCTGCACCAATGATTGGGCTGTCACCCACACGACCCCAGCGTTTATTGGTGAGGCCTCCCGTGGATGTGCCGGCGGCAAGATTTCCATGTTTATCCAATGCGACACAGCCCACGGTGCCATGTTTTTCGACTTGAATCTTTTTCAAGCTGTCCCAACGTCGCTGGGTATAAAAATAATTTGGATCAACAATATCCAAGCCTTGTTCTTTGGCAAATTTGTCTGCACCATCACCGGAGAGCATCACATGCCAGGTTTCTTCCATGACCTTTCTGGCAGCAGAGATGGGATTCTTCACTGTTTTTACACGTGCCACAGCACCAGCTTTCAGATTCCTTCCATCCATGATGCTGGCGTCCAATTCATTAGTTCCCGCATTGGTAAATACGGCACCTTTTCCTGCATTAAATAATTCAGAATTTTCCATAATTCTAATGGTTGCTTCGACTGCATCCAAGGAAGTACCGCCCTTGTTTAAAATTGAATATCCGACATTCAATGTTTCTTTCAACTTGGATCGATAAGCATTTTCTTTTCCTGGTGTCATATTCTTCCGAGTAATGGTTCCGGCACCACCATGAATCGCAATGGAAAATTCAACAGACTCATCTTTGGACCCTGTAAGAATTGCAAAAACGATGATCCCCATTAACCCTAGGGTGATCTTGGTTTTAAGGTCCATTAAAATTGATCTAGAATAGCTGATAGAAGTTGATCCACGGAAACGCGATCCTGCTGTTGTGTGTCACGGTGGCGCAGAGTAATGGTATTATCCTCTGTAGACTGATGATCCACCGTAATGCCAAAGGGAGTTCCTGCTTCATCCTGGCGGTAATATCGTTTCCCTATAGACCCCTGCTGATCATAAATAACTTTAAAATGTGGTTTAAGCATATCCATGATTTCCCGGGCTTTTTCAGGCAAACCATCTTTTTTAACGAGTGGACATACAACCGCTTTAACGGGTGCGAGTCGGGGGTGAAGTTTCATTACCACACGCTTGTTTTCTTCATCTTCCCAATAGGCGTCTGTAAGTACGGTCAGCAGCATTCGATTCAGTCCTGCTGATGTTTCAATAATATAAGGCAGAAAACGTTCATTGTTGGGCTGATCAAAGTAAGAGAGGTTTTTGCCGGAAAATTCTTCGTGGCGGGCCAGGTCAAAATCAGTCCGGTTATGGACACCTTCAATCTCTGACCAGCCAAAGGGGAACTCATATTCGATGTCCCAGGCTTCCTTGGCATAATGGGCCAGTTCATCTTCTCCATGCTCGTGGAAACGCAATTTTGAATCTGTGATTCCCAATACATCCGGGTAGAACTGGAACCGTTTTTCTTTCCATTCCTGCATGAAATCGTCATCAGTGCCTGGTTTTACAAAATACTGCATTTCCATTTGTTCGAATTCCCGGGTTCGGAAAATAAAATTGCGGGCAGTGATCTCGTTGCGAAATGCCTTCCCAATTTGGGCAATTCCAAAAGGGACTTTCATCCGCATGGCGCCCTGCACCAGCTGGTAATTAACATAAATACCCTGGGCAGTTTCGGGGCGCAGGAATGCTTCCGTACCTGTCTCTTCAACAGGACCTATATGGGTTTTGAACATTAAGTTGAATTGGCGCGGCTCCGTAAGGTTGCCGGTGGTTCCGCATTTAGGGCACTGGGTATCTGTCCAGTTCAATGACGAAAAATCTTCTGCGAATTCATCCGCACGATACCGTGCTTTACATTGCTTGCAGTCTACCAGGGGATCGTTAAAGGCGCCTACATGCCCTGATGCTTCCCAGATCTTAGGATGCATCAGAATACCGCTGTCCAGCCCAACAATATTTTCGTGAGCTTGGGTCATTTCTTTCCACCAGAGCTGAGATATATTGTTTTTCAGTTCTATACCCAATGGACCATAATCATAAACGGCTGAAAATCCGCCATAGATATCGGAACTCTGGAAAATAAACCCTCGGCGTTTGCATAGAGATACTATTTTTTCAATGGTTTTATCCATCAGCAGGTTTCAAAATTAGGTTATAAAAAGAAAATGGATTACTGTCATTTTTTCTTTTTACGGGTGCGCTTCTTCTTTGGCGCCACTCTTTTTTGGTTCATGAGCTCTACTGCCTGTTCCAGGGTGATGTTATCGGGTGTTAAATCTCCTTTCAAAGAAGCGTTAACCTTCCCATCGCTTATATAGGGACCGTAACGGCCATCTTTTACCACCAGGGATTCTCCTGTTTCGGGGTGGTCACCTAAAGTTCGAAGCTCAGAACTTCTTTTGTTTCGGTTGGCCAGTAATTCAATTGATTTTTCTACTGAAACATCCAGAGGGGTCTCAGGACCGCGGAGGGTCGCATTTTGTTTCCCACATTTTATATAAGGTCCATAGCGCCCATAATCGGCAGTGATCGTTTCTCCAGATTTAGGATGGACACCAACGGTTCGCGGTAAAGCCAATAATTGCAATCCATAGTCCAGGTCCAGATCAGAAAGGGGGTAGTTTTTTGGAATTCCTTTTCGTGTTTTTGAATCGCCCAATTGAACATAATGACCGTAGGGGCCCTTTTTGATCCACACCGGTTCCCCAGATTCAGGGTCATTGCCCAGGGGTTCGTCCTCTTTTGTTTTCTGGGTAAAAATTTCTTCAATTGTTTCCAGGGTTAGGTCGCCCATGTATATGTTCTCAGGAATGGATCTTGTATCATTCCCTCGTCGAAGATAGGGGCCAAATCTTCCAATCCGTCCTTCGGTTGATTCGGAGATTTCTTTCGGCATGGCAATGGTACAAGCAGCAGGTATGTCGACTTTTTCATCCAGCATTTTTTCCAAACCGGCAAACCGGCCGCCACCGCGGTAAAAATTGGTCATGAATGGAACTGCCTCAAGTTCCCCTCTTGAAACTTCATCCAGTCCATCTTCCATTTTTGCAGTGAATTCTTTGCTGACCAGATTTGTAAAGTGATTTTCCAGCAGTTGAGTTACAGCTAACCCTAAAAAAGTGGGTGAAAGTTTTCCACCATTTCGATCCACATAACCCCTGCGTACAATGGTGCCCAGGATGGATGCAAATGTAGATGGGCGGCCAATTCCATTTTCTTCCAATGCTTTTACAAGAGACGCTTCTGTAAAGCGTGCCGGCGGCTTTGTGCTGTGTGATTCTGATTCCAGCGTGCTGCAATCCAGAGTTTCTCCTTCTACCATAGCCGGCAGGATTCGTTCCTTGTTTGCCAGGTCTTTATTCGGATTATCCCGTCCTTCCACGTAAACGCGCATATAACCGGGGAACAAAATCACCTGCCCATTGGCCCGGAATTCTGCTTTCTGATTCTGGATTGTAACTGCTGTCTGCTTCAGTTTTGCCGGGGTCATCTGGCTGGCGACAGTTCGTTTCCAGATAAGATCATATAATTTTGATGCTTCATCACCCAGTGTTTTCTGGACTTCTTCAACCCTGCGGAAGACCCTGTGGGCCGGTCGGATTGCTTCGTGTGCTTCCTGGGCATTCCTTACCTTAGTTGTATATCTGTTGGCCTTGCCGGGCAGATAGTCATCTCCATACAGGTCTTGTATAACCTGCCGGGATCCTGCAATAGCTTCCTCGGATAAATGGGTTGAGTCAGTCCGCATATAGGTAATAAAACCATTTTCATAGAGCTGCTGGGCTGTGCGCATGGTCTGGCGGGCGGAAATTCTTAATTTTCTCGCTGCTTCCTGCTGGAGTGTGCTGGTTGTGAATGGTGGTTTGGGATTAGACGTCCGGGGTTTTTCTTTAATGGTGGATACGGTCCAATCTCCAGATTCTAATTCTTTTACAAGTGCATCGGCCTGGGATTCTGAAAGGAGCAGGACATTCTTATTTTTTAATTCCCCGGTTTCAGAATCAAAATCACTGCTGGCTGCGATCTTTACACCATCTATACGAACCAGAGCTGCATTAAATGAGACTGCATCTTCTTTTTTATTTAAGGCTGCTTTCAGGTCAAAATAGGTGGAACGCTGAAATTTTGCCCTTAAGCGGTCCCGATCCACAATAATTTTGACAGCCGCCGATTGTACGCGACCTGCGGACAGGGATGTTGAAACAAATTTCATGTTGCTTTGCAGCGTTGCCCATAATACAGGGGATACTTTATACCCTACCAGGCGATCAATAATACGGCGTGCCGCCTGGGCATCCACCAGGTCTTTATCGATCTGACGAATATTTTCTATCCCTTCAGTTATCCCTGCCTTGGTGATCTCAGTAAACTGTACACGTTCCAGTTTTTCTTCCGGCACTTCAGCAGCCAGGTGGGCAGCAATGGCTTCGCCTTCCCGGTCCGGGTCCGTAGCTATCAGGACGCGGTCTGCAGTCTTGGATTTTTTTCTGAGATCAGTAATGAACTTTTTCTTATCTGGGAGAACGGTGAGTTTTATTTTAAAATTGTTATCGATGTCAATTCCCAGTTCATTGGTTGGAAGATCCTTCACATGCCCTACGCAGGAAATAACATCATACTCCGTTCCCAGGTATTGCTGGATCGTTTTAATCTTGGTGGGTGACTCTACAATCAATAATGGTTTCTGACTCATAGTTTAAGATATCTTGAAATGTTTATGTAATCGGGTTTCTCACGCCCGCGTATATAATATAATGGTGTAAAATTCAGTTTGTCAAATTATCAAACAAATTTTTAATCTTTTTTTGCAAAATATTTTTTTGTTCACCCTTTTCTAGATCCTTGAATACAACCGTTCCCTTTTCCATTTCTGTGTCTCCCAGGATCAAAGCAAACCGGGCACCTGATTTATTGGCTTCCCGTAGCTGGGCTTTTAAGCTCCTGCGCAGCGGATCAAACATAACGTTGAACCGGGATTGTCTTAATTCATTCGTAAGAGATAATGCTGTGGATAGACCCGCCTCACCCAGACATACAAAATAAACATCCGTTTTTGATACATTAGATTGGTCATCCATGGCGATTAAAAATCGTTCCATTCCTGCTGCAAAGCCAATGCCGGGCGTTGGTTTTCCACCCAATGTTTCCACCAGACCATCGTATCGACCACCGCCTAAAAGTGCATCCTGGGCACCCAAAACTGGGGAAGTAAATTCAAAAACAGTCCTGGAATAATAATCCAGCCCGCGAACGAGCCTAGGATCAATCGTAAAAGGAATCTCCATGGCGGTCAGGAAGTTTTGAAGTGACTCCAGGTGTGCCTTATCCTCAGCTGTATAGCACTCAGAAACCGTAGGGGCACCTTCCAGCAATGTTTGTTCGTGCTCTAACTTCGTATCCAGGATGCGGAGCGGGTTGGTATCAAACCGTTTCTGACTCGTCTCAGAAAATTGGTCCCGATTCGGACGGATAAAGTCTTTCAACACATTCCTGTAATCTGAGCGGCACTTTGAAGAACCTATACTGTTCAATTGGAGGGATACAGTTTGATTTAAATCGCAGGCAGATAACATGTGCCAGGCGATGGCAATGATCTCTGCATCCTGTTCCGGATTTTCAGAGCCAAATGCTTCCACCCCAAACTGGTGAAATTGCCGTTGCCGTCCTTTTTGCGGTCGTTCCCGGCGGAAGAGAGGTCCCATGTAATACAATCGTTGAACAGGGGCCTGACTACCCAGGTTATGCTGGATATAGGAACGGACCACGGAAGCGGTCAACTCCGGCCGAAGGGTGAGAGACGTACCGCCCCGATCTTCCCAGGTGTACATTTCTTTTGAAACGATGTCCGTATCTTCGCCGACGCTTCTGGAAAAAAGTCGTGTCTCTTCAAATAAAGGGGTACGGATTTCTTCATATCTAAACCGCCCGCATACATCATGAACAATTTGTTCTAGGTGTTGCCACTGTCTGGAGTCGGATGGCAGAATGTCGTGGGTACCTTTTATGCTGCGAATCTGGCTCATTTTTCATCTCCCACGATGGATGATGCAAGTTCAGAGGCTTTTGCAAGGTGTTCTTCCGGGACAAAAATACGAACCACCTGCCCGGGGAGATTCGTTGCTTCAATGGAAAAAGCAGATGATGCCCAATCCATTTTCAAGTAATAAGGAATGGAATGCTGGTCCAAAAGTTCTGCTGCCATATCCGCGTACACCTTGCCTTGGAACGTAGGCAGGGCAGACCAGGTCATCTCCGGGACAGGAAGGTCAATTATACAGGCATCCACCAGTGAAACCTGGCAGTCTCCACATTCTTTAATGTGGTCCAGGTATTCGGCGTGACATTCGGGACAGATCATGAAGGGGTCTTTTTTCCAGGGAGAATTTCCATCAATGAAACTGGGAGTACAATTGAAGATTTAGAGTCCGGCGCCGGAATATACACCTCCTTTTTTCTCAATTTTAATATCCTGGAGCGTAGGTGATTTTACATTGAGTTTAAAATTGATTCCCTGCCCGAGCCCGCTTGGTGTCCAGTTCAGGGATAGTTCCCAGCAGTGGAGATCGCGATAAATTGAGAATGAATGGTTTACCAGATCACGCTCCATCAAATCAAACCTGGCCCGGTATGATACCCGCCATTTACGGGTCACATTTATGGTGGATGTACTGTTGGCCCAGAATGTTTTAGTTGGATTAGCAGGATTGGCAGCCGAATAGGAATAACTCAGGCTGAGATTGGTATTCCATAGCTGCTTTTTGCCAAGGGTATTGCGCATACTCTTTAAGGGATTGTTCAGCCCCGGACCAGCCAGGTCCTCTTCAGTTGCTGTTGTATCTGTCTCCTCATCCACCTCAGTGGATGCATCTGTCCAACTTTTTCCCGATATTCGAAAGCCAGTAGAGAGCCGGGCACTGGTGAGCCGGGGAGTGATCATCCCATCACCATTTTTATTGAATTCTGCTGTGCGCCGATTCCTTTCCATGTCATACTGGTAAAAGTCATGGGTCATGCTCAAATCCAGGTTCAGTTTTCCGGCAATTTTGGAGCGAAGGCTGGAGCGCAAGTTGGCCAGGTTCATTGAATCGGCTGCAAAATTATAGCTGGAATTCATGCGCCAGCTCAAAAGGTCAACCTTTTTATCTTCATCACCTTTCTTGACCTTGGCCTGGAAAACGTTATTCATTCCAAAGGTCATGGATTTTCGTTCGGACCGCGGCGTGTTGCCCGCCATGGTTCCAGAAAACCTGTCGTAGACAATCTCATTCCCCGAACCATCTGTTTCTGTATGAACATAACCAAGATCCTTGCCAAAGACCGGTTTGGAAAAATCAGGGGTCCAGGAATATCCAACTGTGGGCGACATAACGTGGCGTATGGCCCTTACAGGTCCAATGGGAATTGGTAACAGTCCGTAGATCTGGGTATTGGCATTCATGGAAAAAGATCCTGTGGTCCGGGCGGCAAACCCCTGCTTCACTGAATCTTCAAATGTGGATCCATTCCATACGCCGTGCTTGGTTTCGTTGACCCAGGCAGATTTGAGACTGATACTTGGATTAATAGAAATGTACTTGAACAGTTTCTGGGGGGCATTGATGCTGGAGGTGTGGATCCAGCCATTATTTTGTTCATTTTGTTTAAGTGGAACACCTAAGGAGTCTGCATCCCAGCCAAAAGTGGCGCTGTCAATCTCTACGGATTCATAATAATCCCGGTCTGTGTTAGTAAAATTTACCCCGTAATTCCAGGTAATAGTGTTGTACCATTTTTTCTTAGCAGCTGTTGAAGGGAAAAAATTGCTCTGTCCGTGCCGAAATGAAAATTTTGGGAATGTCTGGTTCTCTATATTGATCTGGGTTCCTGACCGGGTTGGCATTACATAATAGTTGCTGGCAGGGTTTGTTTTTTCATCGATCAATAGGTCAAGGTTAGAATAATAATTGGTGCTGAATGAATTTTTTGCCTTGGGCCACCGCTTAGAGTAAGACATGTTTGAGATTGCTTTCTGGTCCATTCGCTCTGCTTCAGACAAACCATATTTTTTATTGTAATCCCCGCTGGTTGAATAGGTCACGTTGGCGTTCAAGGACTGGTTGTTGCGCATCTCCTGCCTATGGGTCCATCTTAGGGTTGTGCTGGTATTGCGGTCGTCAGTAAGGTCCATGATGTCATCCGTGCCGCTCAAATACTGGCGGTTAAAAAAATTCAGGCTGCCCCTGAATTTATAGCGCATGCGATACATAGTATTGATCCTGAACGTAGCTCCCTGCTTATCACCGAACCCCAGGCTAAATTTTGAATCCCAGTATTCGCTGGGTGCCCAGTAGAAGCCAAGCCCCTGTATATACTGACCCCGGTTCCTGTTATCTCCGTAGGAGGGCATGATCCAGCCCGAGTGACGCTGGCCTCCCTTATGGGGAAAAATGCCCAGGGGAATCCCGAAAATGGGGATCTGCCCCAGGTGAAGAATGATGGGCCGTGCAACAACAATATTGTTCTGGATGATCTTCATTCTGTTAGACTCAAAATGGAAATGGGCCGTATCCAGATCACAGGTGGTATAGGTTGAATTTTCGATGAAAAAGACCTTCTGTGATTCATTGCGAATCTGCTTCCCGGTGTAAAACCCGTCATCGGCCGTGGTGTGCCCCTTGATCACCCGGCCTTTCCGGGTTTTCAGGTTGTAGGTCATGGCATCACCTGACATGGGATCCCGTCCATCTTCCTTTATAACGGGTAAAACAGGTTCGCTGATCGTATCCCCTTCCAGTTTTGGCAGTGCGTTCAGCATATTACTCTGCCAGTTTACAGTTACAAACCCCGCGTCCAGGTTGGTCTTATCATGTTTAATGCTGGCATTGCCTTCAAAATCCGTTTCTTCATCCTTGAGCCGGTATTGGATCTCATCAGCCGCATAAATGACCGGGAAATCCACATCGTTTGCTACAGAATCAGGGATATACTTGCCTTCGGAGCCACCCATAATTTTCAGCCGATCCAATTCGTTATCCAAAAACGTCATAATGATCGTGTCGCCGGATGCATTGTTTTTGCCCTGGTAGATAGAATCCTCAAAAACATGGTACAGTGTTTTTGCCATACCTTCGATCCGGAGTGAATCCATTCTGCCCTTTTTAAAGAAACTGGTGAGCCGGGATCCTTCCATATTATCTTCAAACTCAAGGGTGTCACCCAGTGCCAGTGAATCGACCTGAGACTGCTGGTACCCCTTAATGGGTGTCAGGGCGAACGCTTTTTTCGGAATGTGCAGTTTTTTCAGTTCTTCTTCCTTGTAGGTTAATACAATTTTTTCGCCGGATAATATGCGGCCCCCATCCTTGATCTCCGGTTCAATCTCCAATACAGTGATCTCATTGGTGCGGTCGTAGTTGGCCCTGCCGCAGGTGGCAATGCGGGATGAATCCTCAATCGTGACATTGCCAATCGCAGTGTATGAAACACCGTCCTGCACCTTATCTTTCTGGTATTCGATCCGGTTGGCTGTAATGACCTGCCCTTTCTGTATCAAAATAACATTCCCCAGTGCAACACCGCTGTCCTGCTCTGTAAAAACAGTTAAGGAATCGGCCTTAAGGTCATAATCCTTATCCCAGATATGGGGGCTGCCAATGCTGAAAATCCGATCTTCCCTGGAATAGAATTTTAGCGTATCGCAGGTCAGGGTTCGCCCCTCCTGAAGGGCAGATACATTGCGGTACAATACTGCCAGTTCATCCTTTTCATAATGGCGTCCTTCCTGACAGTTCAAGGTCAGGGTGCCCTTGGTGAACACCACATTCCCGGAAATATATTTGACTGATTCACCATTGATGGTCTTATTTTCCAGGACATTCGCTTTCTTGAGCCGAAGACGGTTATCAGCTAATACCGCGGAAGTCAGGAATAAAATAGAGACGAATAAATTCTTCCCCAACCTGTAGGAAACAACCCCTGTTTTCCCTTCCTTGAAATGAAGGGGATCGAGGAGCGGTTTAATTAAAAATAGTTGAATAAATCTCATCAATCTTTATACCGGTCTTTCCATAGAGTTTTAAGCCGCTTTTTTATCCAATCTTCCCGACCCTGGTTTGATGGATTATAAAAAGTTTGCTGGTTCCCATTTGGGAAATAATTCGCATCAACAAAATGATCCGGCTGGGAGTGTGGGTATTTATAATTTTTTCCGTAATCCATATCTTTCATCAGGTCTGTTGGCGCATTCCGTAAGTGCAGCGGGACGGAAGGAGTTCCGGACTCTTTTACTGCTTTTGTAGCTGCCTTGATTGCTTTATAGCTGGCATTGGATTTCGGTGCGCTGGCTAAATAGGTAGTCACTTGAGCCAAAACCAGGGCTGCTTCCGGCATTCCGATCATATGAACAGCCTGAAATCCTGATGTTGCAAGGGTGAGCCCGTTGGGATCAGCATTCCCGATATCTTCTGATGCCAGGATGATAAGCCGTCGGGCAATAAATTCTGGTTTTTCTCCACCTTCCAGCATGACAGCCAGCCAATACAACCCTGCATCCGGATCAGACCCTCGGACCGACTTGATAAATGCACTAATGGTATCGTAATGATATTCGCCCTGCTTATCGTAGATCATGGTTTTGGATTGGATCGCTTCATCAAGGATCTCTTTGGTAATGTGTCCTTTTCCGCCCATGAGATTGTGTGCAATCTCTAGTGTGTTCAGCATTTTCCGTGCGTCGCCGCCGGAAGATTGAATAAGTAATTCTTTTTCTGATTCACCAATGGTGATTGAACCTTTGGACATGATCACATCCTGTGAAAAAACCGAATCAAGGATTTTCATTAAATGATCTGTTTCCAACGGTTTCAAAGTAAGAACACGACACCGGGAAAGAAGAGGAGAAATCACTTCAAAAGACGGGTTTTCCGTGGTGGCGCCAATAAGGGTGATTGTTCCGTCTTCCACAGCTCGGAGCAACGAATCCTGCTGGCTTTTGCTGAAGCGGTGGATCTCATCAATAAACAGGATCGTTTTTACCCCCATTTCACGATTGTTTTCTCCTAAACTGATCACTTCACGAAGATCTTTCACGCCGCTGGACACAGCAGACAATTCTTTAATCTTTGCGTCAGTTGATTTCGCGATCATCCGTGCCAAAGTGGTTTTTCCTGTTCCCGGTGGTCCCCAGAAAATGATGGAAAATGGTGCCGCCTGATCCATGAGTCGATGAAGAATTTTTCCTTTATCCACCAAATGTCCTTGGCCGCAGAACTCATCAATGGTCTTGGGGCGAACCCGTTCAGCCAGAGGCGGCAAGTAAGATTCGAATAGCGCTTGTGTTGAATCCATAAGACGGTAAATTTACAATCCTTTTTTTATCAGTCGAGGAACGAACATACCATGAATTTTTCTCATCAATTTCTACTGTCTGCCTTAATCTTTTTTGGAACAGGCTGCAGCAGTACGGGGAGCATTAAAACAATGGAGAATAGATTGATCATTGAAAATCTGGTTATTGGTGAAGGCGCTGAAGCCCAGGATTATAATAAAGTTGTTGTGAATTATACAGGAACGCTGGAAGATGGTTCCGTTTTTGATTCATCATTAAACCCAGGCCGGGAACCCTTTACATTCACCCTGGGTGTTGGCTCAGTGATTAAGGGCTGGGATCTTGGCGTAAAAGGGATGAAGGTAGGCGGAAAACGAAAATTAACCATTCCTTCTGATCTTGGATATGGAGATAAGGGAGCGGGAAATTTAATCCCGCCGGGTGCTACACTGATCTTTGAAGTGGATCTATTGGAAGTAGAAGCATATTAATTGAATATATAAGCCGGTGAGTGTCCAAAAAGCCACGCCGTTGCCCCTAGAGAAAGCAGTACATGATCTAGAACACGATGGAGTCACCATTATTCCAAATGTATTTCAGCCCGAGCAAATCGCCAGGTTTCGTGCCCAATATGATCGATTGTTTACCCGGGCCATGGATATAGTGCAGCAGGGACCCGAGGATTCCTATGAGCTGATCACGCATTTTGACAAAGAAGTTCGCGCCAACAAGACCGCATTCGCCGATGGTGAAGGGGGGGGCATTATTGAAACAGCGCCGGGGCGGCATGATTTTACCTTCGGTATGGATCGAGGCGTTTTCGGGAGTGATGAATTTCAGAAACCGCCCATTATTTGGACAGTCATGAAACACCTGTTCGGCAGTCGATATGTGCATAACTCAGGGATGCTTTCATCAACGGTGCGGTCCGACGATGGCCCCTGGCATCGCGATATCTATAACCTTCAAGGTTCTGCAAAGGCAGATGGCACCTACGATGACTTCGCTGTGGTGCACCACTTTGATCCGTTTTACTACACCGTGCTCATGCCTTTAGTGGAGCTTACCCCTGACAACGGTTCCACGGAGTTCGTTCAGGGCTCCCATCGGCTGACTTACGCAGAAGCTGAGGACAAACCCCATTTGCAGTTCCGTATGGCGCCGGGTTCAGCCATTATCTTTGATGGTCGCATTTTTCATCGCGGTCATCGAAACAAGTCGTCTGAATCAATGCCGGTGCTGTATCAGGTGTACACCCGGGATTGGTATAATGACATTTAACATTAGTGTTGGACTCGAATCCACCTACTACTGGTTACAAACGCTTCATTCAAATTTTTAATAATCCCTATGTATAATTATAAGTTTAATTACCAATTTATTTACTTAAAACATCATGGTTTTACATCATATGATGTAAAATTTTGATGTATATTATTCTATAATAATAGTATTTGCCAGTGTAGCTCAGGGGTAGAGCAGTTCTCTCGTAAAGAACAGGTCGGTGGTTCAAATCCACTCACTGGCTCAAGTCCCATTATCACCTTTCTGGTAATATTTGGCTGCCCGCCACCCCCCGTAGATCTCACCCAGGTAAACATAAACAGCGGCAGTGCCAAGAATGGGCCCGGCAATGGGTCGCTCATCTTTAATCGCATAATGGGCTGAATTGTAAACAAGATAAAAAGTCCACAGGCCCATGATACCATCCAGAATACGCCCGGAATAAATACGGCCTGATCCTGGAAGGACCGCTGAAAATAATGCCGCAAGGAGGGGAGATTTTTTTGAATGAGTTATTTGTTTTTGTACAACAGGGTCAATTAATCTTCCATCTTCATCATGAAAGGGACGCTGTAATTCCAGGTGATAATGAAATGCAAAAGGATTACAGCGGGTGATTCGCTCTGATGCAATTATACCACCGCGGATGATCCCGAATTGCCTGACCGCATCGGCACCGTAATTAGAACAGCTGGGATAAAACTGACAATTGAATAAATTTGTATTGTAGGATATTCTCTGCCAGCCGGCAATGGGCAATAACCCGATCTTATGTATAATAGGAACGTTTGATGATGCCAGGAGTGAATCAGCGGGATATTTTGATTGTGCTGAAATACAGGTAATAAAAAGAATTGTTAAAACACTACGCATTGTAAAAATTAATCAGAATTGTCTTAATCCTAAACCGGTTCCTTTTTTAGATTCATCCCAGTATGGAATCCATTATAGATACGACATTTTCTAATCCGGTATACATGGCCATCGCAGGTGTGCTTGTCATTATGCTGGTCTATGCTTTAATTAAAAAGATCATTAAGCTGGTATTTACAGTCGGGGTGATCCTGGTTCTCTATGTTGTTTACTTGAATTATACTGATCAGGAGGTACCCCAAACTGCGGATGAACTTAAGGAATCAGTGTCTGAAACTTTTGGGAAAGGAAAAGAAAAAGCATCCGAATTATTAGAAGAAGCAAAAGAATCCACAAAAAAGATCGTTGAGGAAAAAGTAGAAGATAGAGTGGACGAAATCTTCGGCGATTAGATAGAAACAGTAGCCGGATCCTGGGGCATTAACTCCGGGAATCCACCGCTGGCCATCAGGCCCAGGCCCAGCATCAATAGGACCAGGATAAAGCCTATTAAATAAAGAGTCGCTGACAGGAAAAAGAATTTCTGGATTTTCCCCAGTGCATCTGAAAATCCTTTATCATTCTCATTCAGTCCTGCAAATCTAAGATTGGCCGCTGCACCCGTTAACTGGAGGCCCATATAGATGAGAATACCAGACATAAATATGGAAGGGACGGATATGGCAGCCAGTCTGTGTCCACCAAATAAAAGGGGAATGGCAATGATGCCGTTAAACCCGCCCAGGGTTACATTGATATAGCCGAGTATCCTGGCCCACTGGGCCAGTTTAAAGAGGCCTTCCTGTCCCGGTTTATCTAAATGGTACTGTAAGGATGTAAATGGCTCAGGCGCCATTTCTAAAGGAGATTGCTAGCCAATTCTGCCAGTTCGCTCCGTTCCCCTTTCTCCAGGGTAATGTGGGCGAAAACATCCTGACCTTTCATACGGCTGATGAGATAGGTCAACCCGTTGGATCTTTTATCCAGGTAGGGGTGATCGATCTGATGGATATCCCCCGTAAAAACCACTTTTGTTCCTTCACCAGCCCTGGTTATGACAGTTTTCACTTCGTGGGGTGTCAGGTTCTGGGCTTCATCCACGATAAAGAATGCTTTCTGTAAACTGCGGCCGCGAATGTAGGCAAGGGGAGTAATAAGCAGCTTATCCTGTTCCAGCATTTCGTTGATCTTCCCGGTCCGTTTATCCTTATGTTTGAACTGGTGACGAATGACAGCCAGGTTATCAAACAGCGGTTGCATGTATGGGTCTAATTTTGACTGGATGTCTCCGGGCAGGAATCCAAGGTCCTTGTTGCTTAAAGGAACAATGGGCCGGGCTAAAAAT
>PBCV01000051.1 GCA_002717915.1 Fidelibacterota bacterium | reverse complement strand
TCCGGCCCTTTTGATTGTATCATGGCCAGCATTGTAAAAATAGTGTGTGCTGGATTAGATAGAGTAACTTTATGATTTTCATTATAAACTAGAACGCCTGTTGAATCCATTTTTGCTGATAGAGATGGTTTATAGGTCCCCTGTCGAATTTTTTTCTTCCAACTTATAAGGCTGAATTTGGCTGGATCAAATTGTGTGTCATAGTAATTATTGGCAGGCCAGATCAGATCAATAAGTCCACGGTTTTGAGTCGTGAACTCTATCCTCCCAGAATCATGAATCGTCTGGTTTACGTCAGCGGCATGGAATCCCAGAATTGTGACTGAATAGGATTGACTTGCAACCACTCCCGTTAGAAAAAAACAAATAAGAATTTGATTCATGTCTTCCAGGTGAACTTTTCCTGCACACCCAGAATCCCCATTGCAGGAATGTACAGGGGTTGAATCATGGCCCAGATGCAATATGCCAAGGGATTGGGTTTGGTTTCAAATAATTTACATCCTAACAATATGACCAATCCATCCAGTATAAATTTAAATCCAAATGACACCAACCAGGGGCTGCCTGAGATCATGGATAATAGAATAAAGGAATTGTACAAAAAAGCAGTAATGAGGAACCCAAAGAATAAAGGATTTTGACCAGCATTCGCTTTGGAGTTGGATGACCAGCGGATGCGCTGGTTCAAAAATTCCTTTACTGAATTCATCCCTGTTGTGGTAGTGAAGGAATTGGGGTCAATATGGATAAATCCCCGTTTAAGCTTTGAAATAGATTGGACCAAGTACATATCATCCCCTGAAATTTTGTTTTTTACAGGTTTAAATCCGTCAATAGCAATGAAATCATTTTTATAATAGGCAAGATTTTGTCCCGTCCCAGACCAGAATTGGTTCCAGCCCCCCGCTCCCGCATTGGCTGTGATAATACCAAGAAAATCTACCTCTTGGTATTGCTCAAAAAATGTATCCCCCGCAATTTTAGAAAACCCGATTGAAATACAATCGNGATTTATGACACTATAGNCCATACTGGATACCCACAGTTTTCCAACACGACAATCAGCGTCTGTAGATACGATCACTTCTCCTTNAGCCGCTTCTATACCTTTGGTCATAGCATGTTTTTTNGGGGTCATTTCCTGTGATGGTTCCTTGATCCTAATCGTTTTAATAAATGCATAATTGTCCGCTGCTTCTTTTAAGATCGCTGGGGTAAGGTCTGTTGAACGATCATCCACAATAATAGCTTCAAGTTTGTCCAGGGGATATTCCTGGTTCATAAGATCCTGAATCAGGTCCGGAAGGTGTTTTTCTTCATTTCTCGCTGCGATCACCACAGAGATTGAAGGCAACTCATTGGAAGATGAAATTGGCAGAATACTGTGTTTAAACAGACCAGAGATGATGAATAGTATAAATNCCAGGTAGACCCCGGCACACATAAGGAGAATTAGCAACATGAATTAAACTGCCAGCAATAAACCGGCAATTATGAAGTACAATAAAACTCCTAGTATATCAATACTTGTTGTCACAAACGGACCAGTAGCAACNGCTGGATCAATATCCAGTTTTCTTAAAATAAGGGGTGTAAAGGTTCCTACTGCTACGGCAAGGAGCATGGAACAACATATGCTGAGTCCAACCACAACCCCAAGCATGGGGTCTGTACCCATGAAACGGAAATTTGCAAAAATCCCCAGCATTAAACCGTATAATCCACCCAGAATTAATCCAACCCTGAGTTCTTTTAAAAGGATTTTNAATTCATTACCAATCTCAATCCTGCCCGTAGCCATGCCGCGAACAATAATGGTAGAGGACTGGGTCCCAATATTTCCACCCATACCAATAATAACAGGGATAAAGGCNGCCAGGGCAATGATACTTTNAAGCATATNCTTCAAACGCACCAATGATAGAAACAGCAATAATTCCACCGATCCAACTGGCAAAAAGCCAGGGCAGCCGGGCTTGGGCGTTTTCCCAACTGGATTTCAGAAGAATTTCACGGTCCTTACCTGCTCCAGCCATTTGTAAAAAGTCTTCTGTGGCTTCTTCCCGGATCACATCTACAACATCATCAACGGTTACGATCCCAAGCAGACGATTATCTGCGTCAACCACGGGAACCGCCAGGTAATTGTATTGAGCCACGATCTGGGCTACATCTTCCTGATCTGTTTCAGGCCTTACAGAGTGGACCCGTTTCACCATTATATCTTTTAAAAGTGTCTTTGGAGGCGTTGTTGCCAGAGCACGAAGAGATGCTACTCCCATCAGGGAATCATCCTCATCGGTTATGTAGAGATAGAAGACCATTTCAGCGTCTTTTTGATCCTGCAACGTGCGCAGTGCGTCGCCGCACGATGTATGCTGGTACAGGGTAAATATATCAGTGGCCATCATGGTTCCGGCTGAATCNTCCGGGTAGCCCATGATTTCCTCAAGGACTTCCTGTTCTTCTGTTTTTAAAAGATCAATAACAAATTGAGCCTGTTCTTCTTCCAATGTTCCTAAAATGTAACTTTGATCATTGGTTGAAGCATTCTGTATCAACCCTGCGATCCGATCTGGGTTTTCAACATTCAACAGTTTTTCTATGAGAGTATCATCCAGTTCAATCAAAAATTCTATTGTATGCTCATTATCCTGCATCAGGCTGAATACCTGTCCCTGCTCATCATCATCAAAATACCGGAATACAATTGCCAGATCTGCCGGGTGGGTTTTATTGATGAGTTTGATGAGATTCGTCTGGGCGTGCCTGCGCAACAGACGGCCAAATGTGTCTTTGAGTATTGTAATCTCGTGTTTGAACATTTCCTTCCTCATGCCTGAACCCGTAAGCTGTTGATCCCTCTAAACCCGGTTATTACACAGGCTAGAGCGATAATAATAATCCAGGGTGCTACATGGCCATTCCAGATATAAANCCCTCCGTCCCCGGCTTCAGAAAAGGAAAATATCATGGCCATTGTATTATTTAATCCGTGCAGGATCAATGAGGGNAATACCGATCCTGTTTTCCACGACAGGAATCCCAGCATCACTCCTAATATATAAATCTGGGCAAACCAGTAGGGGTTCATATGGATCAGGGCAAAAAATAGTGCCGTTGTAAGAATAGCCCGGGTCACATCCTTCCAGTGTTTTTCAAGTACCTGTTGTAAAAATCCACGGAACAGTAATTCCTCACCCAAGGGGGCTATGATTGTTACAGCAATGAATAAAAGAATAAAACCAGTAATGGTTTCAGGTCGTAATAACCCGTTAAGATCAATAATATAGTCNGGCGCTGGTATAAATATTTGGATCATTCTGTCCAATTCATCGGAAAGAATAATAAGCCCCAGAGAAAAGAGCACCGTTAAACCAGCGGTAGGGGAGGAGATTGGATTGAGCCGTAGTCTTTTTAATACAGGTTCCTGTCTAGAAATAAGAAACCAGACCAATGGGACAAGCATAAATCCTTGTCCAATAATAAATGAAATGAATGTGTAGAACTTCTGGGATGAATCAGGATTGGATAGACCAATCCACAGGACCAATCCACCCGCTAAAAATGCAGACAGAATGGATACCACAACAATGCCGAATGCGGCTCGAATACTGAACGTGTTGTTCATGAGGGTCAGGTTCCTGATGTTCCATTTTCAAAAGTTACGNTAATCATTCCAATATACGAAAAGGTGATTTAAAACTNAAATTTACCTAAAGAGAAAGANGTTGAGTGTCTATAAATTTTTTATTTATTCGTAAATAGATACATGAGAATCGCTGCAGCTGANCCCACATTCAGTGATTCACCAAAACCCANTTTTTCAATAGCCACTTTTTGGTTGATCATTTCTAGACTATCTGATGATAAACCATGGGCTTCACTGCCCAGGACCAACACACAGCNTTCCGGGATTTCAACACTTNCAGCATCAGCACCACGATGATCCCCGCCGATTAAGGTGTGTGTCTTGGAAAACCGACCTAAGTCGAGATTGCTGTGTATTGAGAGTCCAAAATGGGCACCCATTCCGGCACGCACTACTTTGGGATTAAATGGATCGACACAATCTACAGAAAGGGCAACATGGTTCAAGNCAAACCAGGCTGCAGATCGAAGGATTGTNCCCATATTTCCAGGATCAGCTATACGATCGAGATAAAGCCACCGGTTTTGGTTTAAATCCGGNTTTTGTTGCTCAGGCAGATTACAGACAGCCACGATCCCTGANGGTGATTTGGTGAATGATATTTTTTCCAATTGCTTGGTAGGAATGTTTTCATATNAAACACCAGAGGATTCTATTGATTGGAGCCATTCTGTATTCTCACGCCGAAACGGGTCGGTAAAATAAATTANATCAAGCCCNNCNNTCCACTCCAGAGCGGACTGGACCAGCCGTTTTCCTTCAATAAGGAATTGGCTGTATTCCCTGCGAGATTTCCCCCGTTCAAGAGATTGAATTCGTTTGATCTCGTTATTGGTCATAGTGTTGATAAATGATGGCCCCATTCAGGATGGTAAACAATACAATGGTTTTATGGATATCTCCTGGTTCATCTGATGTGAGTTTCCGATCCAGAACTGATTCATAGCTTAGACTAAAGATTAATAAGAAGATGCAAATAAAATTGATCAGTTTATACATTATCAAAACTAATGAATTCAAGGAAGAGATTTCTAAATAAATCTGCCTTGGTGTGCCCATTCGCCACCGGTAATTTTATTGTCTATTCTTCATGGATTATTACTTTTATGAGCAAAAAATTACCTGATCGGACAAACGATTTTTCCGGCTGGTACACCCAAGTAGTGTCCCGGGCTGGACTTGCAGATCACGGTCCTGTAAAAGGCACCATGGTCATTAAACCGTACGGCTTCCAGTTATGGGATAATATCAAAGAATCATTCGATGCAATGATCAAAGCTACCGGACATGTGAATGCCTATTTTCCACTATTTATTCCCAAATCATTCCTAGCTCGGGAAGCGGAACATGTGGAAGGATTCGCCAAGGAATGTGCTGTGGTCACCCACACAAGATTGAAAGCAGATGATGATCATGGTGTGGTAGTGGATCCGGAATCCAAGCTGGAAGAAGAAATCATTGTACGACCCACATCCGAAACAGTCATCTGGTCCATGTATAAAAAATGGATTCAATCCTACCGCGATTTGCCGTTGTTGATCAATCAATGGGCCAATGTGGTGCGCTGGGAAATGCGAACCCGACTTTTTCTCCGCACATCTGAATTTTTATGGCAGGAGGGACATACTGCTCATGCTACAGCAGAAGAAGCCCAGACAGAAACCTTAGACATTTTAGAATTGTATCGTCAATTGGCAGAAGATTATTTAGCTGTCCCTGTATTCACAGGCGTTAAAACAGATTCAGAGAAATTTGCTGGCGCCAATAAAACCTATTGTATCGAAGCCATGATGGGAGACAAAAGGGCGCTTCAAGCCGGTACATCGCACAATCTGGGACAAAATTTTGCCAAAGCATTTGATGTCACTTTCCAAACCAAGGACAATAAGGAAGAATTGGTCTGGGCCACAAGCTGGGGTGTAAGCACCCGTCTTGTTGGTGCTGTTATTCTGACCCATGGTGATCAAAAGGGACTCCGCCTACCGCCAAGGATCGCACCCATCCAGGTGGTAATCATTCCTATTTTCCGTAATGAAGAACAGGAAAAAGCGGTGAAAGATTATTTGTTACCGCTTATGGAAGCAATGGAAAACTCTGGTATACGGGCACACCAGGACTGGACGGATAATTCTCCCGGATTCAAGTTCAATGAATGGGAAATGAAAGGTGTGCCGCTCCGCATAGAAGTAGGGCCACGGGATGTTGAAAAGGGCAATGTAGTTGTGGCCCGGAGGGATTCTGGAGAAAAATCCTTTTTATCTAAAGAAGAGGCTGTAGAACAGATCCCAAAACTATTGGACGATATTCAAACTGGATTATTTGAACAAGCCCGCCAGTTCCGGGATGAGAACACACATATAGTTTCTACCTATGATAAATTTAAGAAAGTGATACAAAAAGGGGGATTTGTCCGCTGTGGATGGGACGGGAGTGAAAAGACGGAAGCAACAATCAAAGATCAGACTAAGGCTACAATCCGCTGCATTCCATTTGATGAACATCCGGATGGCCTGATGTGTATATTTTCTGGAGACCCGGCAAAACACGAGGTGATCTTCGCCAAGGCTTATTAGCTTATATCGATCGTAATGATCGTTCATACACCGGCCATTGTTTTGAAATCATTTCCTTATGGGGATACATCCATCATTGCCAGGTGTTTCTCTCAAGATAAAGGAAAAATCAGTTTAATAATCAAAGGTGCCAGGAGTAAGAGATCTCCCAAATCCGCCCACTTCCAGCCCTTGAGCTATATAGATCTTATTTACAACCATAAACCAAACCGGGATCTTCATATTCTGTCCAAAGTGAATTTCCGTGAATTCTGGCCCCGGATATTAGATGATTTGCGCACAATCACACTATCCATGGCGATCCTTGAATTGACCGAGAAAACCCTTTCTGATGAAGACCCTCATCCAGACCTTTTTTCTGTTTTAGTGGGAGTATTGCGGGCATTGAATGAAAAAAAGTCCGATCCCAATTTATTGTTTTGGTTTTATGAATGTGCACTACTGACCCATCTTGGATTTCAGCCCAATTTGGATATACGGGAGTTTCCCGGACTCACATTACCCAACCCCAATGGAGGGCCAAACAGCGGCGTGATTCTGTCCAGTTTACTGGCTGAAGATATAGCTAATCTGCCCAAGGATAAAGTTACACAAAGAGACCGAACCATCATCAGTGATTACCTCTGGTCACTGCTTCGCTATCACTTCGATAACCTGGCAAAGATTAAATCCATGGATGTAGCCAGAAAAATTCTTGCTGAATAACTAACAATTTTCCTTATTATGTTGAAAAGCAACATGATGAAACTGTGGAACTATTTCCACTGGAATGAATTACGTATATTTACCTAACAATGAGATACCAATTTCAATCAAACCCCGGTGAGTTTTCATACAAACCCACTCTTTTTACAGATGCCATTAAGGTACTGATTTCAATCAATTTTGGTATATTTGTTTTACAAACCCTGGCTGGTGCTGAGAATCTTTTTTTCCCTCTCTTTGGCTTAGTTCCCAAACTGGTCTGGTCAGAATTAATGATCTGGCAGCCATTCACATACATATTTTTTCATGGAGGAATTTGGCATGTTCTTATCAATATGTTTGTTTTATGGATGTTTGGTAGTGAACTGGAACGTCTCTGGGGAAAACACCATTTTCTAAAATATTATTTTGTAACAGGCATAGGATCAGGCCTTGTAACCATGGTATTGGGGTTTAATTCCATGACACCGATCGTTGGAGCTAGCGGCGCTGTTTATGGGGTGCTCCTGGCCTACGGTCTTACCTACCCAAACCGAACTGTGTATTTGTATGGAATCATTCCAATCAAATCTCTCTGGTTTGTCATGGGCATAGGCCTTCTTGCATTCATGTCTTCATTTAATAATGTATCCCAGATTAGTCATTTGACACATCTTTCTGGGATGGTGATCGGATACATTATGTTGAAAAAGCCAGTCCGCTGGAATGACCTATGGTTCGCAATTCGTAAGAAAACAACAGAATACAGAGTCCAGCAGGAAGAAAAAAAAGTGTCCCGTCAACAGGAAATAGAACGGGATATAGATTTTATTCTTGATAAAATCAATCGGGAAGGGTTTGAAAGTTTGTCCCAGGAGGAACAGGACCGCTTGTACAAGGGCAGCCGTTCTCTATCCCACAATAAGAAAAAAGATTAATTCCCGTACAAGGTAAAGTCTTAACTTTGCCAAGAGTCTATCAATCTTAATTCAAAATAACATGGATACTAATAAAGGTACAACCGATCTTGGAACCTTAATTGGTCTTTTGGCGGGACTTGGAATTATTTTGATTGGAATAATTCAAAGCGGTGGGAAATTATACTGGTTCTTCAATTTTAACTCTTTATTAATTGTCTTGGGCGGCACCTTTGCTGCAACCATGGTTAATCTTCCCTTAAGAGCCGTTGGTAATATATTTAATGTATTGCAAAATGTGTTCAGAGGTGAAGATTACGATTATATAGGAATCATTGAAGAGATCGTTCAAAAAGCGCAAAAAGCCAGAAAAGATGGCCTATTATCTCTGGAAGCCGATCTGCCAATGATGCGAGATGGTTTTTTTAAAAATGGGATTGAGTTGGCGATCAATGAACGGGAATCCTCGCGCCTGCGGACATTTTTGAATCTTGAGATGAATAATATTTCAAGCCGGCACGTCGCAGGGCAGGAAATGTTTTTATATATGGCTTCCTACGCGCCGGCCTTTGGTATGCTGGGAACAGTTCTGGGTCTCATTATAATGATGAATAATTTCAGTAGCGGGGGCGGGGGAATGGAAATAACGGCTTCCTATGATGTGGCGGAGAGATTTGCAGATCTGCTGTCCGGTATGGGCCTGGCCCTCATTACCACATTTTATGGTGTATTTATGGCCAATATGATCTTTCTGCCCATTGGTGGAAAATTGAAGCGTCGTTCCGAAAATGAAATGATGCTAAAGAGCATTGTGGTTGAAGGCATCATCAGTATTCACGCAAGAGAGCACCCCATATTGATCAAGGAAAAATTAATGACCTTCGCACCCTCCCAATTCCGGTATAATACCGAAATAGAGATATCTGAAGAAAAACCTTTATCTTCTCTGTCTGCTATTAAAGAAAAAATGGAAGAGCAAAGAGAAGAACCCAGCGACGAAGAATAAATTTATGCAACATCTTCGCCATCCTGTAACCATGGATGAACGCAAGGCTAAAGCTACAGCCTGGGCGCTTACATTTGCTGATATGGTTACCCTGCTTCTTACATTTTTTGTTCTGCTTTTGGTTATTTTAAACGATGCAGAAAAGCATGTTAATGCAGTAATTGATAAACTTCTGGATGTAACATATGAAGAAATGAATCAGGACTTGAGTTCTGCGAATGTTTCAGTAGCAAGAGCGACGAAGGGAATTAAAATCACTATTCGGGGTAACCTGTTCAAATCAGCATCCTCCGAAGTGGAACCTGAATATTATCCTGTGATTCATCAAATTGGGCAAATCATTAAGGAATCTGAAGTGATTAATATTCATGATAATATCGAATATAAAAACCTTTTGGATCTTATCAGAAAACGGGGGGCGCAGTTAAATGTTGAGGTACGCTGCGAGGGGCATACGGATGATGAAAAATTACCACCGAACGCAGAGTATCCCAGCAACTGGGAACTTTCAGCTGCCCGCTCATTGAACCTAGTTCGCCTAATGAATAAATATGCAGCCATGCCGGAACGGTATTTTTCAGCCATGGGGTATGGAGAATTCCGCCCTATTGTTGATGTAAAATCAATCTCTGATTATGCAAAAAAAACGGAAGCACGTGCTATTAATCGTCGTGTTGAAATATATTTGGATGCGTTCCTGCAACAAAGTGTCATGTCCGAAATAGAAATAAATATATAATAATTATTTTTTCTTTATATCGTCACTTTCTTTTTTTGGAACAACTTTAAATACCTTCTCACCAGGTTTTGCCATCCGGTATTTTTCTCTGGCTAGTTTTTCAATATACTCTAGGTCATTTTCAAGGCGATTTTTTTCAGCAATTAACGTTTCTCTGTTTTCTCGCAACTGAGCGATATGCTCCTGTACTTCTTTTCTTTCCTGCTTCAGTTTGTATAGTTGAAATAATCCATGATCCCCAAAAATGAAAATAATAACCAACGTGGCACCAATTAAAAGCAATACCCCGCGGACAAATTTTCTTTGTGTTTCTGCCAGTTGCTGTCGGGATGCACGAGACCGGCTGTTCCGTATCATGGTTTTGTACCGGCTCATTAAGATCGCCCTAAAACACTCATATTCGCAAACTTGGCGTTGATACCCAGTTCTTCTTCAATCCGTAATAATTGATTGTATTTGCAAACCCGATCTGTGCGGGATGCTGACCCGGTTTTTATTTGTCCCATTCCCATAGCCACCGCCAGGTCTGCGATGGTTGTATCTTCTGTTTCCCCTGAGCGGTGGGATATAATTGCCCCAAATCCAGCGTTTCTTGCCATTTCCACCGTTTGTATTGTTTCAGTTACGGTGCCGATCTGGTTTAGTTTAATAAGAATAGCATTCATGCTTTTATCATCTATGGCGCGCTGCAGCCGCTTGATGTTTGTTACCGTTAAATCATCGCCCACAATTTGTATTTTTGACCCCAATTTATCTGTGCAATGATTCCACCCAGCCCAGTCATCCTCGTGGAGCCCGTCTTCAATAGAAAGAATGGGATATTGTTCAGCAAGTGAGCCCAGGTAATCTACCATTTCTTCAGATTTAAGCTGCCTCCCCTCTGAATATAAATTATAGGTATTGTTTTTATAAAGTTCACTGGCAGCCACGTCTAGGGCAAGATAGATATCCATTCCCGGTTTCAACCCTGCTTTTTCAATGGCTTCAAGAATGACTTCCAGTGCTTCTTCGTTAGAGTTTAGATTGGGTGCAAACCCTCCCTCATCTCCGACAGAGGTGGTCATATCTTTCGATTTCAAAACCGATTTTAAATGGTGAAATATTTCTGTCCCCATCCGTAACGCTTCAGAGAATGTACTGGCTCCAAATGGAACGACCATGAATTCCTGAATATCCACTGAATTATCAGCATGACTTCCGCCATTCAATATATTCATCATGGGTACAGGCAGCAGGGTAGCATCATCCCCTCCCAAATGCCGAAATAGAGACTTCTCAGCCAGTTTGGCTCCCGTACGGGCAACGGCCATGGAAACTCCTAAAAGTGCATTGGCACCTAGGTTTGACTTATTTTCAGTCCCATCCAGATCTATCATAAGATGATCCACATCAATTTGTTTTGTAGCATCGAATCCTTTCAGAGCGTCCGCTATTGTTGTGTTGATATGATTTACAACATTGCGAACCCCTTTCCCGAGATAACGAGTTTCATCCCCGTCCCGCAGTTCTATAGCTTCATGGTCACCTGTGGATGCCCCAGAAGGCACAGCTGCCCGCCCCATGATTCCACACTGGACCGATACATCCACTTCAACCGTTGGGTTGCCGCGGGAATCCAATATTTCCCTGGCATATATTTTTTCAATAGCAGAATTCAATAATTACTCCCGTAAATTAGATAATCAAATTAGATTTGACCGCAAACACCATTCAATAGCAATAACTCAGTTTTTACAGATTGGAACAACCCAAAGAGTTATCCATTAAATTAGCTTGATGTTCGAAATCCAGCGATATAATACCACTGACCAATCTGCATGGGATACATTTGTTCCACGTGGGAACAATGGAACATTGTTCCATCTTCGTGCCTTTTTGAATTATCATCCGGAAAACAGATTTACGGATCATAGCCTCTTGATCAAAAAAAAAGGGAAATTGTTTTCGGTGTTTCCAGCGGCAGAAAAAAAGATTGGCGGTACAATACATCTTGTCTCTCATCCTGGAGCCTCTGTAGGATCGTTTGTGGTGCCGGAAAGTCTTTCCATTGCTGATTCCATGGCATTGGCTGACTGTTTAGTGACCTATGCAAAAGGCTGCGAATTTGATCGAATTAGAATCACCCTGCCGCCGACCCTATACCAGCGCAGACTATCCAACTATATGGACTTCGCCTTTTTTAAACAGAATTTTCACTATGTTAAAAGAGATATAACCAGTATACTGTTTTTGGAAGAGTCTCTGGAAACCACTGTAGAAAAATTTCGCTCTTCTCACAGAAGAGCAGTTCGAAAAGCCAATGAAAAAGGTGTGCTAGTTCGCCAGTCAAATGATTTTGACTCCTTTTATAGGATCCTTGAAAAAAATTTAAACATTCGGCACGGGGTAACACCCACCCATAGTTTGGAAGAATTGAAACATATCCATGAGTTATTTCCTGATAAGATAAATTTATTTGGTGCCTATATAGACGATACCATGGTAGCCGGCGTGGTGAATTTTATGGTGAATAATCACGTTGTATTGGCTTTTTATATAAGCCATGATGAAAACTACGCTGAGTACCGTGCTGTAAATCTTTTATTTTATTCCATTTTTGATTGGGCGGTTCAATCCCATTTTAAGATTTATGATTTTGGAACGTTTACTGTTGATGAAGAACCCAATATGGGTTTGGGGCGGTTCAAAGAGAACTTCGGTGCCAGTGGTATTTTTCGAGACACCATTGAACTGACCATTAAATAATCTATGTCAATCCGGGCTCTAGGTAAACAATCCCTGATTTATGGAATCGGTCACATGATGGCCCGGTTGATCACTTTTCTACTGCTCCCCCTTTATACACATTCATTTACGCAGGAAGAATATGGCGCCCTTTCACTGGCTTATGCGTTCATGGGGTTTGCATTGATCTTATATCGTTACGGCATGGATACGGCGTTAATGAAATATTCTGTTCAAACCTCCGGTCAGGAACGGACCAAACATATTACCGTAATCATTATCTCTCAACTTATCACCAGCGTTATCTTTACGGCCATTTTATATGTTTCAAGATTTACGATTGCAAGCTGGGTGCTTGGAACAAACAGACCTGATTGGATGGCCTTTTTAGCTATAATTTTATTTCTAGATTCATTATGGAACCTCCCCTTACTCATTCTCAGGTCTGAAGAAAAAGCAGTCCCATTTATAGGGTTTAGCCTGTTAAACGTAGTAACAACCATGGTCCTGAATATTCTTTTTGTTGTGCACTGGGGTTATGGTATAGAAGGAGTATTTAAAGCAAACATACTTGCATCCGGAATTGTTTTTATATTGTCCCTGCCTATTCTAATTCAAAGAATTCAATTACATGCGTTTAATAAAAAGGTGTTTAATAAAATTCTGCATTTTGCACTGCCTTTTTTACCCGCAGGCCTATTTACCATGGTCATGGAATTGTCTGATCGTTACCTGTTGGAATGGTTGCTTGGCACTGCAGATGTAGGTCTTTATTCTGCAGGGAAAAAAATGGGTATGCTGGGGCTCACAGTGGTCATGGGCTTCAATATGGGTTGGACTCCCTATTTTCTCAAGAGGGGTAAGGAAGAGGGTGCAAAAATTGAATTTGCAAAAGTTGCAACATTGTTTCTAGGTGTCATGGGATATATAAGTGTTTTGGTGAGCGTCTGGGTGCCTGAAATCATGCGGTTATCAGTAGCTGGGAAAACATTAATTGGGTCTGAATTCTGGGATTGCGAACCTGTAGTAAGCACCATCCTGATCGGTTATTTCTTCTTTGGAACCTATGTGCTACAGCTTCCCGGAGTGTATATGAAAGAAATCACAAACTGGGTTCCTATATTTCGCATCATGGGCGCAGGGACACTGATTGTTTCCAGTCTGTACCTCATTCCAGCTTTTGGGCTCATAGGAGCCGCCTACGGTGTTGTTCTGGCATTTATTGCTATGAGCTCAGCTATATATTTCAAGACACACTCTCTATATCCCGTACGATATAACTGGCGTGGAATTGTTTTCCCGGTGGTCTTTCTCGCAGGGATTCAGGCTGGGATTGATGGAACCTGGCCTAAGCTGGCAGTTTCCCTACTCTTTCCGTTATTATGGTATGCAATTGCGATTACGGATCAAGAAAAAGATGGTTTACTGAGACTTTTGAGATGAAAGCAATTGTATCTTGTCATCATTATCCGGATGATGAAAGGATTTACTACAAGCAGGTTCAATCTCTTGCAAAAAGAGGTGATCATATTCTTTATTTCACTCGTTCTGATTCCAATCTTGATTTAACAGATGAGTATATCAATCATCAGAGTTTTAGCCTAGATAATGATGTAAAAACATTTATAGAGTCTGTTTCTAGCTATCTACAAAAACAAAATAGCCTAACCCACATTCAAATACACGAAACAGACCTCTTGCCTGTTTTAAAAAATATTAAATCCAAAGACCAAAACATCACAACAATATATGATGTCCATGAGCACATGGAAGCGTTGTATCGTACCTTCTCAAATCGATTTAAACCTGTGAAGGAACTGGCTATTCACATCAGAAAACGAGAAGAGAAAAAGTACCTGAAGTATGTGGACCAAATCATTTTGGCCAACCCTCCAATGTCAAATAATCCGTACGAAAATTATAGCATACCTATATACGTAATTGAAAATTTTCCTGAATTGAAATACCTGAATCATTCACCAGGCCTAAAACAATCATCACCGGCCATTGTGTATCATGGACATCTTGGTCCAGAACGGGGTATAGGTGATCTTATTAAAGCTATGCACCGTGTTATTCTTTCTATTCCAGAAGCAAGGCTCACCCTTATTGGGACCTTTAGAACGGATGAATTCCAGAATGAGATGCGTGCACGGATTCAGGAATATTCCATTGGGGATGTAGTTCAATTACTAGATCAAGTTCCCCACAAAGATATTTGGGATATACTTCAAAACCATTCCATTGGCGTTATACCGTTCAGGCGCACTCCCCTTACAGAAGAAAATACTCCGACAAAATTATTTGAAATGATGGCATCAGGCCTTGAAATAGTTGCTACAGATTTACCTCCAACCCGATATTTTGTTGATGATTCAATTCATTGGGCTTCACCGGGTAATGCTGAGTCCATTGCAGATTCTATTATACATGCCTGCCAGTCGTTGGGTGACACATCAAGAGTGCAGAAAAACCTGAAATTGATTGCACAAAAGTACAACTGGGACCAAAGGCAAGATCAATATCTCGCTCTTTTTGATTGAAGATGAAAATACTTTACATCTCTCCGGAAAATACCGTTGGTACACTTACACTTTGGAAAAAGGAGCATGAATCACGGGGGAATGAATGCCGGACGGTCACCTTTTTTGCCTCGCCAAAAAATTTTAAAGAAGATATTTGTTTGGAACTCCCCTTTAATTTTACAATGCCAGGCCTAGCGAAACTGAGGAATATTTTTTATAAGCATTACCGGGGCAGGGAGGGTTATTTTAAAATAAAAGAAGGGAATCCGCCTATCTGGGAGCCTGAAGGCTGGTTGGATAAAACATTTTTGAAATTTAAAGATTGGTTATGGCGGCCCATTGTGGAAAAAGCCATTGATGATTATCAATTATATGATTTTGATGTTGTCCATTTTGAAAGCGGGATGGATTTTTTAAAGAATGAATTTTTTGTTAAAGAATTAAAAGCTCGAGAAAAAAATATTATCTGTCATTATCATGGTGAAGATCTCAGAAGCCGAGGCGTTATGCCCTATATTGACACAATTGCTGATCTTAATCTCACGAATGAAGTGGATCTATTAGAAAAACATCCAAAACTGGAATATATTTTTTTACCTTTCGAAACATCAAGTTTTACCCCCAAAGATAAGCTCAATGATATTATTCGTGTTGCACACGCACCCACCAACCGTTTTTACAAAGGATCTGATTTAATTATTTCAGTTTGCAGCAAATTAGAATCGGAAAAATTGGTTGAGTTTGACCTTATTGAAAATGTTTCTCATGCAGACGCGTTGGAACGAAAGGCAAAATCGGATATTTTTATTGATCAAATAGGTGATAAAGGCGGCTGGGGGTATGGTATGAATTCTGTTGAATCACTGTCCATGGGAATCTGCACTCTAACCCAGATAAATGAGACCTATAATACATTTATTCCCCACCATCCTTTTACTCATGTAACTAAAAATACACTGGATACTGAGTTAAGAAGATTGATAAATAATCGTGAAAAAATATTAACCAGTGGCCAAAATGGAAAAAAGTGGGTAGAAATAAATCATGATATCAAGAATGTTTCAAATAAACTCTATGATTATTACAGTTCAATAGGATTATTGTGTTGATAAGTAAAGTGTACAGCCCGATACATTTATTTTGGTCCCATCTTATTAGTTACATTTTACTTCCTTATTATTCTTTCCTTAACCTATTCCGTACATCGTACACACTTGACACACTTGACGTAAAAAACATATTAGTTACAGAGTATCATCGTATTGGCGATGTGATTATGATTGCTCCCGCATTACAGTCTATTAAAGCGAGATTCCCTGATGCCCACCTTGTTCTTCTATGTAATGAGCCAACAGCACCCCTGGCCAATCATTTGAATCTGGCGGATGAGGTTATCCCTGTAACAGTCCCCTGGACCCACTGGGACTGGTCTTTATCAAAATGGATTGAGATCCGGTCTTTTGCTCAAAAATTGGGCATACGCGGTATTGACCTAGCCTTTGACTTTAAGGGGGATATCAGAAACAGCTGGTTTGTATGGAATGTTGGAGCAAAGATCAGTATGGGCTATTCTGCTACAGGCGGAAGTTTTTTCTTTACACATCCGCAGACAATGGATCAGGGCATACATCAATCCCGGCGTGCTAATGAATTGATAACCAAGGCTGGCTGTTCACCAACCTTTACGGAGCCTGAACTTGTATTTAATAAGAATGGAGTCATAGTTCTTCACGTTGGGGCGACTGATCCAAGAAGAGCATGGCCTGAAAAATACTGGCTTGATTTAATTCGATTGCTCTCGGCAGAACATAAAATAAGTGTCATAAAAACACCCGAATCAAAACAGTTAATTAAACAAATAAAAGATGCTGATTTAAAGACCGATTTCTTTGCGGGTAATTTAGTTGAGTTTAAAGATTGGCTTAAGGATCAGAAGTGTCTAATTGCCCCCGATTCCATGGCAGGCCATCTGGCAGCATACGTTGGAATTCCCGTTATTTCTATTTTTGGTTCACAAAATCCAGATTTAACATACCCTGTCAATAAAGGGGGAGTTGTTATTACCCCCGACATTCCCTGTGATCATAAACGAGATCACTGGAGGTTATGCGACCAATGTATGGGCTCCATCCACCCCAGAATAGTATCTTCAGCCCTATTAGACCTGCTGTCTCAACTGGAGATTCATAAATAAATAAAAATATTGCCAATATACCCTTTCTTAGTAAATTCGGTTAATGAAAAAAGATTGGCCCTTAATTCCACGAAAGAAAATCAAGGGCCTTTCTAATTTCACGGATTAAGGATTATGACACTAGGTCTTAATCCTTACCAAAGAATCAAACCAAGGAGGTATCGGCATGGCTGATGTCAACTCAACCGTATCAAACGCAGCATCTGGAGTAGTTGGCGTAATCAAAGCGCTTATTGTTCTGTTTGTTTTCGTTAACATTGTTTATTCCACAGGTTTTGACCCCATCGGTGGAATCGTAGATCTAGTGAACACATTCCTAGATGGCGGTTTTGCTGGTTTGCTGGCTCTGCTGGTTTTTCTCTCGTTTCTGGGATAATAATACAGGATATATCAGGGACCTTGCTGTGCAATGGTCCCGTTCCTGACAACAGGAGGAAACTATGCTGAAAGCGATGCAAACCGTAAACGAATGGCTTGGACAGCTTACAGAAGTTGCCAAGACATTAGTCGTCATAGGTATCATCGTAGGAATTCTGTTTGATGACTTCTTTGGAGTTATTGCTGGATTGGGACGTATCATGTCACAGTTCGGAGATGCAGGATTTGCGGGAATACTGGCACTGATGATACTGGTGATGTGGTACGAAAAGAAATAGCGCGAATTTGAAATCCGCGTATGCGCCCCGATGATTCGGGGCGCATCTATTTTAGGCTCTTTTGGCTAACCTGTTCAGTAAGCGCCACAGAAAAATTGCCATACTTGTTTTCAGTATGGTATTTTTTTATCCCGAACCTGCTGCTGGCGCATTTGAATTTTTTAATTCATCCTATTCTATTCTCTTTAGTGCGAACATTAATTTCTAGTAGAGATGATTTATAAAATATTTCTATTTCTTTTTCTTATCACGGTTTTAAACGGTGAAATCCATGTATTTAACCGCAGTGCCGGCACTGAATCAGAAATTAAAACACTACCCAAATCAAAACTTATCTATATATCGGCAAAGGACCTTGCCCGTTCATTTACGTCAAAATTGTATGA
>PBCV01000050.1 GCA_002717915.1 Fidelibacterota bacterium | reverse complement strand
TTACTACTTCGGGAATATCTCGGTACTGACCCATTATGAGTACCGGGAAAAGAATTACCAATACTATCTGTCTCATCGTATCACCGCAAATTTGCCAATATGATATTTCGTCTTTTTCTTGAGTTTTTTATTATCATATTTGCTGTTAGAATAATAATCATTCTCTAAGCTACCTTGAATATCACCTTCATCATCATAGGTATCAATACAGTATTCTTTTTCTTCTGGGAACTCGATCACATAAATGTACAGCCCCGGTGCAACTTCAGGGCCATCCTGGTTATTGCCTGTTCTAAGGTTCCACCAGGCATTACCATCAAACTGCTCTATATGCTGAAACGTGGTTACATGCTCACCGGCTATTGTATAGATAGAGATCTGGCATTGAGTGGGTAGATGGGTGAAACGAATTCTACGCGCATTTGGAGTCTCATTAAACCTGGAACTGGCCTTGTATGGATTGGGCACAACCTTTATTGAATCAAGACACAATGTATCCGAAATCCCAACTTCTTCACCAAGCTTCGACATCTCTGAGAACCAGTTATCTCCATCAACAAATAGTTTATGTGGTTTGATCAATAACTGTAGCTCGTCTTCCCAGGGATATGCAGGACGCCAGGGGTTATTGCGCTGCCCATCATCGTCTTCATCTGAGAATACGGACTGGGGTCTGATTCCAGCAGCGCTGGGAACCAATGCATACCAAAGTGTGCCTTGATAAAATACTGTATCACCCTGTTCATAGTCTTTTCCATCATCAAACGCTTTTCGATTTTTTTCACTGTTTGATAAGGTCAATAATAGATCCAGGTTATAGTTATACGCTTCGAGCCAGGCCCCCGCAATTCTTAATGAATCTTGAATTAAAAAAATATCTTCTCCCGTCGTCCAGACATAATCAGCAGCACCATTTCCATAATCTATGGGTGATGCATCCAACGAGCCGTAGTCATTGCACATAAGACCCACTTTTTTCCCTGTCCACATATTAGTGATCCTGAATGGGAAATACATTTTTCCATCACCGGATGTATTGGTTATAGATATTGTGTCCCCAATGGGTTCGGAAAAGAAGTCAATCCTATAATCAAAATTCAGTCTCCGTAAATAACTCGTTACGTTTGTGTAGGAAAGGACAGGTTGTACCGCAAGGTTTAGCCTGAAAGATGTTGCACTGTCCATTTCGGTATCGTTGGACCAGGACCAAATTAAGGTATCAATGCTCACATCTGGTACAGCTGAGATATTTAGCGGAATCTTGTTTTTCATTTTAAACCGGATCCCCTTGAACTGGTTGCTCCATTTACCCACAGGAGTAATATTATCATAGTCAGGCACTATATAGGACTCACTCTCATACACGGTTCCTGGTAAACCAGAGATGGAATCTTTTTCAAAAAAATTCAGGTCATTCTCATAATAGGTAACGGTTGAGCTCGGGGTACCTGTACTGTCTTGAACAACATAGCCAAATACCAATGGATCTTCACAGGCCATGCCATCCACTGCACTACTGCTCTGACGGGCCTGGATCTCATACTGTACCATGTCCTGCACGATTTCAGTACGGTCCACTATAAAGTAATCCCTGTCCCCTGAACCTATGTTGAAGGGATCAGACGTAAAAAGTGCTTCTATATCGTCAGCATCAGGAAAGGAAATATCCAACGCGGTGTAACCAGGAACTACTGTAATGAAATTATGATCACCCGTGTCTCCTTTTGCTGATTCAAGGAACGGATACCCTTTAAAAGGATTCACATCTCTTCGAATCCAATCACCAGCATTACTGTAATAATCAATTGAGTCCGGCCCCCTAAAATTTCCCGGATTCGAGATCGGCCAAAGAGTATCAGCATCATAGATTCCACTTGAATCAGTTTCTGTAAGTGAGATTTGAAATCCAGGTAGCCCCATATCATAAGCCGTCACCGTATAGGTATACTCAACACCATCGATTACGTTGGAATCAACGTAAGAATATTCTAATCCTGTATTGCTGCCCAATGTAAACCTGGGTAAGAAAGGATCCAGACCTCCAACAGAAGTCTGCCTTGTATCTTCCGATTCACAGTCTCCATTATGATCATAAATACAATGATAAAAATCTTCTTCGTAATCATAGTCAAACTGGGCATAAGGGATCCAGCCAACAAATTCACCATTGAAATCATACAGTTTATCATTGTCACCACCCCAGGTTGCACCGCCATCAATAGAGCGATATAACTTATATCCTTCAAAATCTGAGTATCCGGTCAAGGAGTCATAGGATGCTTCAGATGATGCATCCCAGGATACCAGAACCCGACCATGGCTGGCAACCGCGTACACGGTTGGACTGACCGGAGCAGAGAAATTGCTATAGATCACTTTAACCGTATCTACACTGATTGCATTTTCGATATCCATTACTTTTAGGGTATAAAGGTAGCTGGAATACCGACCACCAGGCTCCAGATCAGAAACAGTCACAACAGAATCTGAAACAATAGATCCCGTTGGCGTGGTCCATTCAAAACTCAAAGATTCACCTTCAGGATCAAAAGAATTCCCTGCATTTAGAACAAGGCTTGAAGATTCAAATTTAGGAATCCTGACTGTTTCACCAGCATCCGCAACAGGGCATAAATTATCCTGAACCGTTACAATAACTGTATCATGGCTGGAACAGTACCCATCATTCACTTCCAACGCAACCCGGTAGGATGTTGTCTCCGTCAAATCTGTGGGGCTTGTGACCATAGGTTTATTGGATGAGCTTTCGCTTATGCTAAGCCCATCAAGAGATGACCAGCTGTAGGTCAGCTCATTCCAGTTCACATCGTAGGATTGAGCTGCAGAAAGAGTGAACTGGTACTCACAGGTATTAATATCGCTTCCAGCATGAGCAACCGGTGCATCATTATCCAGATAAATAACTTTTACAGTATCGGTAATACTTTGAACCGCATCAAAAACCGTAAGCATAAATGAAAAAACTTTATCTCCATCGGTTGCAGGGAATTCAAACTCTCCAATCACAGAGTCCGATACAGTAAAATTGTTGTCATATCCATCCAGCGATGACCATTGATAGGTGATCTCTTCATCCTGTGGATCTTCTGAATCGGACCCATCAAGAGCAACCATCAGATCGCAACCATTGCTCAGGATCTGATCATCACCGGCAAATGCCCTTGGACACATATTTGCCTGGACGAATACTGAGACGGTATCCAAATCTTCGCAAGACGTTGAATCATCATACACTCTTAGCTGGATTAAAAAATTGGTATCTTCTGCTAATTCTTCTGGGTACTTAAACCGTGGATCTACTTCATCTGATTCACTACTAGATATAACTAAACTTTCATTATCACTACCGTCTCCCGTAATAGTCAAGACCGTCCAATCAAAATTGACATCGCCTTCTGGAACGGATGATCCGCTTCCATCAAGATAGGTATAATTGGATGAAGAACCATCGCCATCACAAATAGAAAGATCAGATCCCGTATCTGCAACACACTGGGAAAAAAGGGGTTTAAACCCCAAAAAGATGATGATTAAAAATAATTTAGTAATTCTTTGTATCATCAAAATTTCAGTCCAATAGCAACCTGGTTGGTATGGTTCAGGATATTATAATCCACAAAAGCATAGTCAACCGTCAACCCCATCTTACCCAAACGAATGTTCGCTCCAGCTCCAAAACTAAACCCTGCCGTATCATGGTTCAGGTGTGTGCCCGCCCGTACAAACGCTATATTCTGCCAGCCATACTCCAAGCCAGCACTGCCATATACAACATAATCGTTGGGCTTGATCCCGTCCACACTTACAATCAATGTATGCTTCTCATTCTTAACAAATGAACTGGTGGGACCAACCACTGCATTCTCCACCCCTAACCGAAAGGTAAGAGGCAATGGAAATTTGTCTGTAATTCTCTGGAGACTGCCATCTACATCAATCGTGTCAGCAACCTGGACACTCAGGTCTTCCCCGGTGTACTGCACTTCCGGACCAAAGTTGGTAATACTCATCCCCAAAATAGTACCGTAGATCCCCGTCTGAAAATTGGAACCTATATCATAAGATACTGTCTGCATCTCTGTCTCTGCAATTTTATCCCTGATATAATTAATCGATCCGCCAACCTTCAACCGGTCTGTCAGGCTCCTGGCATACGCAGCCCGTGCTGCAATGGAAACCACCCTGAAATCTTCATTCGTTCCATCCGGGTACAGTTCTGTGGTCACTTCCATTGGACCGCTGTCTAAATAAAACAGATGGAACCCTACATAATCCGATGGCGTAACACGGGTCCCATAGGTCAAAACACCGTGGGTGATCCCAGCTAAATAATTCACCTGTGAAAAATAGGCTTCATTTTTCTCAATAAAACCAATACTGGCAGGATTGTAGGGTATGCCGGATACACCGCGGCCAGACGCTACAAAAGAACCACCCATACCAATGGCTCGGGCAGACGTCTCAAGCTTTAAAAAACCACCAGCCGCTGTNGCCACCTTCGTTACTACTTCNGGAATATCTCGGTACTGACCCATTATGAGTACCGGGAAAAGAATTACCAATACTATCTGTCTCATCGTATCACCGCAAATTTGCCAATGTAGGGNTCATTTTGTGGAGCTTCAACGTGAAAAATATAAAGCCCTGGTGCAATTTCCTGATTATTAATCGTTCTCATATCCCACCAGGCATTTCCCGATTCTTCATTATCATGCTCGATGGTACTCACTGCTTCTCCCGTAAGAGAGAAAATTTTAATGGTACACTGTGATGGTAGGTTGGTAAACCTGATCTGTCTTAAATGCTCCGATTCTTTAAAACCGGAGTTCACCCTGTATGGGTTCGGGACAACCATAACCTTATCCAGGTTTGAAGTTGGTGTCACTCCAGGATAAAGCTGTACAAAATTCCTGTCTAAAACAGTTGTACCTTTTGAATTCTCTATTGAAGCGTATCCATCCGGGTTTGCCCACTGGTCGGGATTGGAATAATTTGTATCGACCTCCATTTCAAACTGTCCACCCCCAATATCAGCATAGGTTACCTCAAAAGGAGGTTCTACTCCCATATCATAGGCAACTACAGAATAGGTATATTCCAATCCATCCACAACATTCCTGTCTGTATACAAATAGGTCANGGNATCACCATTGATCACAACNGGAGTTTCCAGTTTAATACTTTCAAATCCCGTATCATTTCCTAGACTAAACCATGGGAAATAAGGATCCGAACCACTAATGGAATGGCCGCGGCGTAAATCATCTGCACAATCAAAATCTCTGGAATAAGCACAATGTAGCGAATCATCTTCTAAAGATAGATCATACTGCTGGTAAGGTCTCCAACCCGCAAAAATACCATCTGTGTCAAAGATCATATCTTCTGCATTACCCCACGAATTTCCACCATCCNTACTTTTATAAATCTTATACCCTTCAAAATCTGCATAACCGGTTACCACATCCCTTGAATCTTCTGCATGNTCATTCCAGTAGATGTTTACTTCTCCCTGCCCGGTTATCGCATGGACCGTAGGCCGGCTCGGGGGCGTAAACCCCTGGTACCGNGAATTATACATNACCTGTGCAAACCGTGCATTGTTCTTGAGATCATCTTCAGTTTGTCCAAAAATAATGCAGAAAGAAAAGGGAACTTCTCGNCCTACCGGAAGATCAAAGGGACCACAGCTCAGNATAAGTACACAATCCAGCCCCGGAGGGTCTCTCTCATAAACCGGCTCNAGTTTTAATCCTTCGACNGAATCAAAATGGGGGTTTAATTCNTCGCCAAGNTCTGTTCCGGGATTTGGTGTATGAAAATGCCANGCTTTTTCCCCTTCACTGAGGTTTGATGTATCACCCACCATCAACTTGTATAAAATTTCTTCTTTGTTCNTTGCAACTGGACAACCTTCATACCCAGCNTANCAGCTGCTTGAATTTGACTCCGGTGAAACAANCCCTGGACGCTGGTACCAGTCNACCCAGTGCCAGTCCGTCATTTTCAGNGGNTCGCCAGGNAANATNTCAATNGTACCNTCCNGNTCAAGATCAACNGGNTCTGTTGCCCTTGGCGAATCCAANAGCTGNGTTGCAACAACACCAAACTCATTGCCGGGNTGGGATGNAGCNGATGGNTCATCCANNGTATAGCCCGCAACNCCNGANTCTCCATCGTGGTCNCCGATCATGGCCATACTGATNAGCATNCGGTCGTTATTGACTTCNAANATTTCCCANTAATATTTCATAAAATCATCATCATTNGTGTGAAGNCCNCCNTTATAACCTGCCCAGTCTCCCATNAGCACATCTGCATCCATGTAGAANCCCAATGACATTCCACTGTANTCAAACCCTTTGCCACGATTCAGCTTTGTCCCATCCGGCATGATCATGGCTTCACCACANTCCTGTTCACCATTNNNGTCCANNACAGGGTTGCCGTCNTCATCTTCAGCNCACCAGTCNCCGCTCTCATTNCGTACNTTTACNGTAACNAACATAATATCTTCAGCNTAGGANACTCCATAGGAGTGGGCTGTAGCCTTNACCCGNAGNCCCATNGGGTATCCGGTTTGCTCATATTTATCATTTGTATTTACATTATTTGCCCGGTGGGACCAGCGATCATCAAATTCCATATAAACATCCATNTCCGANACAAANCGTCCAGGAACTTCTTCCCAGCAATCNGGNTCCTTNCTGGATTGNGAACANCCTGGAAGNTTTATNTTATAATCCTGGGACCACCANCCTGGCCAGTATGNNTCCATTTCACCCGTTGCCANNTTCATTTGNACTGGCCATGTATCGGCGTAGGCTGAATGAGCTAAAACTGGATAGGTATCATCCCCTGAGATCCAGGGTGTAGAACCAAAAATATCACTGGCATTATACTCCGTTTGGTGAGAACTGGTACGGGCCATGGTTGATGCATGCCAATCGGTTTTATAATCAGTACTAATGAAATGTGACTCAGCAGCATTGGCTCCATAGTATACATATTCATCATCATCGGTCCATTCTTCAAGGTCTTCACCATAATCATAAAAATCAAACTGGGACTCACGGCTGATTAAAGCGGGGCGCAGAGCCCAGGGATAAATAAACCCTACCCTGGCAATTGTTTTATTTGGATCAGAATCACCAAACGTGCTGATAACGATCTTTCTTTCNTCATGATCAAAAAAGAATTGTTTATCATCGGTAAATCCATCCATGGATAATTTTTCATTATCAGGGTAATACAGTCCATCATCATCACCCAGTTCAAAAAGAATACCTTTGTAAACTGTATCCCCTGAAACAGGAAACCAATCGTCATAGGCATTGGATGACTCCCAGATGCTATAGATCGGTGCCCCTTCTTCATCAATGATAATCTCAAGGTTCTGCCAGGAAAAGTGAGCCGTATTTTTGTGGCCCGGGACAGCACCAATAAATGAAACTGCAGGCAAATAAGAATAGTCACCCCAGATTCCAGATGGATGAAAATCCCAGTTTATGAAACTCCCATAATTTGTAATGGCACTCTTTACCCGCCCCTGGTCGATAAAGCCTTTGGCCCGATCGCTCATTGGGTTTGTGGGAAAAGGATTATCTCCAATCTTGGCTACCGCAGACTGCCTGAAGGGGTCGGGGAGACCATGATCCAGATCTTTTATCCTTCCATCCTTGGCAGACACCAAAGAGAATAGTATTGAACTAATAAGAATATACTTCAAAACAATCAGTCAAAATCAAATCGCACAAAAAAGTTGATCTCCCGCGGCTGAGACAGGCGCCAGGGTCTGTCATAGTAGGCACTGGATTTATCTGCATATACGCCTACACCATTAGGATCTGTACCGGGTAGCCCTACATAGTTACTGTAATATGCTCCAGGTTCATCTGCCTTACCCGTCATGGGATATACATCAATAGGATTACGTAAATCAAGGACGTTAAATACATTGAGCCCAATAGAAAATTGGTGCTTCATTGCATTAAAATATTTTGAAAAAGATATATTCACATTTTTGTACGCTGGGCCACGTTTCGAATTTGGATGCCTGGCATCTTCTGCTGGGTCTTTCCCTTTAAATATGATGGGTGTATAGGGATAGCCGCTTTGATAAAAAGCTGTGAGGCCTGCCCGGACGCCAAAAGGCAAAAATGTATAAAAATAATAGGTTAAATCATGGGGGCGGTCATAATAGGCAATCTTCTCCTGACTCGGTGCGTCTACATACTGGCCTGAAATACTGGCCCAGGCATATTCGCTGTTCGTTTTTGCAACAGAATATGTGTACTGCAACTGGGAACCAAATAATAGCCATCTCCATTCTATGGTAAGATCTAAACCTTTCGCAGATCCATAGTCTCCATTTGACGCAACTTGGTACTGATAGACTCCGGATCTTTCATGGGTGTATCGAGTTAATTGATCCATGTCGCGAACCCATGCCCCAAAAGAGTAGGCCCAATTCTCCCCTACCTGTACATTAAAATTAGCACCATATTGTTGGGTTCTTTGTGAATTCATGGTAGCATTACCCACTGCGCCTTCACCTTCTTCAAATAATTCTTCAGGATCTTCGAGGCTATTTGTATTTAGGTATACGTCCTGGTAAACAGGATTCTGGTAATAAAGACCATAATTGAATGTGAACGTTGATTTATCAGTTATTACGTGGCTGAAGCCAATTCGAGGGCTGATCTTATAATACCACCCTGAATTCTTAAGGAGTATTTTTTGCCTGGCTAAGCCTGCTAAATCAGATGCTTCTTCCCCAGAATCCCAAATGTCATTATCATTCAGATCAGAGTAGAACCAGGGACTCCCCGGGCTAAACTGCCCCAGTGTATCTGACCATACCTGAGAATTATAATGAACCATATCGATCCGAATACCATAATTAATAACCATCCAGGGAACTTCAAACACATTCTGGATATAGGCTGACAATTCTTCAGGTTCTCGGAATTCATCCCATTTACCATTACCATTTGCATCTGTAAACTTCTCACCTGCATCCCACCTGCCGTTCAATTCGCCTTGATCGGCTTCTTCATACCCCTGATCACCAAGAAGCAGACCATCAGGTCCAGTGTCCTGCCAGTACTCAGCGAATGTTTGGATCTTTGCAGCGCTACCAAGCCAGGAATCCTTCACTTCATAAAAATTCAGTTTATGGTACTTATAATCAATCCCCGCTCTTACTTTCCACTTATCAGTAATCTGGCTGGTCACGTCAAACCGGACTTCATCGGTTATTGCCCTGGAATCTGCATAAAATCTATCGTGCCCGCCAAACGCTCTTCCTTCATCCCATGCCACTCCGGTCCAATCCGGCATGTAATAATATGGATTTGGTAGGCCAGGCCAGAAGCTGGTGTTGAAGGGTGTTCCGAAGTATCCCGGAGCATTTTGAAACATTAAATCAACACTGCTATAATCAAGGAAGGGTTCATAATCTTCATACATTTCAGGTTCCAGCCAGTAATCCCCATCACGATTTAATAATGGTTTAATCATCTCCGGTCCGCTCCACTGGCCATCCCCATTTACATCAGTAAAATCTTCTCCTGAATCCCAGACGCCATTACCATTCTTATCATCAAACTCTTCAGCTAATTCCCAGTTCCAGAGCCCTGGCTCAGCACCGTGGTACCAGCCACTTCGTTCATCCCGGTTTGTATAGCGTATGGTATCCCCATCTTCACCAATCGTATAGGGAACCACAAACTTGTTCTCAGGGTCAGAGATATCTTTGTAGCCGGCCGGATGACGCCACTCAAACCAGTTCGGGTAACCATCTTCATCATTATCACGCCAGCGAACGCCCTGGAACTGATCCTGGGTAAACCGTGAAAACCGTACAGTGTAAAAAGTCCTCTCGGTTAAGGAGTGGTTGATCTCAAAGTTTCCTCGGTAGGTATCCCTGAAAAGTTCATTCCTTCCTTCATCCCAGTATAGGTAAGTTGGTTGAAACGATTGACGGTGGTTAGCAACCTGCCAGTAGGCTCCATGAAACCGAAGCTTATTGGTGAATTTATAAGTTAGTTTAGCAAACACATCCCAGGTTTTGTTAAATCCAAATCCACGAAAACCTGCTACATCATCCCAAGGATATACAAGATTTTTCTTGTTCTGCTTTAGTAAATCNAGATCAAGGTCAGATGGATTTAAAAAATATTTTGGTCCCTGATAAACCTTGTTATCAAACTCATAAACNGAAAAGTTATCTTCTGTGGTAGACTGACCGGAAACCCAGAAGGTTAGTTTTGGTAAACCAATGATGGGGCCGCCAATTCCAAAGTTATAGTCATTATAGCNGCGCAAAAGATCAAAGTTGTTGGTTGTTTCAGTATTNCCGGCTGCTGAGTTTATAAGTGCCCCGACCTGACTGGTTTCGAATCTGAAATGATATTCAATCTCGCTGCCGCCTGAACTGGTATGCCAGTTTGATACAGCTGATTGGGCATCGCCATATTCGGCATTAAACCCTCCAGGCTGCCAGTCAAACTCCCTTACTGCAAACAGGTTCAGTCTAGTGCCTGAGCCAATAGAACCGAAAATCGGATTCCTGAGATACATTCCATCCATCATATAAGCGATCTCACCGGAGCGGCCACCTTTTACATGAATTTCTTCAATGCCCCGCTCTTCATGGTCTGGAACTGATTTGTTACGGCTGACAACTTTCACAACACCCGATTGCAGAGTGTATAACTCGTTCAGATCACGAATAGGCAGGGCTTGTATGGTTTCTTTATCAATAGTGATTTTCTTTGCAGTGGCCCCCTTTTCAACCAGTGGTCGCGTTCCTAATACTTCCACTTCATCACCTTCAACTGCTGCAACAGGAAGTTTGAAATTTAACCAAACAGTCTGGTCCATCATGACACTTACTTCTTTTATAGTTTGCTTCTGGTATCCCATCATCTGCACAACTACATCATAATCACCAACAGGTATATTAAGAATTATATAGTTTCCATCTGCATCCGCTGCTGCTCCAATGCCTGCAGCAGGAATATAAATATTTGCACCGGGTAGTGGTTTACCTTCCGAATCTGTAACCTTTCCACGAATCGTTCCATCCGTACCTGCCAGGATAAAAGAAACCATTATCGAAAAGGTAACCCAGAGTTTAATATACTTGCTCATTCGCTTAACTCACGTAAATCAAGTGTGTGAATTCCAATCTGTGTGCTGACGTGAAATGGATCAAAATCAAAATCCGGATGATCTCCTATGTCGCGAAGTTCAACAGTGCTTACCGGCTGAGTTAATTTTTTGAATACACCGTTTTCCGCTTGAATATCAACGGACGTCAGCTCAATCCGGTTCAACCCAACCCATGCTTCATTGAGCGTATCCAGATAACTATTATTCTGTGTCCATTCTGAACTATAAGGATGTTCAGTCCAGCGGACATAGACTTCGCTCTTTACAAGTCCTTTATTCTTTGCCAGCCAGGATTCAGTTCTTTGTCCAAAATCTACACCACTGCCTACCATGGTCATGGTGGTGGTCTGGGTCACCTTAAAACAATCTGTAAACGTTGTGTCCGATGCTGGGGAATCAAGGCTTGAACGGTGTCCCGCTGGTACAGTGACACTTGCAGATTCTACCTGGTATGATTTTTCAATAAAATAAACGGCAATGTTCGTTGTATCAAAATAGGATGTATCAACGAATTCTCCATCTCTCAATAACCCATTGTATGTGTAGTAAAGCACTTCACTTTCTAAACTTTTCTTGTGCCAGAATCCATCTTCAATATCATTGGGACTGAAATAAAACCCAACCGGAAGAAAATAGGATGGAAAAATAATCTGGTTCAGGTGGTCCGGCTCATGAAATATATGATAGTTGTAGAATCGTTCCGTTTGCCCACCGGCAGTTTTGGCCCATTCCGATTTTGTAATATAATAGTCATCAGGCGCAAGAGAAGCATCCCTTATATGTCCAACTTCTTCTCTGGTGAACAAGGTTACCAGGGAATCCATTTCATCCACGAATTGCTGTTTGAGGTCAAGGAAATCTACTTCTTCGATCATATCCGTATATACCGTGCCCCAGCGGCTGGTCACATCATCCCCCAGCCCTATCTCTAATAGGACTTCCGGATTAGCGGGGTCACTCCAATCAACAATCAAATTATCGGGCTTTTCTCCAATGGTATAGAGATGTTGCTCAAATTCCCCGTCCCCATCAGAATCTTTCAGTGTGAATTCTTCTGTGTCATCGTACAGTCCATTCCCTGAATCTGTAAAATCGTCTCCATCCGTATATGATCCAGAGTTATCATTGTCCGCGTAATCTTCAGAATCATCCCACTTGTCATTACAGTTTCGGTCCTGGTAAGGTTCATTCAGATCATATGTTCCTGATGAATCTATATCGTAGTATGGCTCTGGGGAATCCCAGACACCATTCGCCATATCTTCAAACTCATAGGCAACGGAAATAACACCATCATTGTTATAATCCTGGATCAGATCATCTCCAGCATCATACTCTCCATTATTATTATTATCGGAGTATTCAAATAAAACTTCATAAATACCATTACCGTTGTAATCGGTGATCGTTACTTCAGCTTCATCCCACTGACCATTATCATTGCAATCTGTATTGGACCGGAAAACAAGTGAATCTGAACTAAGCTGCTGTTTAATAAATTCAAATGTATTTAAAAATCGTAATGGTTCATCAGCAAAAAAAACATAGTTGGTGTCGTGCCACTCTGACGAATCCACAAAGAGCAGTCCATCATCAATAAATGGTGTATCCACAACAGCCCAGTAGGCACTGATATCAAACGTATCAGTGTAAAACAACATGGTATCTGCCAGGACCCAGTCAGAGTTTACAAGTTTATACCGCTGGAGTGATGGCTCCGCTTCAAGATTCCATTCAAGGGCTTCAAGGTTCTTAAATGGTGTAGATGTTATCTGAACCGAATCATAAACAACTGAGTCAGCCACAGAGAGTGAATCAATGTAATGACGCTCAGTAAACTCTGCTTCATCATTTTCTGTCATGGCAACTAGATGATTCGGAAATGTACGAAAACCCATCGTAGTTGGATCTTCACCGAATAGACTGTAATAATCCATATAGGTGTCATAGTTTGCCATGAGGTTGGGATTATACCGGAAAAATGTAGCATTTACATCATTTTCAAAATTGTAAAAATATTCTGAGATAGAGCCCTGGGTACCCCCAAGGTTTTCGTTTAAGGTATTGGTGAAACCGGCAGCCTGTTCTTCTTCTGATTCAGATTCTTTTAAGAAACCGCATGCGGAATAAATTACTGTAATAACAGTTGCCAGTAATAAATGGAAAATTTGCTTTTTCATCAATTAAATTACAAGTTCAGCCCAAGATTGAAGCAGTAAATATAACTATTCAAGTATATTTTTGTTGATTTAAAAAATTCACACAGGCGCAATGAATAATACGAAAAATTTAATTCTTATATCTATAGTAATTATTGCATTAGCTCATGCGGATATAGCCAGTCCTGCAGCCTTCATTGATTACCAGCCAGATGGTCAACAGCTAAAAATCTATAACCGGGGTAATCACCTTCAGGGATGGCATGAGTATAAGGGCTGGACTATCGTAAAGAATTCGGCTGGGTGGTGGGTTTATGCCACTGGCAATAATGGTACAAAACTGATCCCTTCTGATTTAAAAGTAGGAATCGATGGAGAACCTAATTCTCTTTCCGAATCCATGGAAAAAGGGATCAGACCCGATCCATATATTCTGATTGATGAAGCACCCGTGCCAGATCTTCGTTCTACACGCACTGATACCTTTCATGTGCCTCTCATTCTTGTAGAATTTCCGGATGCATATGCCACCTATGATTCAGCTGATATTGACCTGATCATGAACCAGCCAGGGTACACACATCTTAATTATGACAATACGGGCAGCTTTCGGGATTTTTACCAGGAGATTTCCTATGGTCAATTTTTACCAGTCGCAGAAGTATCAGACTGGTTCATGGCTCCAAACGAACACGATTATTATTCTTATAACAATGGGTATGAAGCCGTCCGCCAACTGGTCAGGGCCATGGTAGATTCCCTGGAAGAATCGGGCTTTGATTGGTCGGGCTACGATAACGATGGCGATGGATATGTGGATGCCTTAAACCTAGTGCACCAGGGCCCTGGCGCTGAAGAAGGGGACTATTCCAACATATGGTCACACAAATCAAGCCTGGGGAATCTCGCTGTAAACTATGACGGCGTTACCATTAGCAGTTACAATATGAATCCTGAGATCCAAAATGGCAATATTGTTGCCATCGGGGTCTTAGCCCATGAGTTTGGACATGCCCTGGGTTTGCCGGACTTGTATGATACAGACTATTCATCTAGCGGAGCAGGTAAATTGTCCCTCATGGCCAGCGGATCCTGGGGTACCAGCGGTAATTCCCCCTGGTACCCTTCTACCATGGTAGGCTGGTGTAAAAACGAATTGGGCTGGGTAGATATTGTTGAGATTGAAGATGATCAGGACGGTATATCCCTTCAACAAAGTTATTCCAACAATGATATTATCCGTGTAAATCATTCCCAGGTACCTGAAGAATACTGGCTTATTGAAAACAGACAAAAGATCGGTTCCGATACCCTGATGCCATCATCCGGTTTAGCCATCTGGCACATTAACAATGATATCGCACAGGGCTGGGGAGTAAACAACAATGAACCCTACTATGGAGTAGGGCTGGAACAGGCTGACGGAATGTTTGCCTTGGAAAATGGCGGCCCAAGCAATGGTGCAGACATATACCCGGGTATTACAGATAACAGGGAATTCAGCCACTCGTCCAACCCAAACACAACCAGCCTTTATGGGGTGCCATCTATGGTTAGGATCGATAATATTTCAGATCCCGGAGAATTTATGACCTTTGATGTTGCCTATAACGAGATTATCCTGGCCACTGCTTCCATAAGCAATGGTAACGGGTACGCATACAACCAGGGCTCTATTTCCATAGGAATGGATAATGAAATGGATTTTGGGCAGTTTGAATTTGAACTGGATTTTACACCATCCTTTGTGGATATAACCGGTGTAACCCCTACAGAAAGAACGTCTTTTGACTCAGCCATTGTTGAGAATAATTCTGTTACATTGATTAACCCAACCATCTCTGCAGGAACGGGTGAAATATTGGATCTCCAACTGTTTAATAATGTAGGCGTTGAAACAAATGTTGTCGTCAGCTATAACATGTGCCTTGCTTACACTACTGACAGCAGTGAAGTAGGTATAACGGTACTGGATGACGCTGACTATCATATTCAAGCTGTTGATCAATTCTTTACGATCCAGAATGGGACGGGTGCTATTGGAGGTGGAGCGTCCTATGTCGTTTCATTAATTAATACGGTCCCGATTGCCCTGACTGTTTTTGGATTGTCCAACGGCACAAGCATCCTAAAAATTAGCGATGAACCATTCGAAGACCAAAATGATAACGGCGAGTATGACACAGGTGAACCATTTACAGATTGGAACCAGAATGAACAATGGTCGCCCATGATCGAGCCAATTTCATTATCAGAATCCTGGGAAATTGATGCCACCGTTTCTGGATCGGATTTGACGGTGGGTATATCGAACTGGGCCGAACCATTAGAACCAGCTCCACATGAATTATTTCGGGTTAATTGTGCCGTAAGTGATGATGCAGAACTCAATGATATTACCACGGTTTATACAAATGTAATTTTGGTCCTGGACGCCTGGGGAAATAGTGGTGTCCCATTCGTAAACGGGGATGGAACCGTAACAATCAATGAAGTTTTATCCAGCAAGGAACCGGACAATTATCCAACTGTTTTTTCACTGGATCAGGTATATCCAAATCCGTTTAACACAGTTACTTCGATCGTGTTCTCAGTTCCAGAGCATAGTAATGAAAATGTTGTGATACAGGTATTTGATATTTCAGGACGACTGGTTACAACACTGATAGACCGAACCTATAACCCGGGTAAATACAAACTTCATTGGGATGCATCCGATATAAGCTCAGGGATTTATTTTGCAGAATTTCGCGCTGGGTCAACCCGACAGATCCAAAAGATCACCCTCTTGAAATAATTAAGCTGATTTTCTATTCTGGATTGCCTTATATAAAGGGTCCTTGCCCTTAAGGATTGTATCTCTTGTAATAACAACCCGTTCAACACCTTCCATTTCAGGAAGCTGATACATAATATCTAGAAGGTGTTCTTCCATTACAGATCGCAGTGCCCGTGCCCCGGCTTTTTTATGCAGAGCAAGTTTTACAATCGCTTCCAAAGCCTTATCTTGGAATTCCAGGATGATCCCTTCCAGTAAAAACAATTTCTGGTATTGTTTGATCAGCGAATTTTTAGGTTCCAACAGTACGCACATAAGGTCATCTTTGTCCAGGGTATCTAAGGTGCTCACGATAGGTAGGCGGCCCACCAGTTCAGGGATCAGTCCGTAAGCAATGAGATCTTCCTGTCTGACACCTTCATAGAGAGCGTTCACATTCTTTTGTTGTAATTTTTTCTTTGTTCCAAAGCCCAGTTCACCTTTTCCAGCCCTCCTGGAAATGATGTCTTCCAAACCGGAGAAAGATCCACCGCAGATAAACAGGATATTTGATGTATTGATGGGAATTAAACTCTGCTCTGGATGTTTTCGGCCCCCCTTGGGCGGTACATTTGCAACAGTTCCTTCCAGTATTTTTAATAGAGCCTGTTGGACCCCTTCGCCGCTCACATCCCGTGTAATGGATGCACTGGCGCTTTTCCGACCGATCTTATCAATTTCATCAATATAGATGATCCCTTTTTCTGCTGCCCCAATATTGTAATTGGAAACCTGCAATAACCTGACCAGAATATTCTCTACATCTTCGCCAACATAACCTGCTTCCGTCAGGGTTGTAGCATCTGCTATGGCAAAGGGTACGGATAGAAAACGGGCCAAGGTCTGTGCGATCAGGGTTTTTCCAGTACCGGTAGATCCTATCATTAGGATATTGCTCTTATCCAATTCAACATCCGTGAGATAAGACTGATGAATGATCCGCTTGTAATGATTATAGACTGCAACAGCGATGGCCTTTTTAGCACGATCCTGTCCCACAACATGAATATCCAGGTTGGATTTGATTTTTGAAGGTTTTTGAAGGGTAACCTTAAACCCAGCCTTTGGCTGATCCACTTCAGGGTCCAGATTGATCTCTGGTTTTTTCCCTTTCCGGATCTTACTCATTTACGCTTGGTTAGAATAGAATCGATGAGCCCGTATGTTTTGGCTTCTCTGGATGTGAGATAATTATCCCGGTCCGTATCCGTTTCGATCTTTTTCAGGGTTTGGCCCGTGTTCTTGGCAAGAATCGTATTTAACTGTTTTTTAATCCGCAGGATCTCTTCAGCCTGGATCTTGATATCGGCTGCCTGGCCTTCCGTTCCACCCATGGGTTGATGGATCATGATTCTGGAATTTGGCAATGCAGACCGCTTTCCCTTGGCACCTCCTGCCAAAAGAAAAGCACCCATACTGGCAGCCTGTCCAAGACAGATCGTTGAAACATCGGGCTTGATGTACTGCATGGTATCGTAGATCCCCATTCCAGAAGTAATAATGCCACCGGGGGTATTAATGTAAAGGTAAATATCTTTTTCAGAATCTTCCGCTTCTAAAAAAAGTAATTGTGCTATAATAAGAGATGCCATTGAATCATCGATTGGTGTGCCCATAAAAACGATCCGTTCCTTAAGCAGCCGGGAAAAAATATCATATGCTCGTTCCGATCGTCCCGTTTGCTCAACAACAATGGGTACCAGTTGGTTCAATATTTTTTCATCAATGTGCATGGTCTTGTCCACGAAGGTCTTTAGTATATACTTCTACCTCTTTGACTTTAGCAAATTGTTCCAGGTAATCCAAGATTTTCTTTTCCACCAGGTCATCTTCTACCCGTTTTCGGTCACTGGGTTTCTTGTAGAATTTTCTAATTTCCTTTTCAGACTGCGGTGTCCGCTCCACCAGTTTCTCAATGTAGTCTTCCACATTTTCTTTGGATGCAGCGATGTCCTGAGTCTCAATCAGTTTATTCCGGAGTGAATACCATTTTACATTTCGTTCAGCCACAGGGGTGTAATGTTCCCGGACCTTTTCCTCATCCATGGGTTCACCCTTGTTCTGTTTTTTAACATCTTCAATCAAGTTAGCTAGGTAATTTTCAACCATGGAAGGGGCAAAGGATGGGCTCGCAAGATCGATCAGTGCATCAGATAAGTCCCGTTCATAGGCAGTTCGAGACCGCTCTTCAAAATTTGCTTTGATCTTTTTCTCAACATCTGAAGTCAATGCATCAATTGAGTCCAGGTCTGGATTGATACGCTTTAAGAATTCTTCATTTATTTCAGGCAGGATTTCACGTTCAACATTGCCAACTGTCAATTCATATTCTGCATTTTCTCCTTCCTGATTTACCGGAAGAATAACCCGGGTAGAATCACCCGGCTTGAGCCCGATTAATTTTTCTTTCTGGTTATCCGTGAATGAACCTTTACCCACTCTCAGGTATTGTTTCTCAAATTTTTTACCAATGATCGGCACCCCGGATTCATCCAGTTTCTGTAACGTACAGATCAAATAATCTCCTTCAATCGCTCCATCTTCAACCGTGGCAATGGTGGCATGGGATTTGCGAAGTTGCATAATGGCATCTTCAATATCATGCTCATCATGAATATAGATGGTTTGCTGAACGGATAAGGAATTTCTTTTCAATTTAGGTATGATCATTTCAGGTTCAATCTCAAAGACGGCTTTGAATGAAAAATGTTCGTTCATATGGAAATGGACGTCACTGATCTCTGCTTTATTTATTGGTAACAGTTCTTCTTGTTGCACCGCCATTAGATAATATTTCTGGAAATTATTATCCATGAATTCCGCTTCTATATTAGCCTGGAACTGCTGCATCAGTCTGTCCCTGGGAATCTTACCTGCTCTAAACCCGGGCATTTTAACCTTTTTACTGAATTTTTTAATAGTAGTATTGAAATCTGATTCCAGCTCTGACCATGGAATATCTATTTCAAGTTCTCGGGTGTATTCGTTCGGTTTATTGACCTTGATCTTCACATTTTATCCTAAAAAATAGCGGGCGAATTTAGGAGATGTTTTGGTTTAGCATAAGGAAGAAATAGGATACTGTGACAATAATGATTTGCCTGCTAAACCGTGGAGATTTCCGACCCACCGCGATACATGAGGATCATACCCAGTATCTGGATCACATGGAATAGATCATTATGATTAAAATGTTTATGCAACGTCAAACCGCTTGCCTGAACCCCAGCCGCAGAAAGGTTAACAAGCAAACCAATCACTATCGGTAATGCACCTGTATATCCCAATGAAAAAAATGCAGGTATGAACCCGATCAATGCAAGAATTATCAAAGGCACATAAAATTTGATTGCATGATGGAATGTGTCATCCTTATTTAAATCTAAAACATACTTGATAATTAAGATCGCAGATCCAATCATAAGACCAAATTTGCCTGTTTCATTAATATAAAATGTTGCGGCAGAGCCTGCCAGGAACAGTCCTGTGATTCCAACAAAAATCAGAGTTAACCTCCAGATAACCTTTGTGATATAATTCGGTAATCGGGGACCAAACCCATAGTACGATCCCCCTAAAAATGCGCCCAGGCTTAAAGAAAAAAAACTGCACGCCCATAAAATATGAAACAATGAATCCTGGATTTGTAAGGTCTGCCAGCCAAGATAGAGTCCTATACATCCGATCATATAATTAGTAATCGCTGTAGTTGGCGA
>PBCV01000049.1 GCA_002717915.1 Fidelibacterota bacterium | reverse complement strand
GTTTCAATCCCATATTCTACCCTGTCTTCGTCCATCTCGGATATTTCCCAGGTGGATCCCAGGTCCTGCTCCATTTTCATGAGCCAGGAACTGGGACGGTCCCGTACCCAGGCGACCAATCAAGATCTGCCAGAAAACCTTGTTGAACTGGCTATCCTTGTTTCCGGCGAGGAAAACGGGTCATTTGATCCGAATGATAAAATCATTTTTTACGGACGCGGTTCATCCGGGTTTGATCTCTTAGGGGAAAATATTCAATGGCATCAAAATGTCTATTTCTCATCCAATTCATGCTGGCTGTTGGTTCCGGATAATTCTGAAGAAAGGGGCAAACGGATTGAACCAGAAACCCAGCCCCAGTCCGGAACGCTCATTGAATATGGATTGTCATCTTATCATGCTGAATCGGATCTTATTAATCTAAAAGCATCCGGAACGGAATGGGTCGGGAGCCCAATTTTAGCCGGCGGATCCCAACCTATTCTAGCAGATCTTCCCGATCCAAAGTCCGGTGTCAATATGTCTGTCTCAGCCCGGTTTCGAGGCCATTCTGTAACAGAGACATCCACATCGTACCATGAATTGACACTATTGCACGGAAGTTTGAATGGAGACCAGATAGGTTCAACCATGAGCTGGTCCGGGACTGCATCCAGAACACTATCAGACAATACACCGGATATCTCCCTTGATAATGGTTCAAACGTTTTCTATATAAAAAATTCATCCACAGATGCCAATTCATCCCCTTATCTTGATTATTTTGAAATCCAGTATGGCAGGGAACTTTCTTTTTCAGGCGAATATGAGTTTGTATCTCCACTTTTAGGTCAGGACGTACGGTTTTCATTCAGCGGGGAAATACCTGAATCTGTTCAATTGTGGGATATCTCTGACCCGGCAAGCCCAGGGATTGTCCCTATTGATGATTCCGGGTACAGTAATATTACCTTACCTTTCAGTACTTTAAGCCGTTTTGTAGTATTTGATATATCAGATCTGAATAGCGTAACTGACCTGGAGTTAAAAGAAGATCAGCAGTTCCATATGCTCCGCCAGACAGGAATCCAGGCCGACTATTTCATTATCGGACCGGAACAATTCAGAGATGAAGCAATAGACCTGGTTGAATTAAGAAACCCAGCTCGATATGCAAGCATTGAATCGATCTATGACGAGTTCTCGGCAGGGAACCCGGATCCTATGGCCATCCGGAGTTTTATACAATGGACCCAGGAAGCATGGCAATCTCCAGCTCCTAATTGTGCCCTCATACTGGGGGATGGAGGCTATGATTACAGGAATATCACGGGGCAATCCTCCATCGTTGTGCCCACAATTCAGGTACAATCATCCAGGACCTATGCCACCGATGATCTGTTGGCCACGGTTTACGGCAGCATTCCCGAGATTGCAACTGGCCGGTATCCGGCAAAGAATGAAGAAGAAGTAGTGCATTTTGTTGAAAAAGTTCTGGAAATTGAAACCAATCCTAATTTTGGTCCCTGGCGACAACGTGTAACCCTGGTCGCAGATGATGCAGCCAGGCCTGAACCTAGCCACGGATCGATCGCCACAGGAAAATCACACACCTTAAATTCAGAGCAATTGGCAGCTATAGTTCCTCCGTTCATTTACATCGACAAACTGTATATGATGGAATACCCGGAAGTGAGCGATGCTTCAGCCTACGGCGTAATTAAACCTGCTGCAACGGAAGCCCTGTTTAACAGTCTCAGTTCCGGGACAGCGATTATATCCTATATCGGGCACGGTTCTGCTTACCAGCTGGCCCAGGAAAAACTGCTGCATATGGATCGGGGAGATCTAAATCAAATAAATACGGGAACAAAACTTCCCCTTTGGGTGGTGGGAACCTGTTCCTTTGGGCATTTTGATGATCCATTGACAGAATCATTTTCCGAAGAATTGATCCGGGAACCCATGAATGCTGCATCCATGGTTATTTCAACCAGCCGCCCCATAACGGTTACTGGGAATGAACGGTATACCCAGAACCTGTTTGAATATATGTTCAACAACGGTGAAGTCAGTGATGCTAAAGTGGGCATTTTACTCCAATCCATTAAAGACGGTACCAGCGAGGCTCAGTACTTTCATTTATTCGGTGATCCTGCCATGCAGCTTCCCATGCCAAAAGAAATCCTATCCGATCTAACCATTTCACCGGATACCCTGAAAACGCTGGAAACAGGCACATATTCCGGTTCCCAGTCACTGATACAGAACTCAGGAAATGGCTTTGTCTCTCTCCGGGATGCTGACCGGGACGTAACACGGGAATATGAAATTTCATCTGAGACCTATACACTGTCTTACACCCTTCCCGGTGCGACTTTATTTCGCGGTCTATTCTCATTTTCCGGACCATCCTTTAATGGAGATATTCGAATTCCTCAGGATATTTCTTATGCGGATGATCCAGCCCATCTTTTGACCTACATTCACAATAATGAAAACGAAGCAGGCGGTGCAATAAGCAACATTCAACTAGCCGGTGGATCGGGGACACAGGATACATTTGGACCACAGATCTCATTTGAAACCATAACCGGAACAGGTCTGGAACAGGGGGACCATTTTCCGGAAAATGAAGACCTGATTATTCGCCTTTCAGACCCATTGGGTATAAACCTGACCAATGAAACGGGCCATGAGATTATGCTGACTGATATGAATACCAACAACTTTTTAACTATAACGGATGATTTTTATTATAACCAGAACAGCATTATTACGGGTACGATTAATTATCCAGTTGTAGGCCAGGGAATTCATATAAAAATAAAAGCCTGGGATAATGCCAATAATCCATCTGAAAAAGAAATAAAACTTTATAGGACACAAGTAAATAAACTGGAAATCTATAATGCATATAATTTTCCAAATCCCTTTGCTACATCTACTCAATTTACGTTTGAAGTAACCCAGAATATTGATCTTACACTCGATCTCTATACCCTAGGAGGTAGACGAATTAAATCCTTTGAGAAATTTAATCTTTCAGCAGGGTATCACACCATTGATTGGGACGGTTTAGACTCTTTTGGAGGGAATATTGCAAACGGCGTCTACCTGTACCGCTTGAAAGCCATTGGAGATGAATCCACCGTATCCTATATTGGCCGATGNGCAAAATATCAATAAAATTAAATCATGAATCNAAAGTCCATTATTCTGGCATCNGCGTCTCCCAGGCGAAAACAGTTATTAACTCAAATCGGATTTGATTTTTCTGTTGTCCCCAGTACAATAAAGGANGATCTCAGCCTTCCTCTTCCCCCAGAAGCNTTTACNGAACACTGGGCNAGGNAAAAAGCAAAAAATGTTGCAGAAAANAATCCTGATTCGTTAATTATTGGAGCAGATACTGTTGTTNTCCTNAATGGAAAAATATTGGGNAAGCCAAATAATGAAAAAGACAGTGTATTAATGCTTCGTTCNCTTTCCGGCACAACACANGAGGTGATNACAGGCGTCTCACTCATTNTGCTAGANTCAGANATAGATATTACATTTAATGAGCGNACNTTTGTTTCATTTAANACTTTAANTAACGAAGATATATTAAATTATATTAATAAATATAATCCATANGATAAGGCGGGAAGNTATGGGATACAGGATGGATTCTCCGTCCATATTNATAAGGTTCAGGGTTGTTATTNTAACGTTATGGGACTTGCCTNTTNCNTCCTTTTACACCCANTACCGTGCCCTTTNACACACNNTGGATCNAGNATGATTCAANTCAGNGATACCATTTCAATTTTTGAGNATAAAATAATTTACAAAGCCNTCCGATCTTCAGGCCCTGGAGGNCANCACGTAAACAAAGTNTCTACGGCCGTTGTGCTGCAGTATGATNTAACCTGCCATTCTTACNNGGAATGGTTCCTNATCTAATTTGAAAAAGAATGGCGGAAACCNGNTATCAAAAAANGGAGTCCTNAATATCAAGGCAANNTCTCATCGTTCCCAGTCCAGAAATAAAGANGATGCNTTGAANAGGATGGTCNANTTNTTTAAACAATCTGCACANAAGCCAATANAANGGAAAAANACCCGTCCTCCCAAACGGGTAAATGAAAATCGCCTGCTCAATAAAAAAAAGCAGAGCCAGAAAAAACAANTAAGAAAANCACNGNGCCCTNATGATTAAACGTTTTCTTGANANNACCCAGCCNGTAATTTCACAAATCTTTTTCTAACACTGTGGCACAATTTTATAAAGAATTAAAAGAATTACGCGAATCCCGAAAAATTTCACTTGAAGAGATTAGCGAGCGCACTAAGATCAATATCCAGTACNTGCAGGCAATTGAATCTGGAGATTTCANCGATATNGANACACCCTATCTCCGCTTATTCCTGNGGGCTTATGCNGAGGAAATTGGCGGAGACTCACAACGATCNCTGGAACAACTGGATTCGTANACGGGTACCAGNCGGCCNCCAGTAATATCAGTTCCGGNATTNGAANATGANCCGNATGNTGAAGATGAACTGGAAACNAAANCGAAGGTTTTTCTGACAGATCAAACACGTAGGCAGGATTATATCAAAGGTGGTTTCATATCAATCATTTTCATATTCTCTATAATTATATTTCAAAAAATCTTCAACGAAGAAAGTAGGGCTACAGGTACAGAGAGTGGCCCGGTTCTTCAAAAAATGATCCGACCTCTTACAAGCCAGGATTTATTGAAAGATTATATTCTGGACCAGTCCAGCGAAGAGTTACTGACTGCTACCCCTCCCTTTTTTGTAAAACTTAAGACGCTCGAACAGACAGCCTATACGTTTAAAAACGATACANTGNCCCCTGTTTCAAATATCCTTAACGCAAACTGGGAGCAGGANCTGGNTGCATTCGTCAAATCATCTGAATTAGTNTTCACAACAACCAAAGGGCTCGCGCTTTACATTAATGCGATAGAAATCAAAGATATCTCAGGGTATGAACATCCCCTGCGGTTGATCATCAAACCGAGCCCTCCCTCCATGGCCATCCAGCGCTACAAACCTTTACCCTAAATCATTAATTAAATAACCCACANTTCTCCACCGGACANTNGTCACGANGGGAGATTTCTNTTTTTAAATATAATTTTAGAATATTTATTGACATTATTCTGCCTGTTGGGTAAGATTATGGGTAGTTGTGGGTAATTTCCCCTAATAAACATGACTTTGACAAATAATACATTCANAGGCGAATACGCATACTCGCTGGACTCAAAAGGACGNGTTAATATTCCCGCCAAATTCAGNCAGGNATTATCTGAAGACAATGAAAATACGTTTGTGATTGCCCGCGGGATGGACCCCTGCATCTGGGTTTACCCTCTTTCACAGTGGAAAGAGATCGAAACCAATCTCAGGAGCCTGTCTTCCCTATCAAAAATTCATAGGACGTTCGTGCGGAATACTGCACGGTACGCTTCCCCTTCCACATATGATAAGCAGGGACGGATCACATTGACTCCGTCCCTGATTGAATATGCAGGATTAGAGAAAGATGCATTAATTATTGGNATGGTCANTAAAATGGAAATNTGGAATCCTGTTCAANTGGATAAAANAGATAANGAAACAATTAAAATCGATCCGGCAGCATACGATGAATTGGCTGAAAAAATCATTNTCTAATGACTCCNGTACGGCAAACGGGAACACACGTTCCGGTCATGCCGANGGAAGTTATGTCTTACCTGAATATTTTTACCGATGGTATCTACATAGATGGAACCGTAGGTCTTGGAGGGCACGCCACCCTTATTTTAAACCGATTGTCCAAAAAGGGACATTTTATAGGGATTGACCGGGATGCAGAGGCTCTCTCATTGTGTACCAAACGTCTCTCCTCTCATCCAACCCCTTTCTCNCTTTTCCACGACTCCTTTCACAACCTTAATNCCATACTGGACGGCATGGGAATCNGCCAAGTGAACGGTATTCTATTGGACCTTGGCCTGTCATCCCTGCANTTGGATTCACCACTGCGNGGATTTACCTANACAGTTGATTCCGATNTGGATATGCGGTTTGACACATCGCAAAAAACTAAAGCAATCCATATTTTAAACCAGCTGCCNNTAAAAGAATTGGCAAATTTAATTTATCAATANGGNGAAGAAAAACGGTCCAGGGCCATAGCACGCAGCATTGTTAAANTGCGCCCTCTCCAAACGGTTTTTGATTTACTAGAAGCCATNCGNAGATCTACTCCACCAAATTANAGAAACCGNTCTATAGCACGCGTATTTCAGGCCATTCGGATCAAGGTNAACGGAGAATTAGAAAAGCTGGATACTTTCCTTNCATCTTTTTACTCCCGNCTTACCGTTGGGGGTCGTATTGCCATTATCAGTTTTCATTCACTGGAAGACAGGCGGGTAAAACACTGCTTTAAANATTTGGCTAATGAAAAAAAGGTNTCNATCCTAACAAAAAAACCACTGGTTCCNACGCCAGNAGANTTATCAGAAAACCGTCGCAGTAAAAGTGCAAAACTGCGTGTGGCTGAACGGATATCTTAATGGCCAGAAAACGAATNTCTAAGAAAACCCNNGACGTNATACAGAGTTTAATATTCTTTACNTCNACCATGGCAATTATTTCCTGCCTGATCATGTATTTATGGGTCTACACAGAGATAGATGAAACCCTCCTCGNAATNGAAATACAGAATTCAACAGCNAAAGAATTGCAAAATGGAATNCATGAGCTTAANAGCCAGATCGAATCTATGAGCCGAGCGGATGTTATTGCTAAAAAAGCACAGGATGAATTAAAGATGGTATTTACTGAGCCGGAGACGCTCAGGATTACNGTTNCTCCNGGGAAGGATAAAGTATTGTGACAAAAACCTATCTAAAATACAGAACACGAATTACGNTNCTGGCAGGCTTTATATTGGTGTCCTGGGNAGGTCTCTGCNCNCGGTTATTTCAGATCCAGGTACTNAATGGTGAACGATATCAGACTGNNGTGGTACAGCAGTCCCAAAAAAAGCAGNACATTCCGGCNAACCGNGGTAATATTTTTGATCGNNATAACCNTCCNCTCACACGAAATATAATTCACTATACTTTATCGGTAAANCCNACNAGAGTNAAAGATAAGACTGGNCTGGCTACTGCGATCAGTAAAAGNACCGGAGAACCGAAGGAAAAATATCTTAAGAAACTTAATTCCAATTCCANGTTTGAATATNTGGAGCGAAATCTCCAGCGAGAAACACTGGGAACGCTGGTAACCACTGCATTTGAAGGCTTAAACATTGAACGGAAATACCGGCGCTACTACCCNCANAACCATGTGGCTGCCCANATGCTGGGGTATACTNATTTTGATGATGANGGGATTTCAGGTATAGAAAAAGATTTTAACACTTATTTGAAAGGANCCCCGGGNTGGGTATATAAAACCAAGGGTTGGAGNGGGAAAGTTCAGCATAAAAGCGGNATGCCTTTCCAAGAACCGGTTGATGGCAGCAATATTCAACTTACANTNGATTTAGAGTATCAATCGATNCTGGAAGAAGAATTACTNAAACGCCAAANNGAAACAAACGCCGTGTCTGCCACNGGACTGATCATGGATCCNCAGACGGGCGAGGTCTTGGCCATGGCATCAACACCGGGATTTGATAACAATAAGTTTAGTAGNTCTAAAGCGGATNTGCACCGGATTCGTTCAATTACAGACCAGTTTGAGCCAGGATCAACCTTNAAGGTTGTATCCGCTGTCTCAGCCATTTATGANAAAAAAATNAGTTTAAAGGAAGAATTCAACTGTGAGAATGGAGAATATCAGTATTACACCATCCCAATTCGNGANCACGAAGAATATGGCATGCTTACTCTCCCTCAGATTATCCATTATTCCAGCAATATTGGTGTAATCAAAATGATCGAACGNGTTGGGCCGAAAACTCTCTANACCATCAGCAGNGATTTTGGATTTGGCTCCAGGACAGGGATTAGNCTNAACGGCGAAGTNACAGGAAAACTGAATTCTATCAANGACTGGAGTGCTGTGTCATTGGGACAGATCGCCATGGGCCACGAGGTGGGNGTTACAGCAATTCAATTGGCTACAGCTTATTGTGCGGTTGCCAACGGAGGATACCTGGTTAAACCCCGGTTAGTGCGACAAATAATGAACCATGCTGAAACTGTCGTGTATTCAGAAGAACCGGCCATACTAAGAAAAGTTGCAAATGAGCATACCATGGCTCAAATCCGTAAAATGCTTCGAGGGGTGATTACCAAGGGTACAGGTCAGAACGCAGATATTCCTGGCTGGGGTGTTGCAGGAAAGACCGGCACTGCGCAAAAATGGAAGAACGGGAAATATTCCAATGATCTGTTCATTTCAAATTTTATCGGTTTTTTCCCATATGAAAATCCCCAGCTGCTCGCATTTATCATGCTGGACGAGCCCCAGCCACCTTTTCATTGGGGCTCCGAGGGTGCAGCTGTTGCCTTTAAACGTGTCATTAAAAGAATTATAAATATGGACGACAGCATTCTGCCGCCAAAGAGGGAAAGAAACCCGGTTGAATATGTGATTAGGGATGATGTGATTATTCAAGACCAGCAGCCCCTGGTAACAGAAGTCTCTACTCTTCCACATGTATTATCAACCGAGGCGCGATTTTCCAACAAAGTTAAAATGCCGGAATTAAGGGGATTCAGTATGCGAAAAACCATGACCACCTTACGCCAGTCCGGACTCAAGTTTAAGCTCCAGGGGAGTGGAAAAGTGGCCTGGCAAAGCCCCAAACCTGGTTCCATAGTGAACAAAGGCACCACGTGCAGCGTTGGATTAAAATGACCAAATCATTGCAAGAGATCGTACACGCTCTGGTTTCCTCCTCCCAAGAGATCCCTGATGCAGCTGTATGTGGTTTAACACTGGATTCTAACCAAGTTAAAAAAGGTGACATGTTTATTGCGATTCCAGGAACACAGGTTGATGGACATGACTACATTCACCAGGCCATCGATTCAGGTGCATCAGCTATTATATCCAACGGCCGTGATGTGGGCGATTTATCCGTACCTCAGATAAAAGTAGCAAACCCGCGCCGTGCAGCGTCCATTGTTGCAGCCGAGTATTATGGGCACCCCACCAAACATTTAACTGTTATCGGCATCACAGGGACAAATGGTAAAACAACATCAGCATCCCTCCTGACTTCGATTTTGACCCAAACGGGGTATAAAACAGCCCAGCTCGGGACCTTAGGGTTGATTGCAGATGGATTTGATCAACAGGCAACACTGACTACACCCGATGCTATTTCACTGCAGAAAACGTTTTCAGATTTGAGGAATGCGGATTTCTCACACATTGTCATGGAAGTGTCTTCCCATGCATTAGATCAGTACAGAGTTGCTGATGTGGATTTCAATGTGGCGGTATTTACGAACCTGACGCCGGAACACCTGGACTATCACGCCACATTGGAATCCTATTATCAGGCCAAGCTCCGGCTTTTTACAATGTTGCCACTGGAATCAACCGCTGTGATCAATGAATCGGATCCATTTGGACCGAGAATGGCAGATAAGTCTAATGCACCTGTCATATCCTTTTCAAAAGGGAATGGGAATTCGATTCATTTTACGGACTTGAGTAACTCAATTTCTGGAATAAAAGGACGTGTGAGTGCAGGACAACGGACCTATTCCATAAAGTCGGATCTTGTTGGTGCGTTCAATGGGGAAAATATCTTAGCTGCAGTCTCTGCAGCCCATGCACTGGGCGTGGAAAAATCCAACATTGAAACAGGGGTTCAAAATTGCCCTCCCATTCCTGGCCGTATGGAATCATACTTCCTTGCTTCAGGAGCTACGGCAATTGTGGATTATGCCCACACTCCAGACGCTTATGAAAAAGTACTGGGCACCTTAAAAGAAATGTCAGGCAATAATGGGAGACTATATGTGGTCTTTGGCGCCGGTGGCGACCGGGATAAAACAAAACGGCCTGAAATGGCCCGAATCGCAGAACTATTTGCTCATCATTGTTTTATTACCCCTGACAATCCCAGGACAGAAGATCCTAATCAGATTTCAAAAGATGTGTCTGCAGGATTTGAAGGAATTGCCCACTTAACCTTTATGGACCGCGAAATGGGATTAAGATCAGCCTTAGATCAGGCAAATGCCCATGATATTGTAGCGGTTCTTGGAAAGGGTCGTGAGGAATATCAGGAAATTATGGGTCAAAGAATTTTTTATTCTGATATAANGATTATACGNGAATACCAGTGAGAATTGATATNCATCANCCAGAGATGTTTANTNCCATTTTTGAATCNGTNACGGGCANTCAATTGNACCANCCTGTCACGGGAATTACAACGGATAGTCGCNATGTAGNTGAAGGTGACCTATATATCGCNTTAAAGGGTGAACGGGTTGATGGACATACATTTNTAGATCANGTGNCTGACGCTGGAGCATCTGCTGCATTGGTCTCNNNCAGGGANGAAAATTTAGAATTCCAACAGGTTAAGGTAANTGATCCCTTAATGGAGATTGGCAANNTTGCCAATGCCTGGCGCAGGCAATTTGATGTTCCAGTNATCGGTATAACCGGTTCCAANGGAAAAACATCCACCAAAGAATTACTCGTACATGTACTGTCAGGCAGCTACAATGTGCACGCCACAGANGGGAATTTCAACACTTATATTGGACTTCCCCTTACTCTCCTTCANATGAATGANTCACACGATATCTCNATCATTGAAATGGGTGCCAGTGTACCGGGGGAAATTAAAGTNCTATGNACCATTGCTGAACCNTCCCACGGANTAATTACAAATGTNGCNCCNGCTCACCTGGAAGGATTTGGNTCTCTAGANACAATTGCNCATGAAAAGGGTGNCCTTTTTAGGTCNTTGGACGANGGAATATCATTTGTAAATCAAGCGGATNAAATGGTGTCAAACATTCCGTTCNATGGACCAAGAATTACCTTNGGGCTTACACCNGATTGCGATTTCCCCGCAGATATCTACCANGAAGANGATGGNACTCTCACATTGATCCTTGACGCNCATGAAATACCCACCGGTTCTCATAATCTNTCATTCATTAAAAACAGTATNGCCGTTTCAGCCATTGCAGTCACGCTTGGCATCGAATGGAATGACCTTAAGAAACACCTGCAATCGTTTTCTCCTCCNGCAGGACGGTGTCAGGTAAAACAAGTGGCNAATATTACCATCATTGATGACACNTACAATGCGAACCTNGCTTCATCCCTGGCAGCCTTGGATTATTTAAANGCCTTTTCCGGAAATGGGCGCAGGATTTTTGTNTTCGGGGATATGTTTGAACTGGGTCCNACATCGGATGAACAGCANCGTAAAATTGGTGAAAAATGTTCCGAAATGGGGCTGGATGGCGTATTCACAGTAGGTGAGCACACCGTNCATACGGATTCTGCGATTCAAAATGGAGTNGTTCANGAGCATTTTAGTTCNCNAGAGAGTTTAATTGANTCATTAAAAANCACGGTNAATNCAGGGGATAAAATNTTATTCAAGGGNTCCCGCGGNATGGCCATGGAAAANGTGATTGAAGGAGTCTTCTCCCTGTAATGCTGTATTATCTCCTCTCTCCGCTNAAAGANTCATATTCTATNTTCAATTTATTTGAATACATCACATTTCGTGCTGCAACAGCNGCGATTGCAGCACTTATCATAAGCTTCATAATAGGGCCCTGGGTTATCCACATACTACATAAAAACCAAATCGGCGAAGAAATTCGTCCAACAGGGCCCGAATCACACATGAAGAAAAGGGGCACGCCNACAATGGGAGGAGTCATCATTTTAATGGCTGTACTCCTCCCAACCCTCCTGTTCTCAAAATTGAACAGTCCCNTNATCCAGATTATTGTATTTGCAACAGTNTGGATGGGCATTTTTGGATTTATGGATGATTATTTGAAGGTGATNAAAAAAATGAAACGCGGTCTTATAGCCCGGTATAAAATGGCAGGTCAGATTGCATTGGGCAGTATTGTAAGCCTGTGGATTTTAAATACACCGGAATTTTCAGAATTCAACACCAAAACCACNATGCCCTTTTTAAAGAACGTGGANTTGGACCTGGGGTTGCTCTACCCTCTAATGGTCATCCTTGTCATAACTGGNACATCCAATGCNGTAAACTTAACCGATGGGCTGGACGGATTAGCCGCAGGACTATTGGCAATTTGTTTTACAGTCTTTGCAGCTATAGCATACATTTCNGGTCGAGTAGATTTTTCTGATTATCTAAACATCATCTATATACCAGGTGCNGGAGAGCTGACCATTTTNACNGCAGCCATGGCTGGAGCCTGCATCGGATATCTATGGTTCAATACATCTCCAGCCGAAGTTTTCATGGGGGACACAGGNTCTCTATCAACNGGCGCAGCTCTTGGGACCNTNGCCGTNCTCCTTAAAAAAGAATTATTNCTGTTNATCATCGGNGGTGTATTNGTATGGGAAGCNCTNTCTGTGATNCTTCAGGTTTCCTACTTCCGATNGACAAAGGCTTCCACAGGCAAAGGAAAACGGTATTTNAAAATGGCACCCATTCATCANCATTTTGAGCTCNCAGGNTGGCCTGAGTCAAAAGTAGTGGTNAGGTTTTGGATTATTGGTCTCCTGCTGGCNCTTTTTTCATTAACAACATTTAAGATTAGATGATTGATATAANTGTCAGAGAAAATATCAACATTCGTGACAAACAGGTCACCGTGATTGGTTTAGGTNTAAGCGGAATTGAGACAGCTAAGCTTGCGAATCATTTGGGTGCNNGGGTCTTTGCAAGNGACTCNGGTTNCAGCAANCGGATCAGTGCNCATGCCATGGANTTGATGNACTNTCANCANATTGCNAGNGAAACAGGNTTGCACAGTGAAAAAATCTNNGATGCAGATTTNTGGGTTNTTTCTCCAGGTGTGCCAAAAAATGCAGATATTGTNATCAAAGCTCAAGAAANNAATATACCAATTGTGGGNGAGATAGAATTTGCCAGCTGGTTNACAGAGTCTCCGATTNTTGCTGTGACAGGATCCAATGGAAAAACAACTACNNCNTATATTTTNNCNNNGATGTGTCAATCCAAGAACANNCATGCNGTGATGGCTGGAAATATGGGANTCCCTTTTTCTGAACGCGTNCTNAATGANATAAAAACTCTCGATGANACTCGGACNTATATCCTGGAAGTGTCAAGTTTCCAAATGGAATTTNTTNANCATTTNTCACCCANAATNGCANTGTACACAAATTTATCAATTGACCATCTAGATCGACATGGNTCTATGGAAGAATATCTCAAAATGAAATTACGTATGATCCAGAANATGGATCAGGAGGANTGTGTCGTNTATAATGGGGATGATCCTGAATTGGTCTCCNCTNTGGAGAANCANNCTNTCCGGNTGCANCCTTTCAGCACCACGCGNTCNGACACTCTNTATACCTNNGANGGTACATCTATAANAAATCATTCTGGAAAATCCCTTGCTNGATTGGATGAACTTNGCATACNCGGGNATCACAATNTATNCAACCTGCTTTCTGCTGCNACCTGCTCCCANCTCCTNGGAATTCCAGATGANCACATCAGCCAGGTCATGAAAACATTTANAGGTGTNGAACACCGTTTGGAACATGTATTAACCATAAATGATGTCCAGTANATTAATGATTCAAAANCCACAAATATAAATTCCGTCATCGTNGCGATTGACACATTCAAANAGCCCATTATTTTGATCCTTGGCGGACGCAATAAGGGCGCAGATTTTCGGCTACTCCTTCCACATATCAAGTCAAGTCATGTAAGAGATGTGATCTCTTATGGAGAGGCCGGCGGGCAAATCGATGCTGCACTAGGGGATGCGGTAAGATCGGTGCAGGTCACAGATCTTAACTCTGCAGTAAAGAAAGCCCAAGTCCTGGCTGCTCCCGGGGATATAGTATTGTTATCTCCGGGTTGCGCCAGNTTCGATGAATTTTCAAATTTTGANGTCCGGGGCCAATTCTTCAAATCGGCCGTAATGGAGATCAAAGCAGTATGATTGATATGATTATCCAGAAATACGACCGCCAACTTCTGATATACCTGTGCATTCTTGCAGTACTGGGCACTGTCATGCTGTACAGTGCCAGCTGGTATGAATCGTTTGCCACTTCAAACGGACGAACCGATATGTTATACTTGCAGAACCACTTGAAAAGACTGCTTGTTGGTGTATTTTTCCTGTTTGGGTTCCTGATCCTTGATTACAGAATGCTTAAGGACATTGCTCCCTATTTAGTTATGGCATCTATCCTGTTACTCATCATTACGAAAATCTATTATCTGGCGAATGGGCATTCCTGGTACAAGCCATCCAGATGGCTTTATGTGGGTCCATTTTCATTGCAAACATCTGATTTAGCTCGATTTTCTATCATTGTCTTTATGGCCTATTATGCCGATAAAAAAAGAGAACAGTTACAGCAATTTCAAAAGGGTCTCCTTCCTGCTTTAGGTTTGTTGACCGTAATTATGGGATTGATCATTATTCAACCGGATTACAGTACAGCACTCATGATTGGTGCAATAGGTGTGCTGATTCTTTTTATCGGCGGCGCTCAGATTTCTCAACTGTCTTTATCTGGCGCAGGTGCTCTCCTAATAGGCATTCCTGTTCTTCTTTCCCGGGAGTACAGGCGAATACGTATATTTTCATTTTTTGGCATCGGGGATGATCCGGATGCTGGATACCAGGCCAGCCAATCTTTGATCAGCCTTGGGAATGGCGGGATCTTTGGTGTTGGGCTAGGCAACAGTATTGAAAAAAATCATTTTCTGCCAACGCCTCATACAGATTTTATTTTTGCAATCATCGGTGAGGAACTGGGTTTTATTATTGGTACGGTACCTATATTAACCCTATTCCTCCTCATTTTCTTTCGCGGATTGAAAATTGCAAAAGAATGCACAGATCCATTTGGCGTGTTTCTTGCAGTAGGGATTGCATTTAATCTGGTCTTATATGCTTTTGTAAATGCGGCGGTCGTCTCAGGGATTTTTCCCGTTACAGGGTTGCCTATGCCTATGGTGAGCTACGGTGGTTCAGAGATGGTTACCAACATGGCAATGATGGGTATTTTATTGAATATATCCCAATCGAGACGTTCAGTAGGCAGTAAACGCGGGTGGAGCCCGGCTCTTTATGGCTGAACATAAGATTCTGATTGCAGGTGGAGGAACAGGCGGACATCTTTTCCCCGCCCTGGCCATTGGTGAAGAAATTCATCATCGGGAACCTGGTGCTAAAATCCATTATGTAGGCTCTAATTTTGGACTTGAGGCCAAGGTATTCCCTGTAAAGGATGTCTGGCACACTCTTCTTCCTATCCGCGGGTTCCAGCGTGGTATAAGCCTGCAAAGTCTTGGGAGAAATAGTTTGCTTCCGGTTCGGATCATCCGTTCCATGCTGAAAATTCGATCCTTGATGAACGAATTCNTACCNCAGGTTGTGGTGGGAACTGGGGGCTATGCNTCTGCCCTTCCCCTNTANATGGCATCCAAAAANAATAACCCTTTGCCCATTATCCTGCAGGAGCAGAATTCCTATCCTGGAATNACGACACGCTGGTTTGCAGATAAAGCAAAAACAATCTGTGTGGCCTTCAACGATGCAAATACCCACTTGGAGTNTGATACGGTTCTTACGGGGAATCCTGTACGACANGGAATTNCTGATGGAAATCCACAACGAGGATTNAAGGAATTCAAACTGGCAGAAGACCATAAAACTATCTTTCTTTTTGGTGGTAGTCAGGGATCTGCGTATCTGAATAAAATGATGAGTCAGGTTGTTGCAAANATTGCNGGTGCNGGCNTGCAGATCTTGTGGCAGACCGGTGACCTGGAATACATAAAATANAGGTCTATGGAATCGGACGATATTCGTATCGTCCCCTTCATCCATAATATGGCAGACGCCTATGCCATTGCGGATCTGATCATTTGCCGTAGCGGCGCTTTGACACTGGCAGAAGTAACCGTATGTGGAAAACCAGCCATTTTGATTCCTTTCCCCTTTGCAGCNGGGGATCACCAGACAAAAAATGCCCAGGCTTTGGTTAATGCGGGGGCAGCCCGTATCCTNTTTGAAAAATCCCTTGGTTCACAGGATTTCTTTCACACTGTTATGAATTTGATNCATAATCAGAAGGAACTNNATAAAATGNGCNTGGNATCAAAAAAGCTGGGCCGNCCGGATGCCACCAGTGANATTGTTGATCATATTTTTGAGGCTGCNGCATGACCTTTCGAAAAATAAAGAATGTGTTCTTCGTAGGCATTGGNGGAATTGGTATGAGCGGNATTGCAGAATTGCTCCTGAACCTTGGGTTTCATGTTTCCGGTTCGGATATAAACGAGAATGANAACGTNAAACGGTTAAAAAAACTTGGTGTGGACATAAAAATCGGNCATGATCCTGGTAATTTAACCNATGCGGATGTATTGGTCTTTTCCAGCGCNGTTCCTTTGGAAAACNCGGAAATTGTACGAGCCCGTCANAAGGGAATACCGGTTATCCGCAGGGCTGAAATGCTGGGGGAATTNATNTCNGTGAAAGAGACCAGCATTGCCNTTGGNGGAACCCATGGTAAAACCACGACTTCATCCATGGTGGGTACCATCCTGGCCCATGCNAAGAAAGATCCAACCNTAGTTGTGGGNGGANTGGTTCANAATTTAGACAGCAATTCAAAATTAGGTTCAGGTGATATTATCGTTGTAGAAGCNGACGAGTTTGANCGCAGTTTTCTCGCCTTGAAACCCACGATTGGCATTATTACAAATNTAGAGTTAGAGCATACGGACTGTTACGAAAACCTGNAGGAACTNCAGGACGCTTTCATCCAGTTTTGCCAGTCCGTACCCTTCTACGGTGAANTGATTGNGTGCGCAGATTCACCCGCCNTNCAGGAAATNATTCCNAAAATTGAAAGGCCCATGACCACCTATGGACGGTCAAGGGATGCGGCCTATCGAGCGGAAAACCTTCGATTTAATGAAAACAGATCCACATACTCTGTTTTTCGCGCGGAGGAAAACCTGGGAGAAATTCAGTTAAATGTTCCTGGCGAACATAATGTACTGAACTCNCTGGCAGCCGTCGTTTTAGGTTTGGAAATGGGCCTTTCTTTCGAAATGATTCAAGCCGGTATTACAGCNTATAGCGGTGTCCGCAGGCGATTTGACATCAAAGGNANATACAATGACATTATGGTTGTNGATGATTACGCTCATCATCCTACAGAGGTNGNAGCAACTCTGANTGCAGCAAAAAGCGGNTGGAAACGAAGGNTTGTGGCTGTGTTTCAACCCCATCTTTTTACCAGGACCCGCGAATTTTTCNGNGAATTTTCAACGGCACTTCAGATTGCNGATCTGGTCCTTATTACNGACATATATCCTGCCCGGGAACAGCCCATACCNGGAGTAACATCAAAANTGATTTACGATGAACTTTACAATAAAATAAAGGACAGGTGTTACCTGNTTCCAGATCTGGANGACCTGGAAGCCAAACTGGATACTTTAGTCCAGCCCNAGGATATNGTTATAACAATGGGTGCTGGGAGTATCTGGCGTTANGNGGANTCCTATTCCAAGCACNTGNAATCCCTTGCTNATGGAGTAACCGGTTGAAGCATATGGCAGAATTAAGATCCATCGTTAAAGGTACCCTNCTTGAGCANGANCCTATGNCNCAACATACCTCATATGGGATTGGCGGTCCGGNCACNGCTTATATCACNCCAAGGGATCGTTTCGACCTTGCAGAGATCTTAAAATTTGCANATGAGCATNCCATTCCAGCTTATTTTGTTGGCTCCGGGTCAAANTTGCTGGTNGCCGATGATGGNATTGATGGGATTGTGNTCAGTCCGNCTAAATCATTGAANCATTTGGAAATTAACNGGGGCANNGTNANCGCTGAATCAGGAGTTATGCTGGGAAGAATGGTAAAGGAATGCATCCATCANNATCTAACGGGNCTGGAAAGCCTGATTGGGGTCCCAGGAACNCTGGGCGGAGCCCTGGTCATGAATGCNGGTGCTTTCGACGGCGAAATTTCCAATTATTTAAAAAGCGTTGATATCATGACTATGAAGGGCGAAGTCCATACCTATACTCCCGGTGATATTGATTTTGCGTACCGTTTCTCTACATTTAAAAAAGATGAATTCATTCTATTAGCCCGGTTTGAACTGCAAAAAGAAGATCCAGCCGTGATCCAGGNAAANCGGAACAAGGCTAGCACAGGCAGAAAAACGAATCAACCGCTCAAATTTCGCTCCGCCGGCAGTGTNTTTAAAAATCCGGAAGAATATGCAGCTGGGTATTTAATAGACCAGNCTGGATTGAAAGGCACCCGGGTTGGCAATGCAGAGATTTCNACTCATCATGCAAATTTTTTCATTAATCATGGAGGTGCATCCGCTTCGGATATCACTGCACTGATACGANTGGCNCGTAAAACNGTATTTGAGAAATTCGGTATAGNANTGGAATTAGAAGTAAAAACAATNGGGTTTGACCNGAAGGACCTTGCAGCAGATGGCTAAAAAGAAAAAGACNTTNCNCTGGCAGCGAACGTTGATTTCCATCCTATCTNTATCAGCAGTANTATCNTTGATCTGGGCATCCTTTTGTTGGTCCCGGTTCAAAGGTTCCTTATCTATAACCGATGTAANATTTACTGAAACAGATGTACTGGATACNCATANTTACAGGGCTGTACTCGGTGAAATTATTGGNACCANTTCAGATNAGGTAANCCTTCGTGANATAGGTGACCTCATAGAAAGTCACCCCTACGTCAAAGCAGCNCGGATCAGTCATNATTACCCTGGAATCATCAAAGTTGAAATCAAGGAACGGAAACCGATTGCGCTTCTTAAAACAGACCCTATGGTATTACTGGATAGAGAAGGATTNGTTTTACCCGATGTGGGAAACCTGNATAATTACAACTTACCGATCATGACCAATTTTAACCCGGAGCCCNAGTTATATCCAGCNGGTGAAATGGCATTNTCNGTGAAAGTAANAGANTGTATTTCTTGGTTNTCACGGATTCACAACAACTACACCTCGCTATACAATAATTTATCAGAACTTAAAATGACNTCAACNANTGAAATGGANCTCATTTTATCNGATCANCCTACTCATATTTACCTGGGNCAGGANAAGGTATGGTCGCGAATCAATACACTTAAACAATTTGAAAAAAAACTNCAACCTAAGAAAATCTCTGATTTCAGTTATTTGGATATGCGATACGAAAACCAGGTCATCGCCAAGGGNCGGCATTCATGAGCCCCATTGGAAATGGACATGATCGNCAGATCACTGTTGGCCTGGATATTGGCTCCAGTACCATCACCTGTGCCATAGGCCAAGTTATTCCTGCAGCAAAACGGATCAAATTACTGGGCATCGCATCCGTAGCAGCGGCTGGGATTAGACGGGGTGTAATCACCAATCGGGATGAACTGATAAAAAAATTGGAGAAGGTCATGACTGATGCGGAACTCATGGCTAATACGAAAGTAACGAGTGCCATTCTTTCCATTACCGGTGAACATATTCGCTGCCTGAATACCCAGGCAGCCATTGCCTTAAACCGGGTGAACGGAGCACCGGGGGGCATCGTGGGACGGGCCATACATGACGGAGATATTTCTCAAGTTCTGGATCTGGCCCAGGCCGTATC
>PBCV01000048.1 GCA_002717915.1 Fidelibacterota bacterium | reverse complement strand
ATGTAGTTACGAAATAATGAAACGCTAAGGTTAGAAGCAACCAACACAAATGTTGTTGCTATCCCTAAGCTGATTGCGTTAGCCACATTGTTGGTAACTGCTAAAAGTGGGCACAGGCCCAACAAAGCAACCAATGCTTGGTTATTATTCCAAAGGCCGTTCCTAGTAATTTTTAAGTATTCTTGCATAAGGTCGCTATTATATCAACAAGATGGTTTTGCTATGCCTTGAAATTATCAGGTGTTAGAGAATCTTTAATTTTTTTGATATCTATGGGATGATAATGTAATTTTCTGTGAAATAGCGTTATGCTAAATTTAGTATTATTCCAGCCAGAGATACCTAGCAATACAGGTAATCTCATCCGTTTATCAGCAAATATGGGTGCCAACCTTCACCTTATTAAGCCTTATGGATTTGAGATGAATGATAAGCGCCTTAGACGTGCTGGACTTGATTATAAAGATTTAGCAAGTGTCTATGAATATGATAACTTTGATGATTACTTAGATAAAGCTAATCCTGCAAAGCTTTATTTTGTAAGTACAAAGGTTACTAAAAGCTATGCTGATATTAAATATCATAGCCATGATTCATTTCTATTTGGCTCTGAAACTAAGGGCCTTCCAAAGGAAATAATGGATGAATATGATGGGATTACGGTTCCTATGCAGGATGGTTCAAGAAGTCTAAATCTATCAAACTGTGTGTCAATTGTCGCTTATGAGGCTTGGCGACAGCTTGACTTTGCTATTTAAACTAAAAAATGAAAATTAAATATATCCGATTGAGGGATAAAATGAGTTATTAGATAAGTTTAATTTATATGTCAGTTTTGGGATAGACACCATAAAAATATGTAAGGAGCTTCAATGGGAAAAATTCATTGGCTTGGAACTGGACTCTCAGCAATTCCAGGTTTAAAAATGCTGATTGAGAAAGGACATTCAGTTGTTGTTTACAACCGCACAGTTGATAAAGCAATTGAAGCTTTGTCTGGTGTCAGTGGAGACTATCAAGTGGTTCCATTTTCACTCAATGCTGTTAAGCAATATGCTATAGCTGGAGATTTAGTTGTTTCAATGCTTCCTGGTAATTTCCATGTTCCGGTTGCAGAGCTTTGTCTTTCACTAGATGCTCATTTTGTATCAAGCTCATATATTTCAGATGAGATGAGAGTTTTGAATGATGCTGCAAAAGAGAAAAATTTATGTTTTGTCAATGAGGTCGGGCTAGACCCTGGAATTGATCATAGTATGTCGCATGCCTTGGTTGAGGATTACAAAAAATCAAGTGTCTTTTCAGCGCAGAATGAACATTTTTTTCTAAGTTATTGTGGCGGCTTGAGTGATATTCCAAATGACTTTTGCTACAAGTTTAGTTGGTCTCCACTCGGCGTTTTAAAGGCTTTGATGTCGACCTCTGTGAGTATTCGTGATGGCGAAGTTTATACTGTAACAAAGCCATGGGAGTCTGTAGAGCTTTATCCTCTCCCGATGCCATGGGGTGAAGATGAGTTTGAAGTTTACCCTAATCGAGACTCTCTTCCATTTATAGAGCAATACAAAATGGATGGTGGTCTAAAAATCAACCAATTTGTAAGAGGTACTTTACGCTACAAAGGTTGGAAAAATGCATGGAGAGATATTTTTTCAGAGGTAGATTCGCTTGAATCCTCTTTAGCAGAAGATCGCTTGAAGGAGATCAGTGATGATTTATGGAATAAATATTCTTATAAGGAGGATGAGGTTGATCGAGTCATCCTAACCGTTGAGTTAAAGGTTGAAAAAGAATCACAGGTTATTTGGCATAAGCAATTCTTAATGGACACTCTTGGAAATGACAAAGGAAGCGCAATGGCTCAATTAGTGTCATGTTCTGTTGCTCTTGCGGTTGAAGCGGTAATTAATCAAGAAATTCCTCCTGGTGTTTCAGCAGCTCCCCATCAGAGCGAGCTAGTTAATCGTTGGTTAAAGCAGGCCGAAGAAATTTGTGACCACTTTGTCTTAATTGATCATTTGAATTAATCATTTTGTGAGTCAGGATAGCCTTAACTTTGATCATGAAACTAGGGGTTGGGTTGATTTAATCCCATCTAGAGTACCTCGTCCAAAATTAACCTCTCAAGTGGACACAAAATGGTTGGTCATTGGTGCTGGCTTTACAGGTCTTTCATGTTCGAGAAGACTGGCAGAGCTTAATCCTAATGAAAAGATTGTTTTGCTTGAGGCTAGAGAAGTCGGGCAGAGTGCGTCTGGAAGAAATTCAGGATATGCTGTGGCGCATAGTCACTTCTCTGGAGGTTATCAAAAGGATCAACTCAGACAATATGAAAGGGTTGATCGCATTAATCAGACCGGTCTTGACTCTCTAAAATCTATAATTGATAAAAACCATATTAATTGCGACTTTAAGGAGTCAGGAATTTATCATATGGCGGCTGATAAAAACTCATCTGAAGAGTGTGATTATTTTGTTGACTATCTTAAAAAGAGGCAAATTGAGCATGTGCCACTCTCGCAAGATCAAATTAATTTAGAGCTCGGGACATCATGGTACCGAAAGGGAGTCAAGGTTAAAAATGGCGCTCTAGTTCAACCTGCTAAATTAGTTTTTGGTCTCGCTGACAACCTCCCAAGTAACGTTGAGCTCTATGAGAACTCTCCAGTATTGGGAATGGAGTATGGAAAAATCAATACAATAAGACTTCCAAATTTAACGATTAAAGCTGAGAACGTCATCATGGCCTGTAACTATGAGTCTTTGGCTAAAGGCCAGCAAAAACAAAGAGTTGTTGGTGTTACACTATCAGGAAGTATAACGCGAGTATTGACTCAGGATGAAGTTAACATGCTTGGAAGTGAATCTTCATGGGGTGTTTTATCGCTTCATAGTGGTGGTGCAACAGTAAGACTCACAGAAGATAAAAGAATTTCAATTAGAAACACTGCTGAATACAATAGTCATCGTTTATTAAATGATCAGCAACTCAAAAGAAGACAAAAAATTCATCGACAAGCTTTCGATAATAGATTTCCAGAGCTAAGTCATGTAAGCTTTGAACATCTTTATTCTGGCGTAGAAGGAGTCACAGCCAACAAAACTAACATATTCAAAAAATTGTCAAATAATCTTTATTTTTCTGGCTGCTACAATGGCTCTGGGATTACTAAAGGAACTGCTTTTGGTTTGGGAGTGGCCGATTACGCCTGTGGCAATGATTCCAAATTAGTGAGTGATTGCCTATTAATTCAAAAGGCCAGATGGCTACCCCCAAGTCCTTTATTAGATCTTGGAGCATGGTATGTCACAAGACAAAGATTTAAAGGCGTCGGGAAAGATCGATAAATGATAATGGCTAAATAAGGTGATTTAATAATTTTAAAAATCACTTATAATTGAAGCAATGAATAATAAACCTGATTTTACTAACACTATTGAAGAGTGGTCGAATTTCTTTATTCCCCTTAGTGATGGCGTTCAACTTGCAGCACGAGCTTGGCTACCCACCAATGCCATTGAACAACCAGTACCAGCTATTTTAGAATATATTCCCTATCGAAAACGTGATGGTACAGCTATTCGTGATGAGCAAATGCACCCGTATTGGGCTGCTTTTGGTTATGCGTGTGTAAGAGTAGATATTCGAGGAAGTGGTGAATCTGACGGCTTGTTACTTGATGAATATTTACAGCAAGAGCTAGATGATGCTGTTGAGGTAATTAATTGGCTTGAACATCAAGATTGGTGCAGTGGTAAGGTCGGTATGATGGGTAAATCTTGGGGTGGCTTTAACTGCTTACAGGTCGCAGCTTTGAGACCATCTGCATTAAAGGCAATAATAACCGTTTGTTCCACAGACGACAGATATGCCGATGATTGTCATTACCGTGGGGGAGCTGTATTGATAGAAAATTTTAGCTGGGCTTCCACAATCTCTGGTTTTATGGCAAAGCCCCCAGATCCATTATTACTGCCTGAGACTTGGCGTGAAAATTGGCTAGAACGATTGCAGAACATGCCATTCTTTGCAAAAAATTGGCTAGAACATACTTATAAAGATGCATATTGGAAGCATGGCTCCATTAATGAAGATTACTCTGCAATTGAGGCGGCAGTATATTGTGTGGGCGGCTGGGGTGATGCCTATTCTGTTGCGATTCCACGCATGATGCAAGGTTTACCTGGCCCAAAAAAAGCACTGATTGGCCCTTGGGCTCATAAATACCCAAATTTTGCATCTCCTAAGCCAGAGATGGATTTTTTAGCTGAGGCTAAACGCTGGTGGGATTATTGGCTGAAGGGAATCAAAAATGAGATTATGGATGAAGCAGTTATTGCCGCATATATTCAAGATTCTGTTCCACCTCAAGCGAGCTATGAAGAAAGACCTGGGCTCTGGGTAGAGGGAAATCAGTGGCCAATTCAAAGTCAAACAATTAACTTTAATTTAAGTTCTGGTGGCCAGCTAACTGATGTCAAAACAAAGGGCAAAGTTTCTGTGCAGAGCCCTCTAACTACTGGTTCAGCAAGTGGTGAATATTGTGTAATATGGTGTGGACCTGATTTTCCAACAGATCAGCGTCAAGATGATATTAATAGCATATGCTTTGATACAGAACCACTTGAAAATTCTATATCTATACTGGGCGCTTGTGAATTAAAGTTGGCTATCACAAGTGATCAGGATTGTGGTCAAGTAGTTGTTCGCCTCTGCGATGTCTCTCCCAGTGGAAGTAGTAAAAGAATTAGTTATGGTGTTCTCAATCTTGCTATGCGAAATGGTTTAGATTGTCCAAAGCAAGTAGTGGCTGGCGAAGTAATGGATGTGTCTATTAAATTGGATGATACAGGTTACGAGATTCCTGTTGGACACAAACTTCGTTTAGCAGTTTCAACTGCTTATTTTCCCTTGATTTGGCCTGCACCAAAAAAGGCAAAGTTGACCCTAGATTTAGCATCTTCATATTTAACTGTTCCTTGTCATGATCGAACTGCAACTTTAGTTCGAGATTTAGGTCAGGGGTATGTTTGTCCGGTTAAAAAAACAAAAAAAATAAGGCCAGAAAAACATGAACGTTTAATACAAATAGATTCAAAAAATGGTCTTGTGACAACCAAAATCAATGATGATTTTGGTAAGTATACATTCTTGGAGCACAATCTGACTGTAGGTGAATCCTGTAAAGAGATACACAGTATATTGCCTGATGATCCATGCTCCGCTATAAGTGAGTGCAGTTGGCATGCTCAGCAATCTCGACCTGGTTGGAATGTTGATATTTATAGTCAGCTTAAGGTAACTTGTGATGAAGAGTATTTCTATTTAAATCGCAGTATCAAGGCCCTAGAAAATGGTGTCCAAGTTCATCAATCTGAATCGCAAGAAAAGCTACCTAGAGGTTTTTCTTGATTTATTAGTCTAGTCTGTTAAGATATTCTTTAAGAGCTATTATTAACTTATAGTTTTTAAATCAAATCATATTTATAAAAGGAGAAAAAAATGAAAATTAAAACAGCAATAATTGCATTATTTATTGTTACATTAGGACTTTCTAGTTCGCTTGCTTTGGCAGCAGGTGATGTGCTTAAAGTTCGAGCTTATAGTGATCTCAAAAGTCTAGATCCTGCATATTCAGGAGGTGTTTTTGATGAAGAGATTCAAGGTCTTATTTATAGTAAGCTTATTCAATATAAACCTGGCAGAGAATGGGGTTACTCGCTTGATGCAGCTGAATCAATCCAGCAGACTACTCCAACTACAATCGATTTCAAATTAAAAGAAGGCATCATGTTCACCAATGGTTTTGGTGAAATGACTGCTGAAGATGTAAAGTATTCTTTCGAGCGTATTGTGGATAGCGAAGTTAAATCTACAAACTCACCAGATTGGGGTCCACTTAAAGAAGTAGTTGTCAATAGCAAATATGAAGGCACAATTGTTTTTAACGAGCCTTATCCACCTGCTTGGAATATTGCTTTACCTTACATTGTTGGCAACATTATCAGTAAAAAAGCCTGGGAATCTGTCGACGGTAAAGTAGGTACCACAACACCTAGTGTTTCAGGACCTTATCTAATCAAAGAATGGCAGCCGAAGCAAAAAACTATTTTTGTGAGTAATCCAGACTGGCATGGTGGAGAGGCGCCATTTAATGAACTTCAGATTATCCCAATAGATGATGAAAGTACGGCGCAATTGGCATTTGAGGCAGGTGATATTGACTATACTCGTGTTCCTGTGAGCTCAGTATCCAATCTGAAAGCTTCGCCACCAGCGAACTCAATTATTGAAGAATATCCATCACTTTACTATGTTTGGGTCGGTATGAATGTTGAAAACGAACTCTTGTCTAATCAGAACTTGAGAAAGGCGATTCAACATGCTATTGATGTACCGTCAATTATGCAGGCTTCCTACTTTGGTGCAGCAGTTCCATCAACTGGCATTATTGCGCCAGGTTTGGTTGGTCATCGTGATGAAAGTCTTGTTGCTCCTGAGGCGAATGTTGCTAGGGCAAAGGAATACTTAGCTGCTGCTGGTTTGTCTGGTGATGTTAGGGTAACCCTTGATATTTTAAATAAGGCAGCCAATGTGACTACTGCTCAAGTTATCCAGGCAAACCTTGCCCAGGTTGGGATTACACTTGAGATTAATCTGCATGAATCTGGTGCTTTCTGGTCACTTGGTGATCATACTGCAGGTGATCGATACAAGGATATTCAGTTAATCCTTAATCGCTACTCAATGGCGCCAGATCCTTCATATGCGACGGGTTGGTTTGTTACCTCGCAAAAGGGTGTCTGGAACTGGGAGCGTTTTAGTGATGCTGCATTTGACACGTTAGAGGTTGCAGCGAAGTCGGAGGTTGATAATACTAAGCGTGACCAAATGTACCAGCGTATGCAGGATATAATGGAAAACAGTGGAGCATATCGTTTCATAACTCATGAGGCGACACCTGTTATTTACAGTAATTCAGTTAATCCTGGATTCAGACCTGACGGACTCCCACTTTTCCGATATTTTTCTAGCAACTAGTAAATCTACTGGGAAGGCCTGTATCCTCAGGCCTTCCTATTTTCATAGAAATAAATAGGGTTAAAAGGAGTTGATAAAAGTAACTTCAGTTTAGTCTTGAGTTTAAATCTTGAACTTGTTTTATAATGAATTTCATTTTCCCTAAACTCTTAGCTAAATAAAAGGAATATTGTGTTACTTTATTTTGTAAAACGAATTTTTCTCGGCATTCTGATCATTTCAGTGGCTGTGACTCTAATGTTTTGTATGATTCATCTTGTGCCAGGTGATCCGGCCAGAATCATGCTTGGTCCACGGGGAACTACCGAAATGATCGCCGATATTACGATGCGGATGGGCCTTGACCAGCCCTTAGTAATTCAACTCATGAAGTTTTTTGGCAATATTCTCCAAGGAGACTTGGGAATGGATGTGATATCTAGTCGACCGGTCACAGCAATTGTTTTTGGTCAATTACCTTACACTCTTTGGCTTATTTTCAGTGCCATTTTTGGCGCCATGCTTATTGGAATACCTCTTGGTTGTTACTCAGCTTTACATCGTAACACTCTAGCAGACCGTGTTACTGGTGTTATTTCTGTCGCTTGTATTACCGCACCTTCATTTGTTGTTGCATTGTATTCATTGCTTATTTTTGCCGTCACCCTTAAGTGGTTTCCTGCAATAGGGGCTGGAGATAAGGGAGATTTATTTGATCAGGCGACTCATCTTGTCTTGCCAGCATTTGCAATCGGTATATCTTGGGTAGGCTATTTATCACGCTTAGTTCGCGCATCGATGCTTGAAGTGTTAGGCGAAAATCATATCCGAACCGCACGGGCTTATGGGTTAACTGAGTCTACTGTTGTCTATCGTTATGCTTTAAAGATTGCGATATTACCAACAGTGACAGTTATCGGGGTAGGTATGGGTTTTCTAATCTCAGCTGCAGTGTTTACTGAAATTGTATTTGCTCGTCCCGGCCTTGGTAAGTTAATTATTGAATCGATTACGTCCCGTAATTATCCAGTAGTTATGGGCTCCGTGTTGGTCAGTACAGTTTTGTTTGTCATCAGTACAACAATATCAGACCTTGTTAATGCTTGGTTAGACCCTCGAATAAGAGCTAACTTGTAAGGCAGTTATGAAAGCTTTAATCAAAAGAATTTCTTCAGATCCACTTGGATTACTTGGTCTATGCTTAGTTACCTTGATGGTGGTCAGCGCATTAGGTGCATCAATATTTGCGCCCTACGACCCGATTCAACTTAATATAATGGATCGCCTTCAAGGGCCATCTGCCAACCATCTACTGGGCACCGATCAACTTGGAAGGGATTTATTTTCGCGAGTACTCTTTGGAGGTCAGGTTGCTTTAAAGGTTGCATTTTTAACAATTGGATCTGCGCTTATCATAGGAGTCGTGTTAGGAATGATTGCAGGTTATGGTCCGACTTGGCTAGATAATTCCATTATGCTTTTATTTGATACTATTCGCTCAGTTCCGACAATTATGTTGGCACTGGCTGCGGTAGCAATGGTGGGTCCGTCAATAACTACGGTAATTTTCGTAATTGCTGTGAGCTCGATCCCAAATTATGGTCGAGTTGTTCGAACTCAAACACTCACTATTAAATCGAAGGACTTTGTCAAGGCAGAAATGCTTATGGGTGCATCGTTACTAAGAATTCTGTCAATACACGTGTTGCCAAATATTCTTGGGCCGCTCCTCATTCTCGCATCAATGGATATTCCGACCGTTATTGCATTAGAGGCTGGCTTGAGTTTTCTTGGTATGGGTGTCAAACCGCCAACACCATCCTGGGGTAGTATTCTGAATGATGGATTCGCTTTGATTCGAAATACTCCTTGGCCAATTATTGCTGGTTCGATTCCATTAGTTTTGGCTACACTGGGCTTTACTTTCCTTGGTGAATCATTGCGCGATCTGCTCGACCCCAAACTTAGGAAGTTGCTATGAGTGAAAACGTTCTTAGAATACGCGATTTGTCGGTTAATTATCAAACTGATCGAGGTGTATTGGAAGCGATACGTCACGTCAATCTTGATATACCAAAGGGTTCAATTGTCGGTGTAGTTGGTGAGAGTGGTTGTGGAAAGTCCACTTTGATTACGTCAATTATTCGGCAGCTCGATGATAATGCCGATATTCCTAATGGCTCGATCGAGTTTGAAAAGCAGGATCTTCTGAAGCTTTCACTGGATAAAATGCGAAATATTAGTGGCACTAAACTGTCGATTATATTTCAGGACCCAATGTCCACACTAAATCCAGTGTTATCGATTGGTCGTCAGATGATAGATATCCAGTATCGTGATAAGATTAGTAAGAAAAGAAAAAAACAACGTTCGATTGATATGTTGACCAAAGTTGGTATACCGGATCCTCGTAACCAGCTTAATCAATACCCGTACGAATTGTCAGGTGGGATGCAGCAACGTGTATCGATTGCTATGGCATTGCAGGCAGGACCATCTCTACTAATTGCCGACGAACCCACCACTGCGCTTGATACGACTCTTGAGGTTCAGATCCTTAAATTGTTGAAAGAGCTTCAGGAAGAAATGGGCTGCTCAATATTATTCGTTTCACATCATCTTGGAGTTATAGCCGAACTATGTGATCATGTAGTAGTCATGTATGCGGGTGAGATTGTGGAGCAGGGAAGTACATACGAAATATTCAACAACCCAGCTCATCCATATACTGTGAAATTATTGGAATGTGACCCTGCTAGTATTTCAAAAAAACAAAACTTGTTGCCTACAATTCCTGGAGAAATACCCGATCTGATAAATCTATCTGGAGGTTGTATATTTAAAAACCGATGTGACCAATCAATAGAGCGCTGTGATAAAGTTACCCCAATATTGAATAAATTTGACACGCATCATTTTGTTAGTTGCCATTTGATAGAATCATGAGTAAGTTGCTTTCTATTAAGAATCTACGTGTTCGGTTTCGAATCAAGTCACCATTACAGGCAATGCTTCAGAAAATAGATGATCCATACATAGATGCAGTCAGACAGGTTTCATTAGACATTAAGCAGGGTGAAACCTTTACCCTGGTAGGTGAAAGTGGCTCTGGAAAGACAACCTTAGCACTCGCTGTCGCTGGTTTACTGAATGCTACAGAAGGACAGATTAAATTTATGAATGAGGACGTTACCAGCATGACGTCATCGCAAATAATGGCTTATCGCAAAAAGATTTCATTTATCTGGCAAAATTCGATCGGTTCACTTAGTCCAAGAATGAGTGTAGGTTCATTAATTACTGAAGGTTACAAAATACATAACCTTAAAGATCGAGATCTAAAAATGGAAGCAGATCGATTATTAAAACTGGTGGGATTGCCCGCACATATTAGTGGGCGTTATGCACATCAACTTAGTGGTGGTCAGGCTCGTCGTGTCGGCGTTGCACGAGCTATAGCCCTAAAACCTAAGCTGATTATAGCTGATGAACCGACTGCGGGTCTCGATGTTTCAGTGCAAGGTGAAATATTAAACTTACTAAACAAGCTTAAGGATGACTTAGGAGTCAGTTTGTTTGTCATTACGCATAATTTAAATATCGTACGACATATCTCTGACAAAACTGCGGTAATGTATCTGGGGCGATTTGTTGAACAAGGTCAAACAGATGATATCTTTGCAAAGCCAAAACACCCCTACACCCTAGCATTATTATCAGCGAATCTAACACCTTATCCAGAAGCAAGCTTAAAGAATAGAATCGAGCTTAAGGGTGAGGTTCCCAGCCTAATGGATCGGCCTAATGGATGTGAATTTCATACACGCTGTCCATTCTCTAGTGAACATTGTGATAATGAGTTTCCACCAATGCATGTTTTTGATGGTGAACAAATTTTGACCTGTCACTACCCTCTAAATCAGAATTAATGATGGGAGTTATTAAGGTTAATCATTTCTGGATACCGATGCCTGATGGAGCTCGACTTGGTGCTCGACTATGGCTACCAAATGATAAAAAATCTTATCCAGCTATCCTTGAGTACATACCATATCGAAAAGATGATTACACAGTAAAACGGGATTCGAATACAATTGCTCATTTTGCTAAACATGGTTATGCCTGCATCCGCGTTGATATGCGTGGTTCAGGGAGCTCTGATGGTGTTCTTTACGATGAATATACTGATCAGGAAATAGATGACGGTGTTGCTGTAATCGATTGGATTGCTAGCCAAACTTGGTGTAATGGCAAGGTCGGCACTATGGGAATCTCATGGGGTGGCATTACAGGAATGCAACTTGCTCAGCGATCACCTGAGGCGCTTAAAACGATTATCACATTAGGATCATCTGACCAGCGTTATTATGACGATGGTAGTTATTATATGGGTTGTCTGGTGGGTCAAACCCTTGGTTGGGCGGCAATTATGTTCGGATTTAATTCACGACCACCAGATCCGGAACTAGTTGGTNATAATTGGAAAANACTGTGGCTTGAGCGACTNGAAAAAACACCGCACTATCTTGAGCGTTGGCTTAAACATCANCATAATGATGAATATTGGTTGAACAACTCAGTNGATGTTAATCATTCTAAGATCAAAATACCAGTTTATGCTATAAGTGGTCATGCAGATTGCTGGCCAAATACNGTAGCTCGATTGTTGCAGAATCTTAAGGTACCAATTCGTGGTTTGCAGGGTGCATGGTGTCATCGATATCCACACCTTGGTATTCCTGGNCCGACTGTGGATTTTCTTTCCGATGCGGTTCGTTGGTTTGATCACTGGTTAAAAGAAAAAGAAACTGGAATCATGGATGAGGCTAAGTACCAAGTATTTTTACAAGATNCTGTTAAACCAAAAACTTATTATGATAATCGACCTGGTCGTTGGATTGGTCTATCGAGCTGGCCATCAGAACAAATTGAAACTAAGTGCTTCTATTTAAATCAAGGGAGCTTATCTATTAATAAAATACCTAATCAAGCAATGAAAATTTTATCACCACAAACGGTAGGTCAATTTTCGGGAGAATACATGCCTTGGTTTGCATTTGGAGTGGCTGAAGAANTGCCTGGAAATCAGAATATTGAGGACTCTGGATCACTGGTTTTTGATACTGAAACACTNGNACTNCCGCTNGAAATTCTGGGCAATNCTGCTCTTACATTACATTTGAGTAGTGATCAGCCGCAGGGGCTTGTCGCAGTTAGGCTTTGCGATCTTTGGCCAGACGGTTCNAGCACATTGATCACTCGTGGTATTTTGAACTTGTCTCAACGAAACGGAAAGTCAAATCCTGAGGCAATGATTCCAGGAAAGGTTGTAGAAGTTATGGTTGAGTTGAACCATACCGCTTATGTTGTGCCTAAGGNGCATAAGCTTCGACTAGCTGTGTCGACGAGTTACTGGCCCATTGCATGGCCCGCTCCAACCAACACTTGTTTGACAATTTATTCAGGCTTAAGCTTATTAAAACTGCCTGTTCTTGGAAAAAATGCGACTACTGAGGCACTGACAGATTTCAGTAAAAATACTTTAGAAGAAGAAGATCCTACTACCACCATGCGAGAATTTAGACATAATCGTAAATTCAGCTTTGATACAAAGCAGAATTTAAATGTATTAGAAGTAAAAGCTGATAATGGAAAAATGAAAATTAAAGAGAATGGAATAGAAATAGGATCAAANTCTCTATATCGTTTCAGTATTGGTGAATCGGATCCTTTGTCTGCTATCGCTGAATATGAATGGGAATGGGAATATGGACGTGATAACTGGCAAACAAAAACTCATACCTATACTCGAATTACTTCGGANTTAAATCATTTTTACCTATACGCAGTTTTGATTGCTTGGGAGAACAATAAACAGGTATTGAAAAAGGTCTGGGATGAGCAATTTAAACGAGATCATTTTTAGTTTTAAAGGTTTTGGACCCCTTAAGAGGGTACTTCAAACCATAGCCAATCTGATTTAAATTCTTCTATATATACTGTTATCCTACGGAGCTTAATTAGAACTCTATTATTTAAGCTTGATTAATTGATAAGCATTATTAAAGTCTTTAATGGAGACCTCTTTTTTCCCAGAAAGTTGGACCTTNTTTAGATTTATTACACCATTAGAAGTAGCAACGTTAAAATAAAGCTCCAAAGCTTTATGGTGAAAGGTATTAGCATGAAACAAAATCAAAGGTATAGTGTGCTTTTTGAGCCTGTTAAGATTGGCCCTGTTGTTACAAAAAACCGCTTCTACCAGGTCCCACATTGCTGTGGTATGGGTCATTTACGGCCCCAAGCGCACGCTGCAATGAGAGGCGTAAAAGCAAAAGGTGGTTGGGGAGTTGTAAGCACCGAAGAGGCTGAAATACATCCAAGTTCGGATTTAGCCCCGTATGTTGAGCAAAGGATTTGGGATAAAAAAGACATTCCTGCATTGCGTCTTATGACAGAAGCTGTTCATGAGCATGGAGCTCTTGCAGCAATAGAGCTTACCCATAGCGGACATAATGCTATAAACCTTTATTCTAGAATACCAACTATGTCCCCTGTAGATTATCCAATTAACTTTTTATACCCAAAGCAAGCCAGACGTATGAGCAAAAAAGACATTGCTGATTTTAGAAGGTGGCATCGTAATGCCGCTCTTAATGCTAAGGAGGCTGGATTTGATATTGTTTATGTTTATGCAGGGCATGGTATGTCAGTAGCACAACAATTTATATTGCCAAACATGAATACTCGTTCTGATGAATATGGCGGCAGCCTTGAGAACCGAATTCGTTTAACAAGAGAGCTTCTTGAGGAAACAGTTGATGCAATAGGAGATAGTTGTGGTGTTGCTTTTCGGTTTGCTGTAGACGAAATGAAAGGTAAAGATGGCATGCAATTTCGAGAGGAAGGCGGAGCTGTTGTTGAGTTATTAGCTGAACATCCGGACTTGTGGGATGTTAATGTTTCTGATTGGTCAAACGATTCCCAAACATCAAGATTTGAGCCAAACGAAGGATATCAATTGCCTTATGTTGAGTTTGTGAAGGGGCTTACTTCGAAGCCAGTGGTTGGTGTGGGAAGAATTACATCACCAGACTTAATGGCCTCGCTTGTAAAAAAAGGTGTTTTAGATCTTATTGGCGCTGCCAGACCCTCAATAGCTGATCCTTATATTCCAAATAAAATAAAAACTGGAAAGATTGATCAAATAAAGGAGTGTATTGGTTGCAACATTTGTGTTTCAAGTGATAACTTTTCTGTGCCAATACGTTGTACACAAAATCCAACAATGGGAGAAGAGTGGCGGCGTGGCTGGGACCCAGAAACCATAAAACCAAAGAAGACAGATCAGCATGCGCTTGTTGTTGGTTCTGGACCTGCAGGGCTTGAGTGTAGTTTGCAGTTGGCTCGCCGTGGCTATCAGGTGGTTTTGGCAGAAGCTAAAAAAGAGCTCGGTGGTCGAGTTATATTTGAGGCAAATTTAAAGGGGCTTTCAGCTTGGAAAAGAGTTGTCGACAATAGGGTTTATGAGATTCAACAAAAAAATAATATTGAAATATATAAGGATAGTGAACTTACAGTTACTCATATAAATGAGCTTGGTATCGATAATATATTTCTAGCTACAGGAGCTAGTTGGCGACTAGACGGTATTGGAAGAAGCACAAGAAAGCCAATAAAAGGCCTTGATAAAATTAAGGTATTATCGCCAGAAGAGGCTGTAAAAAATACTACCAATCTAAAAAATCCCATTATTGTCTATGACGATGAACAAGGCTATTTAGCAGGGGTTATTGCTGACCATCTTAGTGCTGCTGGCCACAAAATAGTATTTTTAACTCCTGCAAGCGTTGTATCTCCATGGACCGAATCTACCCTAGAGCAAACAAGGGTGCAAAGATCCCTTTTAAATCAGGGCGTAGAAATAATCTGTAATAAGAGCATTCAAGAGGCAGACAGCAAAGGCATAGAGGCTAAATGTGTTTTTACTGGCAAAAGAACTACTATTGATTGTAAGACCATAATTATGGTTACAGAGAGAATTCCAAATTATAGTCTTTTTGATAAATTGATAAAACAAGAAGAGGCGCTTGGCAGCAGCTCGTCAAAAAATATACAGTTGATTGGTGATGCAGAGTCACCTGGACTTATTGCGGACTCAATTTATTCAGGCCACCTTGCTGCTGAAAACTTTGAAACACCTGAAATTGAAATTGAGCGTGCCATGTATATGCGCGAAA
>PBCV01000047.1 GCA_002717915.1 Fidelibacterota bacterium | reverse complement strand
ATAGAAAAAGAGTTCTTTGCTTTTATAGCCCCCAGTGATGTTTTATTTCCAACAAAAATAAGATCAAAATTCATATCTTTTATTATACGCCTTCTTTGGGGTTCAAAATTTGCCCCGATCAGTTCCACACCTAAACGCTCCATTTCTTTTTTGAAGATTTTTTTTTCAAGTTCCGGCACTGATTCGGAAAGTGAACCATAGATACCNTCTACTTCCCTTCTTTTCAATTCCTGTATAATCGGTTCGAATTGGGGAAGATAATAAAGATGCTGGTGTTCAAACAAAATCTTCATAATGATACAATTTTACGGATTTGTCTTTTCTGGATCCAGTTAGGATGTTTTATTTTTAATGCTTTCAATCCATCAGTTGATAAGATATCATCAATTGTATCGATTACCCTTTCCGAAGATTTTCCATCTGAATACGGATGNAATTCATGCCATAAAACATTTCGCATATCGGAAAATTCAAGGGGATCATTAAACGAGCGTACTAATGCACCGAATAATTCTCCGCTGTCATATANATCAATTCCTTTTTCAAGCCTAGTANAAGCACGCCAGGTCACAATTGGTCTATTTAGAAAAAGGAATTCATACGCAACCGAAGAAGTATCTGTCAATAGTACATCAGCTGCTTTCATATAAGGAATAATATCGGATTCTTTAACAATAATAAAATTTTTGGTTTTCAACCTATCATACTTTTGTATGATTTCTTTTTTTTCCAGATCATGGAATTTGATGATCCACTGCCAATCTTGGGATTGTAGATCATTAATAGCGTTAAATAAATGATGTGCTGAATTATGTTTTGGTGAGAATGTTGGAGCGTATAGGACAACACCTTTTTCGGGATTCAGACCAATATCTTTTTTACATTTTGGCAATGAACGATGCCCATAAAATTGATCAAGTTTCGGCCACCCTGTCTCTCTAACCAGAAAGGAACCATGCTTCTTAGTCAATAAATTAAAACGTTCCGTCATTACTGGTCCGGGGGTGCAATATAGATCAAAAAATCCAGTAATTCGGTAGTGACCTTTTTTTTCTTCACCAAGGCCATGGAAGATCTGAACTTTTAGCCCTGGCCAGAAATCAGGAACTACATTCCCAGGTACTATTACAGCATCAGGATCATAATCTATGACATCTTGAGTTGAACTGAGTTGNTCATTTGGAAATTCAAATCCTTTTGCAATACTTGCGGTATACCATTTAACACTATAGCCTTTTCTCTTAGCTACATGTTGTATAGGCATTAATACAGAAAAAGAATACGGTTTCGTGACAAATAATAATAATTTCAATGTCAGGTCCTCAATCTTCTCAATCGATTAGAAGTATATTCATCTATCTGATTAAACTTATGAACCTTGTTCATCGATACAAAATATTGTATTACAAACACTAAACAGATGCGACTTTTAGATCAACCTATATTCATTGTTGGATGTGAACGGTCGGGCACGACTATATTAAGGCTTATGCTCAATGAGCATTCCCGCATCGCATTACCACCTCAAACAAAATTTTCCAGAAAAGTATATAAACGGCGATTATTATTTGGGAACCTGGTTATAAAAGAAAATCGGAAAAAGATCATCCAATGGATGCTAGAGCGAAAAAATAATACCAAATTAGTGGATCTTAAACTGGATGATAAGGTGTTAGAAAAAATATGGAATAAATGCACAACTTTGGGTGCTATGATCGCAAGTGTGTTTCAGCAATATTCTTTGGCGCGGAATAAGCCTAGATGGGGAGATAAAAGACCTTATTACATAAGATATATTACTCAACTATTGAAATTGTATCCTGATGCCCAAATTATTCATGTCATACGAGATGGTCATGATTGCTTGGCATCCTTGAAAAGAATGCCCTGGTGGGAAAAAAATGCAATCTATTCCATGCTTAACTGGCGACACGCTGTTCGTATTGGTTCAAACGCAGCCAATGTTTACAAAGATCAGTTCATGGAAATTCGTTATGAGGACCTCATCAGCGAACCGGAATCACAATTAAAACAAATATGCAAGTTTTTGAATGAATCATACGAACCAGAAATGGTGAATTTTCATTTGAATGCGCAACAGAATATCCCGGAGTACAAGAAACCATGGCACTATAAAACATCTATACCTTTAACAGCAACATTTATTGGACAATGGCGAAAGGAATTATCTAAGAGCGAAACTCAAACCTTGGAATGGTGCGCACAAAAAGAACTGATGAAATGGAACTACCCGTTTGCAAAAATACATTTTATTAACCCTATAATATTGGTCCGCTATTGGATAGAGTATATCCGATTTTATGGTTTAGTTGGACTGGAGCGGATCATAGATAGAGTCATTGATCTTATATATTCTCGCCCACTTTCATATAAACAAAATAACTAATTATTCATCCCTGAACAGATCTTTTGCTTTTTCAAAATCTTCAGGTGTATCAATTTCATACCAGAGTTGGTCAACAAAGGAAACTGCTTTCATTGCTAATGTCTGTTTTTTGATCGCCTGAGCAAAGGCTTCTTCGTAGTAAGATTGATATGCGCCCCGATCTAGGAGATGTTTTACTTCAGGTTGGACAACATTAATGTGACTTGATAGACTAAAACAATAAATGTTAACCGTTTTATAAAGCAATTCCGACGCTTGATATTTAGTTTTACCAGATTTCAAGTACATCATTCTTACAAGATAGTCTTCATTGATCGTAACAACAGTGCCATCCATGTGAGTTTCAAGCGGGGNAACAGCCATAGAATTGGTGCAATTCATTCTACCNATCGCATCTTCTGTATATATTAAATCTCCTTCCAGAAGAATATAATCGGTATCGATAAAAGGNTTGGCAAGATCAAAAGAGACCAAATTATTAGTGGTTGACCAATCCGGGTTGAAAACATAATGTATATCCATTCCCATATAAGATGATCCATAATGGTCTTTGAACATTTCTGATCTATAACCCACTACCAAAATAACCTTTTTTACACCTAAGTTCGATAGCTGNNGCAATGATCGGGTAAGCAGAGGTACACTATGAATGGTTATAAGACATTTTGGGCATTCGGATGTCATATCACCAAGACGGGATCCCCGACCAGCAACGAGATAGACTGCTAGATCAGGAAAATTCATTTAATTAAATCTTTATCTAATAATCCTAAATAACGGGCACGACTTTTTATCCTCTGAAACACCCTAAACAATAACACTACAAACAATAACCACAGAATAATTTCAAGTATTTCCAGAATCAAGCCTAAACCTATCCANAAATAGAAATCTGCTTGATGAAATGTGAACAATTTCTTTTGTCCTTTCAGAATATATTTCCATGTAGGAATGTGAACAATAGATCTAACATTGTTTCCTGGTTTAATCTTATGACCACTCCCAATATGCTTTTCTTCTAAATAGGCAATGTTCCAATACACATAGCAGATAACAAGGTAAAAGGCAGAAATCATGGGACCCATTATTAGATAGTACGGTTCGCTGCCCGTTTCAAAAGCTAGCCAGGAAATACCAGCCATAACAAATATGAANCCAGTACCATCAAAAACACGATCTAAAAACCCTCCCCTGAGTGTGGGCTGGCCCCGATAACGGGCAAGATTTCCATCCATACTATCTAATACTTGACCAAGCTGGAGTAAGATGGCCGCTCCAATAATTGCGCCGCGGTCATTTGTAATCATTAAACCTGCAGGAATAATTTTAGCCAAAAACGATAGCCAGGTAATTCCAATTGGAGTGACCCATTTATAATCTCCAATAGCACTAAGTATTATCCAAGATATGGGATCACCAAATGTTATAGTCCACCAGTCTTTGGCCTGACGATTCTTCATACTAGCATATCTGTCTCTGAATTCCATTTTGGATCAATTCAACCTATCCAGAATACGGTCTCTAACTCTTATAGATGCCTGGCCATCCAATTTAAAGAGCATTTTTTTCTGGTATTTTCGGATTACATCCAATCGTTGATCATTTTCTTTAAAAGCTGTTTCAAGGATTGACGGCAGATCTTTTGGTGATTGAAGTTCAAAACAAAATTTAGATATATCTCGATTCATTTCATCATTCAGTCTCTTCCTATAAAGCCGGGAACGGAAAAATATATGGGACAGTTTTAACTTTAAAAACCGATTTACGATCACCGGTTTTTCCAAAGCTATTATCTCATATATGGTGCTTGATGCATCTGTCATTAATATATCAGCAAGCTTATAGAGAGGAACAATGTTGTAAATCTCAGGTTCTACCAGCTTAATATGTTCATATTGTTCCGCTAGTTTATATCCTAGGTGAAGTTGGGGTTTTAGATCAATGTCNCCAAAACGGTCCATGAAATACGCCCACATATGAAGTTTCAAGATCACATTGTAATCCTTAGTCAACACTCCAAGATTCATCCCAAATTTCTCTAGCGAATTGGGGTAGAATGTTGGAGCAAACAGAATCGTTTTTTTCCCAGGATCCAGATCTAGTATTCTAATAAGTTCTTCATCCTGGTCCTTATTATCATGGAATAATGGATCAAGTTTGGTAAAACCGGTAAGAGCCAAATCTGTTTGAATTCCATAATCCCGTAATTGTTGGATGCGGTATTCACCTTCTACAAATCGAATATCTAGCCTTTCATGATTATCGCGCCAATAAGAAGGTTTAACACCAATACCATGGTAGATCATACCAGCTAATGTTGAATCTGGGATAAACTTTTCAATTTTATATCTTGACCAGCCACAGATAAATACGTCGGGTGCTAAATTTCGTATAATATCTGAACGTTCTTGCTCTGTATCAGCCTTAATGATCGTTCCTGGTCGTTTTTCCATAATCGAGAGAGCCAGTTCCCTTTCTCCTTTATCTATCTCGCTGGAAGTTGAAAGAAATAATTCAAACCTATCATCCTGAGCTAATAGGTCTATCACCGGATCAAACTGTGGCAAATGGTATAAATGATAAGCATCAAATAGAATTTTGTATTTATGATTCATCAGTAGTTTTTGAGCAATAGATATCAGAATATTAACAATTGATCAAATCTCAAACTGAACATTATATAAATTGTNATACATCCCTTCCTTATCATAGAGCTGATTATGTGTTCCGGTTTCTATAATCTTGCCTTCATCCATAACAATAATCTGATCTGCATTTTTAACAGTAGACAGCCTATGTGCAATGACCAGTACTGTTCTGTTCTTCATAAGATTATCCAATGCATTTTGAACAAGTCTTTCGGATTTTGTATCCAAGGCTGAAGTCGCTTCATCTAAAATCAAAAAGGGCGGATTTTTATATATGGCTCTGGCGATAGCAATGCGTTGCCGTTGGCCTCCGGAAAGTTTGACACCTTTTTCTCCAATGACCGTTTGAAATCCATTGGGTTGATCCTGTATAAAATCATAGGCATTGGCTGCTTTAGCGGATACAATTAAATCGTCTTCCGTGAATTCTGAAATACCATATTTAATATTGAATTCAATCGTTTCATCAAATAGGATCGTCTCCTGAGTTACGATTCCCATTTTATCCCTCAGGGATGATAATGTCAGGTCGCGGATATCTTGANCATCNANTGTAATCGNNCCNTCTTTTACNTCGTANAANCGNGGAATCAAATCAGCAATAGTNGATTTNCCAGNACCGCTNGGTCCAACAATGGCAACAANACTTCCTTTATGNATNGAGAATGANANATCTGATAATACTTTTCCACNTNCATCATAATTAAATCCAACACTTATCAAATTNAATNTCNTTAGAAAAANCNTNNANATCTNNCGCANCNGNCTTTTCAATNATATCNGGNGGTGTATCTAAAATATTGAAAACCCTCTCCGCAGAAGCNACACCNGTTTGAAGATTNACACTTACATTACTTAATAATCGAACCGGGCCAAGNACACTGAANAGGATCAAAATAAACCGGATAAANTCTTCAGANCTCATNNTACCTGTGACCAANACATCCACACCTCCGACCCAGAGTAATGAAACGCCGATCATGGCGCCGATAGTTTCGGTAATGGGTGATGTTACTAACCGCAGTTTTGCTCGTTTTGAGATGAGGTTGTAATAACGATCCTGTTCCTGTTTGAAACGTTTTCTCTCATTATCTTCCATACCAAATGCCTTTACAACACGTATAGAATTCAGAATCTCAGTAATAATACCCATAATTCCTGCGATCTGTTTTGCTGTCCGCCTCGATTTCCTTCTTATACTTCGTCCGATCCAAAAAATAATCATCGTTGTGATGGGAATAATTGCGGTAGCATAAATTGCCAGTTTCGTATTTATAATAAATAAAAGAGAAATAAACATTAAAATGTTAATGGGTTCAACAAATAGCTTATGGAAACTGGTACCCAGTGCTATCCGCATATTAGACACGTCTGTTACAACTATGGACGTCAATTCACCGCTTTTTGTCCGATCGAAAAAAGACAAAGAAAGATTATGAAAATGATGATATAAATCATTCCGAATCTTGGTTATTAGATTATGTTGGATGTAGGTTAGAGATATATTTTTAATATAAAGAAAAATATTTTTTATTATAAAAACAGCCAGTATCATGATACATAATATTTTCACAGTTTCAAGGGGTGAGTCCCGAAGAATAAGTTCGTTTGTCCAATATTTTAATTGTTCATTTAGACTAATAATCTCATTGGACAAAGCCCTATGGTTTTCTACCAATTTATCAAAATCTGTGAGAATGTTGTTGATAAGAGAAGCCGTTAACCAAATGGAAAGACTGTTGAAAACCACATATATCAGCGCTGATATTGTAGAAACCAAAAGAACGGGCCAGTAGGGAAAGATTAGCCTCCCTAGACGTGAATAAATACTTTGTGACATATTTTAGAACTTAACCAGAGTAAACCATTTTCTGGTGTGGTATTTCTGCTTCGTAAAAGAATTCCCCAATTGGGTCAAATCCCAGATTATCATAAAAACCAATAACCGACTCCTGAGCAATAAGATAAATAAATTTTTCATTTTTTAATTTTTCTAAAATGAATAGAACCAACGCTTTTCCAATACCAAGGTTTCTAAATTGTTTTAGCACCGCAAACCGTTCAAGTTTAATTCCGGAATCTGTTCTTCTATAGCGCGCGGTTCCTACCGCTTTTTCTTTAGAAAAAGCGAGAATATGCGTTGCATTAACTAAGTGATCATCCGTTTCTATTTGTTTTGATATATTTTGTTCAAGAATGAAAACCTGTCTCCGAATAGCAAGATACATTTCATACTCTTTTTTAGTATTAATAATTTTTACTTTTATTTTCATCAGTGAAATTTCAATCTACTGATTACGCATTACACAAAAAGATGGGGCACAATGATCAAAATTGCAAAAGTAAATTCATCTATGCAATCTGCTGGAATTTATCTTCATATTCCTTTTTGTGCTGTGAAATGCATGTATTGTGATTTCTATTCTATTGCAGATCGTGAAAAATCGATCCCTAGATTTATCAAATCGCTTATAACTGAAATAGACAGGTGCAATGTTAATTGTTCAGCATGGAAATTTGACACTGTGTTTATTGGCGGGGGAACTCCCAGTTTATTGGACCCATTACACGTAGAATCAATACTATCAGCACTTCAAAATAAATATGACCTTTCTAACGTGAAAGAATTCACTNTAGAGGCCAACCCNGGTGAGGCACCGAAANATCGTTTGAAAGCTTTTCACAGTTTGGGAATAAACAGGATCTCCATGGGCNTACAATCTCTNCANCCCGATTTATTGAAGTTTTTAACACGAATACANACNCANGACCAGGTTTATAATACATATAANCATGCAAGATCAGCTGGTTTTGATAATGTAANCTGCGATCTGATTTATTCTATCCCAGGTCAATCATGGGATGTCTGGGAACAGGATTTGAACCAAGTAATAAATATGGNTCCAGACCATATTTCGGCCTATACACTGACGTTGGAAAAAGGCACCGANCTGTTCCAGATGGTGAAGAATGGTAAGNTAAGTATGCCCAAAGANGNTCAAACAGGTGACTGGTTTTTAAAAACNCACGAAATTTTGNATTCAAATGGCTANNNTNCCTATGAAATNTCAAACTTTGCAAAGCCNGGAATGGAGTGNCAGCATAATCTCCACTACTGGCGAATTCATCCCTATTTAGCCTTTGGACCATCNNCCCATGGATTTGACGGAATACATCGCTGGAATAANACACGATCCCTGGACCACTATATTCAACAGATCGAATCTGGAAAATNACCCGTTNCAAAAACAGANACTTTGACAGAGATAAATCATCTTAATGAANTAATTGGCTTTGGATTGCGCATGAGAGAAGGGATTGATTTAGATCAAATTCCTGAAAATTATAAAAACCAATTCTATCAAAATCTCAATATTGTTAAACAAAAATGGAACGAATGTATTATTGAAACCGAAATGACTGTTTCACTAACCGGAAAAGGGATGGCTTTTTGTGATACAATTACGGTTGCATTGATGCTGTAAATCAGACATCCAGGACTAGTGAAACGGGGCAATGATCTGATCCCAGTATCTCATCATGAATATCGGCATCGATGCATAGGTCTGCCATTCCTTCATTCACAAAAAAGTAATCAATACGCCAGCCGATATTTCTATCCCGTGCACCTGTTCGGTATGACCACCAAGAATACCGATCGCCTTCTTCATGAAATTCTCGAAATGTATCTCTCCATCCATGAGCAACATAAGTATCTAATCGTTCTCTTTCTATTGGCATAAAGCCTGATGTTTTTATATTTTCTTTTGGTCTTGCAAGATCGATCGGATGATGTGCTGTATTCCAGTCTCCCGTAACAATTACATTATTTCCCGATTCTACTTGATCATTAATAATTGGAAGTAATTCATCATAAAAATCTAATTTGTATTGTAAACGAATATCATCTTTTTGACCATTGGGGAAATAAATATTATAAAGTAAAAAATCATCATGCTCAGTAAGTAAAACTCGTCCTTCTCGATCATACTTTTCTATACCCAAACCTTCTTGAACATATAATGGTTCATCTTTACAAAATGTTGCAACGCTACTATAACCCTTTTTTTCTCCCGAATGCCAATACGTATGGTATCCATGATCTTTTAGAATTTCATTTGTAAGTTGCTCTTTATGAGCTTTTGTTTCTTGGATGCATACAATATTGGGTTGCTCTTCATCCAACCAATCTAGAAATCCTTTTTTTACAGCTGCTCGAATTCCATTTACATTCCAAGAGATAAGTTTCATTTAATGATCCATAATATTGAGATTGAGTTTAACAGGTAGAATCTGATTTGAACAATTCATCTATGATAAATATGTATTTTATAATCTTCTGTGCAGGTGAAGGATTTTTTTTAATTTCCAAGGTCTTTAATTTGGAATAACAGATGGCCCAAAAACGAAAAGGGATTGCCAAGCCTCGTCACCAGCCTTTCCTGCAGGAATATAATTTTGAGATCACGGTAGTGGTTTTGNTTGCCCTAGGGATTTTTCTGTTAGTGGAAGATATGGAGATTAAACATTATCTGTATATTTTCATTAAGGCAATTTTCTTTGCAATTGGTAAAGTTATCAAGTGGCTGAGGGACGGGACTNTTTTCGTTGTAAAACAATTTGAAGTATCGGACCTGGTTGGAATCTCACTGATCCTGCTTGCAATTATATTGATTGCTAACCGCTGGCGGGAAAGAATGATTGAACGGTTCTCTCAATTAAATAATTGCCCGGAATGCGGGGGCCATATCCATCGTATTCGAAGAAATTTGAAACAGAAGGTTCTCAGTGTCGTATATTTTGTCAATGTAAAACATTATCANTGNAAATCNTGCAGTTATAAAGGTATNAAACTCGTAAAACGATAAGAGGTAAATATGGAATTAAAAGAACAGATTGTACACGATATTAACACCCATCCCATCGTCCTGTACATGAAAGGCACAAAAGAGATGCCCATGTGCGGGTTTTCAAACACTGTGGTCCAGGTTATGAACCATTACGGCGTGACCTTTAAGGACGTGAACGTCCTGGAAGATCCTATGATCCGCGTTAAACTCAGTGAACATTCAAACTGGCCAACCATTCCCCAGTTGTTTGTAAATGGAGAATTGATTGGCGGTGCCGATATTACCATGGAACTGCACCAGAATGGCCAGTTGCTTGATATCTTGGACACATCCAAATCGGACGATTANTCTCTACAAAAAATCGGTTGTTGGAGCCTTTTTTATAACAATAAATTTCCCGCCCNTCAATTATACCATAGCAATAATTTGGCCCGTTCGTCTAGTGGTTAGGACTCCAGGTTTTCATCCTGGCAACAGGAGTTCGATTCTCCTACGGGCTACAATGGAAAACCCCGCCGATGCGGGGTTTTTGGCATTTATATAAATCTTGGTAATTATTTCATTCATCCCGNTTCACATGCACTAAAAACCGTGATGNAAAAGAACTGTAAAATACACCAAGCCCCCCTTCAAAATTAGAGTCAGGCAATAACCAGATATTCAGTCCCACCGGGTCACCGCTGAAATAATTAAAATACGATTCACTTGTAGCCTGAAACGTCATTAGCTGCAGTCCATAGTAATCAAAATACAACCACATAACCGGCGTTGGTGCTGTCTCAATATTCCATTGCCAAGGGTTAATTCTGTANGGTACNGAGTTTTNATCCCGNAGNTAANNNCCCTTCCANATNNTGAATCCAANCGNNGTNTCATAGATTAAGTTGACAAAAACACTNTCCCTGATTNTGTTATAATTATAATCAANNAANCCNCCGCTGTCNGGATCNAGTNTNNTACTNAATGAATCNAGNGGTTCTAACCCTCTTTTATTTGCATCCAGNGCGTAAGATAGGATTTTAACTGTTTGATAATCATCNGCATCAAAATCCACTCCAAACATGGGATAGCTTGCAAAACTTTTTGTAAAACAATCNCCGAANCGNTAGATCACNGTATCTACATTNATATTATTAGAAATAATATAATTTNNNGGNTCACTNGCAAAAGTTAATAGNTGTTCAAANGANAGACTGTCTAAATTATTAACATCAATCACACCTGCNGGNAATACTTCNCCATCCGGGCACTCATAATCCCCNAGATCAATNGGNCGTATATTCATNGCNGCAGGNACNGTNGTNNTNGCAATAACAGAATCAATNTCATTTTTAACAACNAGGCTATANGTAGCNCCTGGTCTGATGATATAGTTTATATANGCATTTAANTCTTGAATACTCGANGTGTCNGTNACCGGNAAATATNTCCCCGGACCCACGTTNATAAAGGGNAGNGTAATCCCTGTTGAATCGTCAATCAAGACTACNNTNGCATCGTTAACCCAGAGATCATTTGCGAATACATCTTCATCGATACTTGCACTCCTGGAAACCAGTACAGTATCCTTCACGGGAAAGTTGGCTTCAATAGAAGCAAATACCACCAGGTTTTGTTCATATTCAATAATNTGATCATTAANNTCACAACTGTGAAANAGGACTNAAGAAAAGATCATCAGGTTTAATAAANAATGTTTNATCATTAGAATTCCCAGGNGAAACCAAATGNCGGGATAATTGGGAAAAGCCCAATGCTTTGTTCATTGATCCGCCCTTCATCAGACTCATCTACATTTGTTTCCCCTGGATCCGGTCTCCCGTTTCCGTTATCATCATGGTCTTCTTCAACCCAATCGCCATCATCATCTATACCATTGAAAGGACTACCCAGTGAATAAATTTTTCGAAACGTGTTGCTGCGGTTTAATGTATTAATGATCTGGAAAAAAAAGTCCACATTTGTTTTACCAATTTTTGCGTGATAAACCACACCAANATCTAATCTGCTATAGGGCTCGTATCGAGATGAATTACGGGTACCAGGNATTGTTCTGAATANTTNTTCCGGGCTTTCAGGAAATTTTTGAACATAATAACCAAGGATAGGAGTAAAGGCCTGACCCGACTGCAATGCCAATCGCCAGTTCATTTCCCATTTCTTATTAAACTGGTAATTACCTAATGCACTGAATGCATGAGTTCTATCCCAATTTGTATAGTATTCCTGCTCACTTTTAGCGTAAATACTGTTCATTATTTTTCTGGAGACTGAGAAGGTGTAAGCCAGCCAGCCGCTTAGTTTTCCCGTCATTTTNTGCCCAAATAATTCAAACCCATAGGCATACCCATCTGCGGGAGTAACAATCTCTGCTAGACTTTCATCAGATATTTCTGCATCCGTTGTAGATCTTTTTTCTTCATATGTTAACAGNTTTTTTAAATCTTTATAATACCCTTCAACCTGTANCTTATATATATTTCTTATATATTCTTCATATCCNAGAACNACNTGTACAGATTTTCCTGGNGCAACNGATTCATCNGCAGCAATCCAATTATCCAAAATGGCTGGATTAAAATCATCCTGAAAAGTGCTGATGAACTGGTGATAGTTCCCTACGGAGAAGTTAATGTATCGATCATCCGTAAGCAGGTATTTCAACCCCAATCTTAAATCTGGATATAGTGAATCGGGGTAAACATTATAATAGTTTATTCTTACCCCAGGCTCAATGATAAACAGGTNATTGTGNTCATATTTCATTTTTACATACGACGCCAACTCAACGGGAGANGTCTTNATCTTGAATTGAGTTGAATCCTGAAATTTATTTATATATTCAAATCCAAGCATCTTTTGCTGAATACCAAATTTGAATGTTGATTCTGAAGATTTGAACCAAGAAAAATCCCCCGACAAAGTCCTGTCATCAATACCNTTGTCACTCACCANACCNCCAGACCCTCCCAATCCAAACCGTGTAAAAAATTGACTGTTAGCAATCAGGAAATTGCCAACCAGTCTCTCATTAAATACCCTTCGATAATGGGCACTTACCGTATTATTACCCCAGCGGCCATCCAGCCCAAAGGTATCANAGATGATATTATCAATTCCTGAATAATAGCTCAGCGATATTCTATCCTTGGCAGATATATCCGAAAAAATATGGCTTTGAATATCATAAAAGTAATAGGGNGGAATATTATCAGCTATGTNAGGTAAAACTTTTGGCAAGACCAGGTCAAAATAGGTTCTGCGNCCCGATAAAACCCAGGCACCTTTATAAAACGGGCCTTCAAGGGTTGTCTGAGCNGAAAGTAGAGATAGATTTGCTTTCCCTCTAAACTCATTCTTATTTCCTTCCCGGCTTATAACATTAAGGACAGCTGAAAGACGTCCGCCGTATTCTGCATTGTANGCACCTTTTATCANTTCTGCTTCCTTNACNCCNTCNACAATAAANTTTGANAANANNCCTCCCAGNTGGGATGGATTNTAAACAGTGATCCCATCCANCATNATCAGGTTCTGATCNGTGTTCCCTCCGCGAATCACCAAACCNGTACTGTATTCAGATGTCATTAAAACACCCGGCAGNGCCTGGATNGTACGAAANAGGTCCGGTTCCGCAAGGGCAGGAGCCGCTTTCATCATCCTGGGNCTCAGGTTTATCTTACTGGGCTGGATATTATTCCGGCGCTGAANTTTNTCNGCTGTTACTTCNACTTCGNTNANTTCCACAACCTGTTCCACTAAAGCNATGTTTATTNTTACCGATTGATCTTCCANTATGGATAAAGGCNNACGAGANACATCAAATCCTATATAAGAAACCATAATNGTATAATTCCCAGGTNTAATTTCCTGAATGATATAATACCCATTTATATCGGTAGCCATCCCCTGNCCGNTCTCTTGTAAAAAAACGTTGGCACCAATCAGGGATTCACCCGAAGAAGAATCGGTNACAAAACCAGATATTATACCTGTTTGTCCATTCAGAATCGATAGAATAAAAGGTATTAAAATTAATTTTTGTTTCATGGNCAACTAATTTGCTAAGTATCTCAAGTTTTCAATATTGAATGGAATTGGNTCTATTTCATACTTTTCAAATATTTCACTGGAGTCACATGTGCTTCCTTTAATGAGATCATTAAGTTGATCTTTTCCCGCAGGGAACCATTTAAATCTGTCTAACATAGCTGCTATTGTTGATATAACAAAAAATGGNGCTGGGATCATAATAACNTTCTGTCCAGTCACTTTTGCAATTGAAGTAACGATCTCATTCCAGGNTACGGATTTTTCACCTCCAAGCTCAATAGATTGACCAATTGTAGAATCATCGTTNAGACTTTTAACAAATACCGAAGCCACAACTTTCACATGAATCATGCNTAAGGAATAATTACCCGCATCAAGAGGATTTAAACCAGTGAAAAAGGAAGGAGCAGGAAAAGGAAGAAACCTGGGATAAGGAACCAGATTCAGCATCAGTTGATCCAGCATCATGCAAAACTCTGGACGTCCGCCTCCCCTGGGATCCCCAAANAGAGAAGATGGGCGAATAATNGTCCAATCAAGATTCGTATTTTTTATGGCCTGTTCGGAAAGATGTTTTGCCTGCATATAATTAGATCCACTGGGATCNGGGCTGGCACCAAGTGCGCTCATCAATAAAAAGCGTTTCACACCCATTTTTTNAGCAATCTTGGCTACATGTTCTGATCCATGAAACTGGAATCTCTCATTTGTTAAACCTTTNTTGGGGTATTCTCTTATCACTGCAATAAGGTAGATAACTGCCTCGCANCCATCCAGTGTATCTTGAACTGCTTCATCATTCTCAACATCACCAATTACTATTTNGCATTTATCANGCTGNAGAACCTTTGACTCAGAGCCATCTCTTACGAGTAGCCGNGGTGTAATATNGTTCGCGATNAGTTCATCGGTAATGTANGATCCTACATAGCCNGTCCCTCCTATAACNGCTACTTTCAATTGTTCTCCTCAGATTTCAAAATGTGTTTTTCTAGAATTAAATAAGAAACAGGAACCAATAACAGGGTAATAGTGGTAGCAAAAACTACTCCAAAGGCCAGTGAAACTGCCATTGGAATCATAAATTGAGCCTGGGTGCTTTTTTCAAGCAACAGAGGTACAAGCCCCGCAAAGGTTGTTAAAGAAGTTAAAAATATAGGGCGAAATCGTCTAGGACCAGCTTCCATGACAGCTTCTTCTATGCTGTGCCCATCCCTGCGATACCGATTAATAAAATCCACCATAACCAGNCTGTCATTTACCACAACTCCTGTTAGAGCTACAATACCCATTAAGGATAATACAGAGAAATTCATGCCTANAATTAAGTGCCCGATGACTGCNCCAGTTAGACCAAATGGAATGGACNACATGACAATCAGCGGTTGAAAATAGGACTTGAAGGGAATCGCCAATAGAATATAGACCACCAGCATGGCTATAAGAAAATTTTTACCAATNGATTTCAAATTCTGCCCCTGCTCCTGCTGTTCCCCTTCCAGACTGTAAGAAATAGAATTATACTTTTGAAGAATCTGGGGCAATATGGATGCTGTTACAGCTGCAACAACTTCATTGCCTGTNGTTAGNGTCAAATCCACATCTGCGGTAACATTGATCGATCGTTTACGATCTTTACGCTGGATTGAAGCCAGCCCTTCNCCAATATCTAAACGCGCTATTTGCCGCACAGGGATTGTAGATCCCCCTGGAGTACGGATCATCATATTTTCCANATTGGATATGGAAGAACGCTCTTTTTCTGGATAGCGAAGCANAATTTTGACTTCATCTCTGCCGCGCTGAACGCTTTGTACTTCCANACCATAAAATGCTTGTCTAACCTGGGAAGCAACCATCATCATAGTTATGCCATAATTAGCTGCNCCAGGTAACAATGTAATACTGATCTCTTCCTTCCCTACGTTATAATTGTCCTTAACATCAAATACNCCTGGAAACTGGACTAGTTTAGTTTTTAATTCATCTTTTGCTGCCAGTAAGTCATCCATGTATTTACTTGACAACTGCACATTCACTGCATCCCCCGCAGAGAAAAGGCTGGAAAAGAACGAAACATCCTTTACACCTGGAACCGTGGGCATCAGTTTACGCCAGCGGCGTACAACCTCTTCAGTNCTNATAATACGTTCTTCACNCGGAGTTAATTCTAAAGCCACTTCTGCCATATTAGGTCCAGCATAGAGAGCATCCAGATTTCCNGGNCCNCGGGATGTTTTGGTACGCATGGGCTGCCAGCCAATCGTNGAAAGCCTGTTTTTAATTGTAGGCCTATCTGGAAATTCATCCTGTAGTTGTTGCTCTAATTCCCGGGCGGCTTTTTCGAGCTCCAAGTATCCTTCCCGAGTGACCTGTATGGGTGTACCGGATGGGTATTCAATCGTTCCAATGGCCAGGTCTGCTTCAATGGGTGGGAAGAAGGAAAATTTGATTATCCCACCCAAGATAACACCAACAGTAAGAATAAAAATCCCACCTGCAATGCATAGGAAAGATAAAGGCATCTCCACTGCTTTGCGAAGCAGGGGTTTATAAATTTTTTCCACAACAAAGAATAATCCGCCTACGAGCCTGGATTGGAATTGCTCCCATTGATCAGAGACTGATCGCAGCCAGGGCTGCTTTGGCTTCTCGTCACCGCTATGGGCCAAATGGGCGGGCAGAATTGTCAGGCTTTCAAAAAGAGACCAGAATAGAACAGAAATTGTAATGAGGGGGAATATACGCCAAATGGAACCGATCTCACCTTCAACAGCAAGCATTGGGGAAAATGTCGCCATGGTGGTCAAAACTGCAAAAAAGACCGGTGTTGCCACCTGAGCTGTCCCTTTAACCGCTGCTTCTTTAGGGCTCATACCTCTCTCCCTAAAATGTGTAACATTTTCTCCAACTACAATGGCATCATCCACCACAATTCCTAAAACAAGTATGAAGGTAAACAGGGAAAGCATATTGATAGAAAGATCCATAAGGGGCATTAACCAGAATCCACCCAAGAATGAAATTGGAATTCCCAGAGAAACCCAGAATGCTAATCTTGGCTTCAAAAACAGTGCCAGGACAAGGACAACCAGCATCAATCCGTACTGAGCATTTTTAGTCATGGTGTCTATTCTTCCTCTGAGCAAACGGGCTTCATCATCCCAGGCGGTGATATTGACTCCTGGTGGGAGATTCTTCTGTTTAACTGTTATGTAATTTTTAACAGCACTGGAAATATCAATCGCATTTTGATCTCCAACACGAAACACCGTAATCAAGTTTGATGTCTGGCTGTTGAAAAGGATATCAAGTTCGTAGGTCTCAGAAAAACCATCCGTTATCGTACTTAATACTCCAAGGTTTACAATAGCCCCGGCAGGATTTGTTATAATTGGAATGGCTGCAAAATCATCCGCAGTATAGCCCTGGCTTTTTGATCTGATTAATATTTCCCCTCCTTTATTCTCAATACTGCCGCTTGGCATATTGATGGACCAGTTCCTGATTGCCTGGGACACCTGGACAAAGGTAAGATTATATTTTCGAAGTGTATTCTCGCTGATTTCAATAGCAATCTCACGCTCTTTCTTGGCAACGATTGATGTATAGGTAACTTCAGGAAGACCATCAATCTCATCCTTGATTTCTTCAGTAACATAATTCAGAGCAGTTTCACCGACATCTCCATCTACGGCTATAGTCAAAACAGGATTTGATCCTACAAACTGCCGTACAATGGGGCGTTCAACATCTTCAGGGAATGTATCGATGGCATCTACTTGCGCCTTGACACGATCTAGCATTTCACTCACATCCTGGCCTGGCAGAACTTCTACATTAACACTGCCAATATTTTCGGATGCAGTAGATGAGATTTTTTTAATTCCATCCAAGCCCTGGAGCCTTTCTTCAATTCGAATGCATACAGCTTCTTCTACATCGGATGGAGAAGCACCTGGATAGACAGCAGTAACATTAATAATATCGATCTCAATCTCAGGAAAGACCTCCATTTTTAACAAGGGTATGGTGAGTGCACCGGCAATAATAATAAAGGCCATCAAAAGGTTGGCTACAACCCCATTATTCACAAACCAGCGAATTAACCGTTCCATAAGATTTAGTTCAGCTCAAATGTTACTTTTAAACCGTTTACCAATGAGGATAGGCGGGATGTGAGTAAGCGATCTCCAGGCTCTATACCTTCGCCGATAAGTGCAAATTCATTTTCATACCTGAGCACGTCTACAGGTCGATTATATAGGATCATGGATGTATCCACTACCCAAACTCCTTCATCCCGAACCGCAGTGCGTGGCAGGACAACAATCTCTGGAATTTCAATGCCATAAATAGTCGCCTGTACAAACTGCCCTACTGCAATTGGATTCGAGCTTGATATAGAAGGTGTATTATCGATCCGTGCTACGATGGAGAGCATACGGGTCAAAGGATCCACTTCCGCTTCAGCCCGGACGACTTTTCCCTTAAGATTACTATTGCCCAGTGAGAATTTGACATCAAGCTGTTTATCCTCAGGAATTTGCCTACCGTTAAAATCAAGGCCCGTAAAAGGCACATCCTGGTCCGCAATGGGTAAACGGACTTCGAATGATTCTGTAGCATAAATATTGCCCAGTGCAGTCCCTGGAAATATGGTGGCTCCTGGGTCAACATTTTTGGTTCTTACCCGGCCATCAAAGGGAGCTATAAAGACTGTCCGTTTAAGGTTTCGCTGCGCCCGTTCTAATGTTGCCTGTGCGGCTGCAAGTGTAGCCTTGGCCTGGGCAAGCTGGGGTTTTCTTAAGGCAAGATCGCTCCCCGCTCCTGTGCCAACCCGCTTCCACTCCTTTGAAGCCAGGTCCGATTCTGCTTTTTCACGTTCAAGATTTACTTCTGCATTTAAAACGTTGGACTCAGCCGTAATGAGAGCTAGTTCGTAGTCCCGTTTATCCAAGATTAAGAGTGTATCGCCCTTACTAAAACTGGAGCCGGTTTCCATGCTGGGCGAAATCCAATCTACCTTGGAGTTTAACTCAGACAAAAGTGTTAGCGCTGATTCTGGTGATATAACCCCCTGGGAAGCAATGGAAGCATTTACAGTTTGTGGTAACAGCATCATTGTTTTTACATAAGGAATGTCTATTTCCACATTTTCTGATACTGCCACGGATTTATTTTTTATCATTAAAAAAGCCAATACAACGCTGATCACTAAAAATAAGAGTCCAAAATAATTTTTCATGTATTATACCAGATTTAGTTTAAGATTTGAGTATGATAAGAATTCATATCGCCTCCTAAGACAAGAATGAGCGAGAGCCGATTATCTATGGCTTGTCTCCGGAGGGTAAGGTGCTGTGAACGGATAGTGTTATATTGCCTCTGGCTGTTTAGCACCGATTCCAGAGTCGTAACACCTTTATCGTACCTCTCTTTTGAGAGTGTGTAGGCATCTTCAGATTGCTGCACAGCCGTTTCCAAAGCATCTAGCTGAATATTTAGGGACTCATTGGATTGAAGCAACTGCTCTATCTCAGAGAAGGCTCCCAGAATTCCCCTGATCAATTCTTGTTTAGACCTTTCAAAAGATGCTTCCTGGACTTTTACAGCAGCTCTTAACCTATTTCCATTGAAAACCGGTGCCGTGATATTTAAACCCAGGGTCCAGATACCATGGTCCCTGTTGAGTATTTCTTCCAACTGCCGGGTGGACGTACCTGCTGATCCATTTAAGGTAATTCCGGGCAATAAATTTCGTTTGGCCTGTGCAGCACGATGGCTAGCAGACTCCACTTTGAGAATAAGACTGCGTATATCCGGCCGCCTGCCAAGGACTGCTGCGGGAATACCCGCGGGGACCGGGGGCAGATTGTCAGGCATTACTTTTTGTTCAACAAGAGTTCCCGAGGGATACTGCCCTATCAGGATTTCTAACTGACGATTGATCGTCTTAAGCTGGTTTTTCCTATTTTCAATAGTTACAATAGATGTGGCTACTGACGTTTCTGCAAGCCGGTAATCCAGACTGGAACGTAAGCCCTTTTCGTATCGCTCTTTGACAAGATCCCTAATCTCTACCAGGCTGTTATAGGATTCTTGGGCCAAGGCTAGCTGTGCAGCCGACTCCCTTCCCTGGAAGTACAATTGAGCCCCATGGACTAAAATGGAAAAACCCAGGTAGGAAAGATCATATTGTGCTGCCTCGAAATCCTTATAGGCAGCTTTACGACCATTAAGCAATCGTCCCCAAATATCAATCTCCCACTGCAGGTTCAGACCAAGACCATAATTTTTATTTCCAAATGTAATAACTTCATCTGCAGATGTCTGGCCGTTGCCAGTAGAATCCTGTCCGTTTCCTGCATTCAAAAATGAGTCTGCAAACCCAAACCCGGCCAGGTTCTGTATGCTTGTATCCGCTTTTGCACTCATATTTACCGCCGGGTAAATGGATGCGCCGTTAATCCTGGCGCTATGATAGGCCATTCTCTGGTTTTGGTACAGTGTTTTGATATCCGGACTTTCATTCCTCAAATTATTTAAGTACGTATTGAACTTCAGATCATTAAAATAAGACCACCAATCTCCAGTAATTTGTTCACTTTGCGGGATCAAAACACCCCACATATCCGGAACAGGAACATCTAGATCTTCAATTCGCACGTCGTGCTTTCCAGCGCATCCTATAAAAAATATTGTTAAAAGATAGATGTAAAGACGAGACGATATTATAGTTTCAAGTTCAACCTTTTTCATTTTCTAGATTTATAATTATACTGGAAAGAACGTTTTTGAATATTTCAATATCTTCATCAGGAATATTTTTTTTCACTTCTTCCCTTGTTTTTTCCATCACCGGCAGTACATCATAGAATAACTGTTTACCGGCATTTGTTAAGATCACACGATTTACTCTATGGTCAAGTTGGTCTGGGACACGAACCACCAGATTTTTTTTCTCGAGAGTATCAATGATTCTTGTGACACTGGTTTTATCCTTGAGACACATGTCGCCCAACTCTTTCTGTGAGGCATCTCCACGTTGCCAAATAGGTCCTAAAACCATCCATTGATCCAGGGATATATCCAGGCCCGATTCATGGGCATTTTGAACAAACCTTTTTGTCATGGCCCGATGCGCCGAATTGATCAGCATCCCCAGATTCATATGAAATTGTAATGATTCTTTATCTGCCATTAGTTGAACCTACAACTATTATAGTTGATGGTTTAACTATTTTATAATTTTAATGATTCTTATAGGCTATTGAATTTATTAATTACAAACTAAACAGCGTTTAAGCCAGGAAATCTTCAGCTTTAATGGGCAGCTTACGAATTCGCTTTCCCGTTGCAGAAAAAACCGCATTCGCAACTGCGGGAGCTATTGGAGGCAAGCCTGGCTCGCCAATACCACTCGGTGGTTCTGAACTTTTTATGATGTGCACGTCAATGGTTGGCATCTGATCCATCCTAAGAACTTGAAAGTCATGGAAATTACTCTGTTTCACTGCACCATTTTCTATTGTGATTTCCCCATTTAATGTTGCCGAAAGGCCATACACGATAGATCCTTCCATCTGGGCTTTTATGGTTATGGGACTCACTGCCTGTCCACAGTCCACTGCGCATACAACCCGGTGAACATGAACATTGCCCTCATTATTCACGGAAACTTCAGCGATCTGAGCAACATAGGTGCCAAAGGATGCGTGGCATGATACGCCCTGATGATGATTATTTTTAAGAGGCTTGCCCCAGTCTGATTCCTGAGCGGCTTGTTTTAATACTGCCGTATGACGAGGTGATTGTTTCAGCAGTCTAAGGCGGTAGTCTACCGGGTCAATCTTCAGGCTGTTAGCTAATTCATCAATGAAACATTCATTAGCATAGGCATTTTGAGAATCATAAACTGAACGCCACCAGCCAACCGGGATATCTGTATTCGCCGACGTGTATTCCACACGGATATTAGGGATCCCATAAGCAACCTCCTTTGCTCCAGCCAATGCGACTACATCCAGCTTATCCTTAAATGGAACCGGGTATTTAAACATTTGACCAAAGAATATGGATGGGGCCACAACACTGTGAAACCAGGCGATCGTTTCTCCATTGTCCATTAGGCCTGCCTTCAATACATGGCGACTGGCAGGCCGGTAGTAATCATGCTGCATGTCGTCTTCTCTCGTCCAGATCAATTTGACAGGTTTCTTCAGTTTCATTGATACTTCTACACCTTCCTCGATAAAATCATTAAAGGCACGTCTGCCAAATCCACCACCCAGAAAAGGCACATGGATTATGACTTTTTCATCTGACAACCCTGTCATTTCTCTGACCCTCTTTTTAGCGTCTTTTGGCGACTGTGTCGGTGCCCAAACCTGACACTGATCTGATTGATAATCTACAACACAGTTCATAGGCTCCATGGTCGCATGAGCCTGGAAAGGAACTTCGTATGCTGCCTCTATAACTCGATCCGCATCTTTTAGGACTTTTTTAACATTTCCTTCATTTCTACCCTTTGCACCTCGTTTCCTGCTTCGTTTTTTGAAGAATTCAGATATGGATTTACTATCTGGATATTTGTTTGACCCCTTGTCCCACGTAATTTTTAATTTTTTTCTTCCCTGTAGCGCTGCCCAGGTAGATGTTCCAACAACAGCGAAACCGTTTTCAATTTCAATAATATCCAACACGCCCTTTACCTTCTTTGAATCTCTATCATCTACTGTTTTTAATTTGCCGCCAAAATAAGGACAGCGTTCGACAGATGCATACATCATATCCGGAAGATTCACATCCATTGCGTACTGCGCAGTCCCATTTACTTTCAGTGGAGCATCTGTTCTTAATATATCTGTTCCAATAATACGAAACGTGTCAGGGTTTTTAAGTTGGACACTTTTCGGTACATCCAGCATAGACGCTTTATGTGCCAGATCACCATAACTGATCTTTTCCCCTGTTAAACGGTGAACAATAAATCCATTTTCTGCAAAGCAATCTGCTTTGGATACTGACCATTCAATTGTTGCAGCTTCATGCAGCATATCTTTAGCTACCGCACCTGCTTTTCTCATTTTATCCCAGGATGTCCGTATGGATGAACTTCCTCCTGTACCCATATCAAACCTTCCAAAGTAGTTTTCATCAACTGGCGCTTGAACCACTTTGACTTTTGTCCAATCCAATTCCATTTCTTCAGCAATAATCATAGGGAGCGACGTCCAGACACCCTGTCCCATTTCTGACTCACTGACGGTTAGTGTAACCTGGCTGTTTGGATTCACGCTTACCCAAATATTTGGTACAAAGTCCACTGTGGATCTAGAGACTTCTGCCCGTAGCCTATCCTTAAATGGTAAATAAAACCCAAGGGTAAGCCCAGCACCGGCTGTAGATATGGTTTTTATGAAATCCCGACGATTGATGAATACTTTTTCAGCCATTTTTCATCTCTTTTGCTGCGACCATGATCCCTTTGCGAATCCGATTATACGTACCGCACCTGCAGATATTCATCCTCATGGCTGAATTCACATCATCCTCGTCTGGATCTGGGTTCCTGGATAATAATGCAGCAGCAGTCATGATTTGTCCTGATTGGCAGTACCCACATTGGGGGACATCTTCAGCTATCCAGGCCTTCTGCAGTGGATGGCTGGAGTTTTCAGATAAACCTTCTATGGTGGTGATCTTCAAACCATCTGCGTTTTCTATGGGTGTTATACAGGATCGGGTCTCTTCACCATCGATGTGGATAGTGCATGCACCGCATAGACCCCTTCCACACCCAAATTTGGTACCGGTCAATTTTAATTCATCACGGATTACCCAGAGAAGTGGTGTTTCTCCATCTATGGTGATGCCCTTTCTCTCGCCATTTATATTGATAATATATTTTTTCATAATATTAATAATTCATCATTGAACTATCTGAGTCACAGCTGGTTAGTTTCCATTCTTTTTTCGATTATATTACCATTCATCATGGAGACGTGATATACAAAGGAATCTGGGTAAAACTGGAGTGATTTAAAATAGTTTCCATTCTTAAAATGGACAGCCGCGCCACCATCTATTGCATAACCAGTCGTAGCTTTACCATTCTTTAATATTTCATGAACACTTGGACGCCGATCTGCTTCTTCCTGGTAGTGGGGGCAGGCCATTCCCTTAAGAAAACCCAGACAGTCTAGAACATTTAAGTTGCTGACCCAGGAATCGGTAATCCCCTGCTGGAACCAACAAATGGCCCCGGCACTTACACCTGATAAGATTTTTCCTTTATTGTAAGCCTTGAGCAGGAGCTTGTCCAATTTCCACTCCCGCCAGACAGCAAGCATACTTTTTGTATTGCCTCCACCAACATAGATCACATCGGCCTGATTAATAATACTGTCCAATCTGGGTGTTCTCTGGAAGAAGGTTATATGGCTGGGAGAACAATCGAGCTTTGAAAAGCAGGAATAAAAATTAACAATGTAGGACTCATCTTCAGCACTGGCTGTGGGAAGGAATACCACGTTGGGTTTATCCTTTCCCGTCTGGCCTAAGATATATTTCTCTATTTTATTATGCTTGGGATTCCGCCCGAATCCACCGCCGCCTATGGCAATGATCTGCCCAGCTTGTTCCATATCTGTCTAATTAGCTTCCATTAATGTATTTGCGATGCCTGAATTATCTCTGAATGTATCCAACAGCAGAAATTTCCCTTCCCGGGTTGAAATAACTGTTTCTCCCTGATCCATGAATATGGAATGCCCTGACTTTATATTTTCCACTTCCATTTTTCCAGTAAGAACTGTAAAAATACAATAGGACAGATTATTATAGAGCAGTTCATCCCTGTATTCTGTCAAAAAATGAGTGCCAGATGCAGTTGCGATTGCGGAAGGCGATCTTAAAACAAACTCCCGGTCATTTTGCTCATCCATTTCCACAATAACCTTGCCCCCAAAGAGTGCTAATTCGGAACGGGAAAACCTACTTTTCCTGTTGCTAAGAACTTTCACAAAAGAATTCTCATAGACTTTCACAATGGTTTTTTCGTATATATTCATAAAGGATACAAATCCATCTTCTCCTGTGATAAGTTTATCGCCGTGGTAGATGGGGTCACCTTTTCGAACTATACCATTACGAACGTTCCCTTTGCGCTGGACCACCCCATGGGTCTCAGTGCATAAGGCAATATTTTCAGATCTGGAAAAACCTATCACAATGGTAAACCAACTAAAAAATATAAGGCGTGTGAGGGGGCGAATTTTCATTTACTGAAGAGTAATGCAGGATAATCTACAGCAAAGTTATGGGTTTATATCCGTTGATAGAATGAAAGAAATCCCGTAATTTTCAGGCGTTGGGATTAGAAGGATGACAAAGTTTTAATCATTTTTTCTGACGGAACTGACACAGTTTTTATCACCCGCTTTAGGGCCAAAATTTTCCTTCCTTCTTTATATCCCTTTTAGAAAAAAGAATAGGCTGTTCTGTAGGCCATTTCCTCGATAACCATCGGGCGTTGTATGCTACACGCAGCCGGGCATCGTGTAAATTATTAGGTAAGATATGCATAAAGAAATATTTATCAATGAAAGTATGGGGGAAACCCGCATAGCCATCCAGGAAGATGGACAGCTGGTTGAAGTGTACATTGAAAAGCAGGATAACCACCGAATGGTGGGAAACGTCTACAAAGGGAAGGTTGAAAATGTACTGCCGGGTATGCAGGCCGCCTTTGTAGATGTAGGGTACGAACTGAACGCATTTCTCCCTTTTTCTGAGATCGGTTCCGATGAATTCATTATCGAAGAAAATGGAAACAAGAAAAACAGAAATAATAGAAACAATAAATATGATAATATAGAAGTTGACCTGAAGAAGGATCAGGAAATTTATGTCCAGGTTATCAAAGAACCCTTTGCCGGTAAAGGACCCCGGGTCACTACGGAAGTTGCTTTACCTGGCAGGCTCCTGGTTCTGGTTCCCAATGCCAATTACATTGGCATTTCTAAAAAAATATGGGATAAATATGAACGGCGCAGGCTAAAGAAGATAGCACAGCGGCTCCGGGAAGGCAATATTGGCGTCATTATACGTACCGTTGCAGAAGGAAAATCAGAAGAACATATTGAAAATGATTTTAACCAATTGATCAACAACTGGAATAAAATAGAGAATAAGGCAGACCGGGAAGAAGCACCTGTGCTGGTTTATGAAGACCTGGAAACAGCATCCAGCGTGGTTCGGGATCTATTAACACCGGATGTTGAAAAAATCATTATTGATTCCAAACGTATTTATAAGAAAACACAACGATACTTGGAAGACATCTCTCCCAGTCTCTTAGACCGTCTTGAACTCTATAAACTGAAATCTCCCCTGTTCGAGAGTTTTGGTATTGAATCTGAAATCGAGAAAGTTATGCGCCCCAAGGTTTGGCTCAAAAGTGGAGCCTATTTGATCATTGAAAAAACAGAAGCTATGGTGGTAGTGGATGTAAACAGCGGACGATTTGTAGGAAAAAAACTTCATGAAGAAAATTCACTTAAGATAAATCTGGAAGCAGCACGGGAAGTAGCACGGCAGCTCCGGCTTAGGGACTTGTCCGGTTTAATCGTCATTGATTTTATTGATATGAAACAGGATGAAAACCGTAAAAAGATATATCACGAATTAAGGAAAGAGCTCAGAAAAGATCGGGCAAAGGTAGCTGTGGCGCCCATAACAGAGTTTGGCCTTCTGGAAATGACCCGCCAGCGAATACGAGTTAGCCTGCTGGATTCCATGAGTGAAGAATGCCCATCCTGCCACGGTTCAGGCCGCATTATCTCACAGGAGACCCTTATTACACGGATCGATCACTGGTTGCGCAGGTATAAAAGCAAACATCGCTCCCTCAGGCTCCGCCTTCAGCTCCATCCCCAAAATGCAGACTATTTAAGCGGTGAGAAAAAACACGTCCTGCGAGGTCTCATGTGGCAAAATTTTGTCCATCTGAAGATTGAAGAAAATGTGGAGCTCCCCCAGGATGAATTCCGCTTTTTACGAACAAAAGATGGGGAAGACGTTACCGATGAAATGAATCTTGAAAAGGATAATACCGGCTAGTAAATTCGCCGGCTTTTTAGAGAACCATTATGTACGCAATTGTAAATATATCAGGAAAACAGTTCAAGGCTTCAGAAGGAGCCCGTGTTCGCATTCCAAAGCAAACTGGAGATACGGGGGCAACATTAACCTTCGATAATGTTCTGCTTTTCCATGACGGAACAAATACTCAGATCGGTACACCCACTGTATCCGGTGCATCTGTGACCGCAACTGTTGTGGACCATGGCCGGGAACGAAAAATTCTTATCTATAAGAAGAAAAGACGGAAAGGGTATCAGAGGAAAAATGGGCACCGCCAATGGTACACAGAAATAGAGATACAAAAAATTAAAGCATCTGCTGTCAAAAAGTCTAAAGCTGCACCAAAAAAAGCAAAACCAAAGGTTAAAGAAACGGCACAGGATAAGGAATAGGGTATGGCACATAAGAAAGGACAAGGCAGTTCCAGAAACGGTCGAGATTCAAACCCCAGCTACCTTGGGCTGAAAGTGGCCGATGGACAATCCATTCTGGCTGGAACGATTATTTTAAAACAGCGGGGAACAAAAATTCACCCTGGTATAAATGTGCGCCGGGCAAACGATGATTCTTTATTCGCTACGGAAAACGGGGTTGTTCGGTTTGGTCGAAAAGGCCGAGACCGAAAAATTGTAACCGTTGTTACTGAAAATTAATTTCTAACCCCCCTTTACCGGGGGGTTTTTTGTTTCAGAAAAAAGGGGAAACTATGGCTCGAAAAAAAATTACATTGATTGGCGGCGGACAAATCGGCGGGAACCTGGCCCTGCTGGCGGCACAGAAAGAATTAGGCGACGTGGTCATTTTTGACATCCCTAAAGCAGAAGGTATGGTCAAAGGGAAAGCCCTGGATCTGATGCAGCTCCGTCCCCATGATGGTTACGACTCAACCATAACAGGATCATCTGACTGGAAGGATGCAAAAAATACCGATGTATTTATCATTACCGCAGGCATCCCAAGAAAACCGGGTATGGACCGGGAAGATCTCCTGGGCATAAACCTGGGAATTATGAAAGATGTAGCCACTAATATTAAAGAGCAGGCTCCCAATGCATTTGTGATTGTGATTTCAAACCCCCTGGATGCCATGGTCTACGCCTTTTATAAGGTTTCAGGCTTTCTAAAAAACCAAGTGGTGGGCATGGCAGGAGCACTGGACAGTGCCCGTTTCCGAACCTTTATTGCTATGGAAACCGGTTTCTCCGTCCAGGATGTAACCTGCATGGTCCTGGGGGGCCACGGCGATACTATGGTTCCCATTTCCCGCTTGGCAACCATTGGCGGTGTACCAGTCACAGACCTTATTTCTGCTCAACGGCTCAAGGAAATTGAAGACAGAACCCGTGTGGCAGGCGGAGAGATTGTAAAATTATTTGGCAACGGTTCTGCTTTTTACGCACCAGCCCAATCTGCCATCGAAATGGCAGAGTCGTACATCCGGGATAAAAAGCGGGTCATACCCTGTGCTTCTCTCTGTGAAGGAGAGTTTGGCATTGATGGTTATTTCATCGGTGTTCCAACCGTGATCGGTGCCGGAGGCGTTGAAAAAGTTCTGGAATTCTCCCTGACTGAGGATGAAAAAACCGAATTGAATAACACTTTAGATGCTGTCAAAAAGACCGTAGCAGATACTGGGCTGTAAAGCCAGGCACACGCCCATAAATAAGCTCTCTATCCGGGAACTTTTTTTGTTTTTCATTTAGGTGTAAATTGAATTTTACAGGTACTAAAAACTATACTGTTGACTCGGATAAATAAAATATACGTACTGTTATTTTTCAATTTAACGGTGTTCCTTTACGGGCAGTTGACCCATGCCGAATTTGAAAAAGACAGTAATCATTCGTTCCGCAACAGGGAAACATACCGTTTTGATGAACTGCCAGATGATGGATCCTACACGATCTCTATTGCAGACGTGTATGGTAATATCACGCTAAGAGGACATAACGGATCCGGTGCCCAACTGATCATTTTAAAAACCATCCATGGATTATCAGAAAAAAAAGCGAAACGAGTGATCAACGATTCTAAAATCTCTGTCTTTCACCTGGAAGATGAATATCTGATCCGTGTCCGTTCAGAAAAAAAGATGCAATACGATCGAACCATAGAAAATACCCTTGAGTTTAACCTGCCCAGGAATGTGAATATAAACCTTGAAATATTGGGCGGTGATATAGACCTGAGAGACCTGCAGGGAGAATATATTTTAAACACCCTGGGCGGGGATGTGGTTATCACCAGCTTCGCGGGGCGTATTGAATCGCAAACATCCGGTGGGAATATGACTGTAACAGAAACAGAAGGATTCATCCGGATTCACTCATCCGGAGGAAATATCAGCATCTCGGATTCTCAGGGACAATTTAATGCATCCACCGAGGGAGGCAGCATTCGCTTCAGCGATTTAAACGGCAGCATTGATGCCCAGACCAGCGGAGGATCCATTGAGTTAGACCATATTACAGGGGATGAAATATCCTGTCGAACCTCAGGAGGAAATATCCAGGCTGAAGTTATTTCAGCAAAGGTCACCCTAAAAACTTCCGGTGGTGGCATAAACCTGAATAATATTGAAGGGAATATAGATCTGAGTACATCCGGAGGGAATATCGATGCGGTGTTATGTAAAGGATCGTTGAAATGCAACACATCAGCAGGTAACATTTCTTTAGAGGAGGTTATCGGAAGCGTTGATGCGTTCACATCGGCTGGAAATATTTCCCTGGATTTAACATACGATTCATCCATAAAGGATTACAGTTTTAATATGGAAACGGATGCTGGAGACCTGATTGTTCACATTCCAAAAGGACTTCCGGTCAGTATAGAAAGCACCATTTATGGTACAGGTTCAACCAAAGAACTGAATTCTGAAATTCCCTTAAAGATCACATCAAAGGGCTCCACGGTTAAAGGAACCGGAACCGTTAAAGGAGGAACCATCCCCCTGCTCCTGACAGCCCATTACGGGTCCATTACGATTAAACAGAACTGATCCATGAAATTCGGTATTGCTGTTTTAATCTTTACACAGGGACTTCTTTTCGGACGTGAACTTTCATCAGGGGATTCAACTGCTTTAACATCGAACGAAATCCGTCTCTATTCAGACGTTACTATCGATTCTTCCCAGGTGTCGGTAAACACGATCCGGATTCTTGGAGGCAGCCTTAATGTCTACGGTACTGTAGAAGGTCAGATCACTGTAGTTGGCGGTGATATACATATTTTCCCTTCCGCCATAATAAACGGAACCATTATTTCAATTGGCGGAGAAGTCCACAGGGATCCAAGTGCTCAGATTACAGGAAAGATCATAGAAGCGGGTATGGACCAGGGACTCATCTACAGGGAAACATCTTCCGATTCCACACGATCTATTAAGGACGACCAGGAAAAATCTGATTTTTTTCAGAGAAAAGATGTATGGTACCACACGGAACCCGGTATTATTGCTTACAATCGAAATGAGGGGCTTCGGTTTGCACCCCTTTACTGGAATTGGGACCGAGGCAATCAATCGAGGATCAGGCTGAGTTTTTCATTTGGGTATCGTTTCGGATCCAAAGAGTTTATAGGTCGAACAACCGTGGAGGCTGTACTGTTTAACAAACAGCATGTTACTCTTTTTACCAGCGGATTTAAGACCTCCCTGACAGATGATGAATGGCGCCTACCAGAGTCTGAAAATACCTGGGCAGGGCTGCTGGGCAGACAGGATTTCTACGATCGTTGGGATGAAACAGGGTTGGAAGCCGGGTTCAGCCTGAATTTTAAACGATTAAAACTAAAAACAAGATATGTCAAAGCTGATAGGAGCCCTATTCAAGTAACCAATGAAATGTGGTCCTTAACAAACAGCAACAGACCCTTACGCTCCAACCTGATTACAGAAAATAGAGATATGGAATCTATAATCAGTGCTGCTGCCTTCCGAACGACCGGATATAGCCCCGTCTCCACGGGGTTTGCTGTCTTAACTGAAGTTGAGTGGCTCTTGAAATCGAATGGTTTGTCGGATCCAAATTTCAGGCTGTTCAGCATGATCCTTGGCGGTTGGGAAATGTCTGAAGGGATCATTTTTAGAGGCAGGGGTATACTCGGGAGGAGCTCGGAAGCGGTACCTGCATACCGGATGTTTGGTGTAGGCGGATTAGGGTCGGTGAGTGGACATAGGTATAAAATACAGTCCGGTTCAACTATGGAACAGGTCAACTTGGAATTGGTCTTTACGGAAGAGTTCACCCAAAAAGGCTTTTTATTCAAAATTTTTTATGATGGGGGAAAAGCGTACTCTCCATCCACTCAACCCGCTGAAATGCTCCAGGGAGCAGGCTTTGGTTTTGGGACCAGTAAAAAAGATGGATTAGGGATTGGATTTAATGTTGCCAGAGCCCTGGATGATAAAAACCCTGTAGAATCAACCGTCCGCTTTAATTATAATTTTTAGATCATCCAATCAACTGTAAAACCCTGGCAACCAGTTTTTCAATGCCTTCCGCCGCTTCCTTGATGGATTTGGCTTCCACGTATGCGGGCGTGGATACGATCTTATTCTCTTCATCCACCACAATGTCTCCTGCACCTGCCTGCTCCGTTTCAATCCCCATGGATTGTATATCCGCAGTAATTTGTTTATCACAACCGCCCGTAACTTTCCCCTCTCTGCCCATATTCTGGAGCACTTTGGCAACCATAACCGGTGCGATACAGATAGCACCTAGGGGTTTGCCCGCTTCAATGATCTCCCGGACCAGCCGTTCTATATCGCTGATGATGGTGCATTCCGGCCCTGTCATGGCATAGTCAAAAATATTCTTTGCCATCCCGGTTCCTCCCGGGAAAATCAAGGCGTCGAACTGGTCCCCGCTCACCGTGGCTGCTGGAACAATATTGCCCCGGGCAATCCGGGACGCTTCCACAAGAATATTCCTGGCCGGTTCCATGGTGTCTCCATTAAAATGATTGATCACGTGAAACTGATCCATATCCGGCGCCATAATCTGCACTTCAGCCCCGGCTCGGTCTAAAGCAAGCAGTGTAATGACCGATTCATGGATTTCAGCTCCATCCTGAGCGCCGCAGCCTGCTAATACAACTCCAACTTTTGCCATAGGTCTCTCCTTTTAGTTTTGATTAATATTTCGTTTCAACCCGGTATATTTGGTCCGTTTCACTGCTGAACCTTTAAATAATCTACGGAAATCCGCCTCGTCCAGGTTTTGCCAGTCTTCATTAGACCAGGTAAGGATCTCTGGCCTGGGTTGAAATTCTTTCTGGTCTGAAGTATGTGAAAATTTCTCATTCCAGGGGCAGACGTCCTGGCAGATATCACAGCCGTAGATCCAGCCGTGTAGCTCATCCTGAGATTCTGGGAAATTACCCCGGTGCTCAATGGTCAGGTATGAGATACATTTTCTGGCATCAATCCTGTATTGGTCCAGGGCCTGGGTCGGACAGGCATCAATGCAGGCCGTACAGCTTCCGCAGAGGTCCTCCATAAACGGGGAATCATATTCTAAATCTATATCCAATATTAATTCACCCAAAAACAGCCAGCTCCCCCGGTCTTGGGTGATCAGGTTTGTATGTTTTCCAAGCCAGCCCAGACCGGCGCGCTGGGCCCAGACTTTGTCCATAACCGGAGATGTATCCACACAGGCAACACCTTTTACAGTTGGAACGGATCCCCTAATCCAGCCCAAGAGCTGGAAAAGACGGTTTTTTAAACCATCATGGTAGTCATCTCCCCAGGCGTAATTTGAAAATTTGAAATCAGATTTAAGGTCATCCTGCCCTTTCCCTACATAATAGTTCATTCCAACGGAAATAACAGACTTGGCTTCCGGGAAATACGTATGAATATCCCCCCGTTCATTCTTTCTTTCTGACATCCACTCCATGGTAGAATGGTTACCCTTAATCAGCCAGGATTCCAGATCTGCTTTCTCTTTTGGGATTGGTTCGGCCTTAGCAATCCCCACTTTTTGAAAGCCAAGTTCTTCTACCTTTTTCTTTATAGATTCAGATGAAATTTTCACAAACAGAATTTAACGGATTATATGACACCAGAACGATTCCAAAAGATCAAGGATGTTCTTAGCAGGCGCCAGCCCGACCTCACCGTTGTCATGGACCATGTTCATAAACCCCACAACCTTGCAGCCATCATACGTTCCTGTGATGCTATAGGAATCGGGGACATTCACGGTGTATCCAGAAATGAACAAAAAGTGGGTGTAAACCTGAAAGCAGCCAGCGGCTCCAATCACTGGGTCAACCTTCATATTCATGATACCATTCCCAGCGTATTTGACACCCTGAAAAAGCAGGGTTATAAAATCTACACCGCCAACAACAGCATCAATTCCGTAGATTTTCGTGATGTGGACTATACCCTGTCATCTGCTATTGTCCTGGGAGCTGAACTGGATGGTATTTCAAATGATTCAATACAACTGGCCGATAAAGAAATCAGGATTCCTATGGACGGCATGGTGGGAAGTTTAAATGTCTCTGTAGCCAATGCAGTCATTCTGTTTGAAGTCCAGCGGCAGAGACAGCATGCAGGGCTCTATAAAGAAAGAAGACTGGATGATACACTTTATAAAACACTGCTTTTTGAATTTGCCTACCCGGAAGTGGCAGCTGTTTTAAAACGTAAGTCCGAGCCTTACCCTCAACTGGATAAAGAAGGACAGATTATTCGCTGACCGTCACCGGTTTCATCCCAAAGAACGGCCGAAACCATTTGATCCGCCTGATAACCTCGTAGACTGTAAAACAACCTCCGAAAGTCATTACATTGATCAAAATAAATTGAAGGAACGCAAAGAAGGTTGTGATGTCTGATTCTGCATATTTCGGAATAAAAAAAGGTATTCGAATAAATTCAGCACCGATCTTTCCCTTCTCATCTGGTGTAACGGATATTTTCATGGAATCTTCTTTCCTGTTTACATTGATTTCAAGGGGAACGTCCGGTTTCCAATCTTCAAATTTTGTAATTAACTGATCGCCGGGTAAAAGCCCCGCTTCGGCAGCTGGACTGTCTGGCTCAATGGCCATAATGGTATGGGCTTGGTCTACATGGACCGGACGTGTTAAAACCAGGTCCGATGCCAGATACAGAAAAATCATGTGCAGGATATAAACAGGGTAAACAGCTTTACTCATATAAGTCAACTTTTTACTGGGATGGTTGAGATAGGTCGCTCCAAACCCGAATACCGCAAAGAGCCAACTCCAGGATTCGATCACGATTAAATAAAACGGACCCCCAAGCTGAAAAAAGATCATCCGAACCAGAAAGAGTGGAATGGCAATAGCTAATGCAAGACCCTTAATTTTTCCAACGGCCTGCCAAAAGGCATCTCCAATTGAAATAAAAAAGAATCCTGTAAAAAAGGTTAGCAGGCCCACCCAGAAGCCATGGGGCGTATTGGCATAGATCGAAAATCCTTGTTCGGGCGCAACCAACTCTGCTTCAAAAATAAATGGAAGGGTAATCAGGTATAGTGCTGGCGGGAACTTTAATACCCGTTCGAATAGCCCGAGCAGAACGTTATCGGGGTTTCTCTTTAGATAAAAGAAAACGGGGCACAGAACCAGAACATAGATAAAAATAGTGCTCAGAAACCAAAGATGCCCTGGATTTGGGAAATAGATATGATCCA
>PBCV01000046.1 GCA_002717915.1 Fidelibacterota bacterium | reverse complement strand
TTTGCCGCAGCCATAGCCGAAGATTATCTGGATGATCTTGCTTATTTTGATGAGAAAACATTTAAGGCCAATGCGAACACCCAATGTTTTTTACTCTCCATATTCGGGCCAACATTCTGGGAAGATACGGACAGAGGAAACCTGAATATTTATTTTGCACCTGAAAAAGATCAGCTAGAGCCCTTTAAGGAACTGTTATTCAGCCTGATGGATAAACGGCTGGAAGCTCTTGAACGTGATGTGAAATTCCTTTCTCTTGAAGTGGACAAACTCATGCAAAAACGGAAACGGCAGGATGGCTACCTGAATGATGCTGATAAGGAACGTATGGAAGAACTGCAGCGTAAAATCTCAGCCAGAGAGAAAACTGAAGAAGAAAAACCAACTGAGTGGACGATCTATCATGATATTCTTTACACCCTGCTCTGTATTTCATTTTTCGCTGACCAGGAGATAGATGAATCTGAAAAAAGTGCTATTTTTGTTAGTTATGGAAAGTTTGTACCTAATGTGACCAATGAAAGTTTTAACACTGATTTTGGGATGGCAACAGAGAAGTTTATTGAATTAAGGAGCGAAGAATCAAGACAGAAACAGTTTGACGATTCACTCATCAATATCAAAGATACAGAAGGATTTGATACAGATCAGTTAATGGAGCTGATCCTTTCATATATTGTCATCGCCAATGCTGATGATTTTATCCATGAAAATGAAGTGATATTGATCCAGCATGCCATAACTATTTGGGAATTAGATATTATAGTTGAAAAACCTAAATCCGGGGAAAAACTTAAGATCCAGGAATAATCAATTATCGTGTAAGTGCAAAAAAGAAAGCCTGTGTAAGGTTTGAAATATCGCCACTGGCAGTTGCTAGATTATTTACGGCTGATTTTGCAACTTCGAAATAGACTGAACCACCAATTTCCGGATTTTCCTTTACAATATTTGTAAAATCATCTAGGCTTAAAATTCCATATTGTACTGGCGTAGTGGAATGAACATGGGCTGTACGTATTGCATTATCCAAAACTAGCGAGAATTCTCCAATTCCAAATGCTGGCGCTTCTACTACGAACACGGTAGATTCTGTTTCTGGTTGTGATGCCGGGGGAGGATCAGTTGTTTCTAAACGAATGATAGGTTTCCTTGACGTTGCAATACCACTGGCAGTTTTTACCATCATATTTTTAGATACTTCTACCTGGCCTTGAAAAACAAGTACCATGGTATCGCCTGTATCCCCTTCAGTGAGTAGCTGTTCTTTGGGACCGCACTCCTGTATTTCTACCACACTGGCGATCTTTGCACACATATCTATATGTACCTTGCTGAAATGATTGATCTTTTGGATTTGTTCTGCTGATGGATTCATACTCTACCTCAATACCAGTGCGCTATGTTTTTCATCAATCTTGTAATCATCCGGAGGATTAATTTCAACAACAACATGCTCATCGCTGGTCAGGTTTATTCCCGCACCATCCAGCTGTTCTTTAATCATATTCCGAATAAGCGGGCTGCCACTTTCTCCCATTTGTTCATCCAGGCTAAACCCTGCCTTACGGATCGCATATCCAACCAGTAACCAGCCATATTTAAATTTATAAAAAGCAGATATCTTATTATGGGTTTGCCCATTTAATGTCCTGGGGATTTTTACCTCCTGAAGACCTTTATCATCTTCTTCCTTCAAAATAAGATCATCAAAAAATTGCGGTACGCCCGGATCTGTAACGTGTTTTGCCAACAGATGCGGCACATGTTCATCCGGAATAACAATCTCATTTGCATTGGCGCGTTGAAGGTGGGATACATTTTCTACATCTAGAACATGCGCAACAACATTGCAAGATTCAGAAATTGACTTTGCAGTGAGACAGGTCAAAACAGTTTTATCTTCATCGGGCTCTTCATGGGGCAGTAATCCGGAATTATCCGGCAGAATCATGAATGTTCCTGCTTTTTCCAAAAACGCTTTTCTTAAAACAGACTCGTGAGTGAAGTTTTCTGATATATGGGTAATATCCAATCTTTCATAGCCTGTCATGGCCCGTTGTATAATATCTCGATCCGTTACATTCACCAAGATTACTACGTCTGTAGAATCTTCATTTGCATCGATAAGTTTCAAAATGGAAGGAACCGTTGCGTTCCATCCTGCGATGACCAGGTGGTCATTAAATTTGCTCTCGTCCAAAGTATCATCTCCTTTTAATCGTTCAGCAACCAATACAGATGCTACAGCCCCGCCGAGTAAGGTGACGACGCCAAAGTTTAATAACATGATTATTATTGTGAGAAATTTCCCAAGGTGGGTTATGGGGCTTACATCACCATATCCCACGGTAGTAAATGTTACGACTGACCACCAGAATGTATGAAAAAAAGTGTCCAGCCAGTTAGGTTCTGTTTTACCAAATATAAAACTTCCATCCACATCTTCAGCTAAATTACTATTGAACATATCGTACTCAAGAATTGTCAGGGCAGTTGTGGATATCAGGATCATTACCATGGCCCATGCTGCATATCTGACCAGATCATTTTCTGTGTATAAAGATTTTATTTTATGTACAATATCCAATAATGGATGAGTTTCATCACCCTCTTTTGTACTCTCCTCATCTTCCTCTAATACAGTACCCAAGGCTTCAATCTCAGGGATCTTATTCAGTTTATCAAAGAGATCCTTGTTTGCACCAATAACTTCATCCAATTCTGAAGTGGAAACTTCTGGTTCTTGTATCTGGTCTAGTGGCGGGTCGTTATTCATTATTATTTTTTATTTCTCTCGTTCTAAATTGAACGGATGATGATAAAAATACTATCGAATTATTTTAGAATAAGCAAACATGAAGTTTAGGCATGATATTCCTGTATTGATTGTACCTGTATTGGTTTCGCCGCTAAACGAATAGCCCTCACAGCTGCGCTTGCCCCTGATAATGTAGTAATCGCCACAATTCCTTTTTGGATACAGGCACGGCCTATTGATTCTTCGTCGTATCTCGCCTGGGCACCCATTGGCGTATTGATTACTAGGTTTATTTCACCATTTTTAATTCCATCCACAACATTGGGGCGGCCCTCTCCAACTTTAAACACAGAAGTTACTTGTAGGCCGTTCCTTTTCAGCTGCCTTGCCGTTCCCGAAGTCGCTACCAGTTTAAATCCAATTTCAATCAAATCCCTGGCAATGGGAATCACATCCAGTTTATCTGCGTTGTTGACTGAAATAAATACTATACCTGTACTGGGAATAATATTGCCTGCACTGATGGATGCCCGTCGAAACGATTCTCCTAATGTTTTAGAAATACCCATGACTTCTCCGGTGGATTTCATTTCCGGACTCAAGAAGATCGACTCTTCAGGAAATTTATTAAACGGCAATACGGCTTCTTTTACGGCCACATAGGGGTTTCTATCCCAGGGTTTTAGAGCAAATTGAGATAGGGTGGCTCCAGTTGCTAATTGTGCTGCAATCCGTGCCAAGGGTGTATTCGTTGTTTTACTTACAAAAGGAATTGTACGACTGGCTCTTGGGTTTACTTCCAAGACGTAGACCTGACCATCCTTATATGCGAATTGCAGGTTAATCAGGCCAACAACATTTAATTTTAGAGCCAGAGCTTCTGTAATCCGGATTATTTCTTCCAATGCCTCTGTCGTGATTCGATAGGGAGGTAAAACACAGGCAGAATCGCCAGAATGAATCCCTGCTTCCTCAATATGCTGCATAACAGCACCAATATGAATTGATTTTCCATCACATAACGCATCAACATCAAACTCAAAAGCATCTTCTAAGAATTCATCAATCAAGATTGGATGTCCTTCTGTAACATCTGCGGAACGAGCGATATAATCAATCAATTGTTTCTTAGAATACACAATTTCCATGGCCCGTCCGCCCAGAACATAACTGGGACGAGCCAAAACAGGGAATCCTATCTTTTCTGCCACAGTAATAACCTCATCCAGAGTGCGCCCTGTCCCATATTGTGGACAGACAACATCTAATTTCTGAAGGATTGCTCCAAACTTTTCACGATCTTCCGCAAGGTCAATATTTTCAGGAGAGGTGCCAATGATTGGAACTCCTGAATTCTTTAGCGCATTTGCTATTCTAAGCGGTGTTTGTCCACCAAATTGAACTAACACACCATCAGGATTTTCAAATTCAACAATATTTAATACATCTTCGAACGTTACTGGCTCAAAATAAAGCCTGTCTACCAAATCAAAATCTGTGCTTACTGTTTCTGGGTTACAATTGACCATAATGGTTTTAAAGTTCTGATCTTTCAAGCCAAATACAGCCTGGACACAACAATAATCAAATTCAATGCCCTGGCCAATGCGATTAGGCCCGCTGCCGAGAATGATTACTTTTTTACCTTCCAGAGGTTCAATTTCATTCTCTTTATCATAAGTGGAATAACAATAGGGTGTTTGTGCAACAAATTCCGCTGCACAGGTGTCCACAACTTTATATGAAGGAAAAACAGCTGTTCTTTTTCGCATCTCTCGAATTTCAAGTTCTGTCTTATCCATCATGCGTCCTATCTGACAATCAGAGAATCCATTATGTTTTAATTCATACAATGAATTCTGATCTGTGATTTCAGTTAGGTGTTTGATCTGATATAAAAACCAGGGATCAATCTTTGTTATGTGAAAAATATCTTCTACTGTCTGACCTTCCAGAAAAGCCTGCCGTATTTTTAGCAATCTGAAACTGGTGGCATATCTCAATGTAGACATATCCANGGANCTTGNGCGGCTCAAATCCGGGTCACTTTCAGCNACNGGTTTTNCTTCCAGACCATCTAAACCNACTTCCAGNGAGCGGAATGCTTTTTGGAGAGATTCTCTGAAAGTTCTTCCTATGGACATGACTTCCCCCACGCTCTGCATTTGCACNCCCAGGTGCCCNGAAGCAGAAGGNAATTTTTCAAAATNAAACCTGGGTACTTTTGTTACNATGTAATCAATGGTAGGTTCAAATGCAGCCAGTGTTTCTCCTGTAATATCATTGGNGAGTTCATCCAAGGTATAACCTACTGCAAGTTTGGCAGCCACTTTAGCAATAGGAAATCCAGTCGCTTTGGATGCCAATGCAGAAGATCTGCTCACCCGGGGATTCATCTCAATAATGATACATCTTCCATTTTCAGGATTGACTGCGAATTGTACGTTAGATCCTCCTGTTTCAACACCGATCGTCCGCAGGCACTGGATTGCCCTATTTCTCATATGTTGAAATTCTTTATCCGACAGGGTCATGGCCGGGGCAACGGTTACTGANTCACCCGTATGGATGCCCATGGGGTCAATATTTTCAATAGAACAAATAATAATTGCATTGTCCGCNCTATCCCGGATTACTTCAAGCTCAAATTCTTTCCAGCCCAGCAAGGATTCTTCAATCAAAANTTCTGTAATTGGGCTGGCATGAAGTCCCTTTTCTACCAGATCCTGAAATTCTTCATAATTATAGGCAACAGATCCACCCGTCCCTCCCAGTGTGAAAGAGGGCCTGATGATTATTGGAAACTGAATTTCGTCTAATAGGTCTTTGGCTTCTCGCCAGGAATGGACAAACCCTCCCTGGGCTGTATCAATACCAACCAGGTCCATAGCTTCCTTGAACTGTTCCCTGTCCTCGGCTTTCTCAATCGCATCAACTTGAGCACCTATCAGTTTTATATCATAGGCGTTCAATATGCCCCTTTTATGGAGTTCCATGGCAAGGTTCAATCCTGTTTGCCCTCCCACTGTGGGCAGGATCGCATCCGGCNTTTCCTTTTGAATGATGGCTTCAACATATTCTGGAGTAAGGGGTTCAATATACGTTGCATCCGCCAGATCGGGGTCAGTCATGATGGTTGCCGGGTTGGAATTCACCAGGATTACACGATACCCTTCTTCTTTTAATGCCCGGGTTGCCTGCGTACCGGAATAATCAAATTCGCAGGCNTGGCCGATCACTATAGGGCCTGCACCTATGATCAGGATAGAATTGATGTCAGTTCGTTTTGGCATCTTNCATCAGCTTTTGAAAATCCTTAAAAAGATATCTGCTATCATGAGGCCCTGGACTTGATTCAGGATGATATTGCACCGAAAAAGCTGGTACATCCTTACACCTGATTCCTTCAGATGTATTATCATTTAGATTTATATGAGTAGATAGGACGTTCCTGGGCAGGGAANCCAAATCNACTGCAAAACCATGGTTCTGGCTGGTGATCTCAATGGTCCCCTTTTCGATGTTCTTTACTGGATGATTGATCCCACGATGACCAAATTTCAGCTTAAACGTTTTTGCTCCAAGGGCCAGGGCCAGAATCTGGTGACCCAGGCAGATTCCAAATATTGGTTTCTGTCCTAATAGGGCTTTTACCATTTCAATTCCATAGGTTACGGCAGCAGGGTCACCGGGTCCATTGGAAAGGAATACACCATCGGGGTTAAAACCCATCAGTTCACTCTCAGACACATTTGCTGGGAATACGGTTACATTGCACCCGTGATATTGCAGTAAACGGAGAATGTTGTGCTTAATGCCAAAATCAATGGCCGCAACTTTAAACTGCCCTTTCTCATTTGGTGACCATGGATATGAATTTTCACAGCTTACTTCTTTTGCTAAATCCAAACCTGACATATGANGAACTTGGTCCAAGGTNTGTTTAAGTGAATCCACATTAGTATTAGTTGTGGAAATAATACCATTCATGGCACCTTTATCACGGATATGGCGTGTCAGAGCCCGGGTGTCCACACCTTGGATCCCAACAATATTTTGAGCCCTTAAATAATCACCAATTGTTTGAGTGCTCCTCCAATTGGATGGAATAGATGTTTCTTCTTTTACAACGAACCCTGCTACCTGGATCCGTCTGGATTCAATGTCTTCAGAATTCACGCCATAATTACCAATATGGGGTGATGTCATAGTTACAATTTGACGGCAGTAGGATGGATCAGTAAGTATTTCCTGGTATCCGGTCATTCCTGTATTGAAACATACTTCACCCACGGTTTCACCCTCTGCTCCGAATACCATGCCTTCAAATAANCTCCCGTCAGCNAGAAGTAAACGTGCCCTACTCATTGATTGAAATAAGAATTAAACATGTACACTGATAAAAAATATTTAAAAAAAAGGTCATCCTTTTTACAAGAATGACCTTTCCAGGGAAAAATTCATACCTGAATTTCATAAGGGTTTTTTTAAATACAAATGATGTTCGGGCAATTTTAAGTATTTATTTAAGGAGGACAAGAACCTTACAGTTTGTCAGAACTCCGAACTTCTTTTCAGCATCTCTAATTCGCTCTGNATCCAGATTNGAAATTNTCAGATTTACAGTATCATTACTGCTGACCGCATCAACCAATAGTGGGTTATTCCCTACCCTGCGGTGGACATTCCCATCTTCCATCGTATGGGCATAGCCCATAGGGCCGCGATTGACAGAACGGGATCGTGTATAATGCCTTGGTCCATAGATAAGTTTATCATCTTCATTAAACACTTTTGGTACCATAGCCGGAATATGATAGATATTCCTGGCATCGATTACAATCCCGGATGTACGTTCACTTTTGGGCGTGGANCTGCGAGTCATAAGAAAAGTGGATTGGGCNACACTTTCATTCATGTAGCCACTGGCATCGACCAGTATCTCAGCAAGACCTGACATTTTTACAGCCAGGGCAATTGCAACCTCTTTCCGTTCCAGATATTCTATTTCGCCCTGCTGATAAGCGCTTCCAACAAAAGATTCCACCCTGCTTTCTGTCAACCGATCATTGAGCATCATTTCACCAACAGTTCTACCGTCAAAGTTGACAAGCTTTATGAGATCTAGAAGATTTTCTCTGGCATGTGTCCGAGCTTCACCTTTTGATAGTTTTAAGTTTTTNTCTATAATCTGAAGGTCGCCTTCTGATGTTTCCCGTTCCATTATAGTTGCAGTACCCCGGGATACAATGACGCGATTTGCATAGTCAATAAANCCATAATCCGTACGCACTACGGACGATCTTGGTGAATCGATTGCGAGAAGGTTACCAATGAGAATTAAGTATGTGGATAGATATTTGANCATAGCACCTCGTCTAGGTATAAGCAAAGGTACCAATTTTGTATATCGTAGTGCAACTCTCCAAAAGACAAATTCATTCAGTAATTTCATTCCCATGGCATTGAAAAAAATAATGCTTTACCTACCTGTCATTTTTATGGTGTTTTCATGTGTTGAAAANCGTATTTACATTCATCTCCATCCTGACCAGCAGACCTACTTCAAATTTGAGAGTCGCGGTGATTCTACAGATGTATTTGATCAGGATTTTCTACATCCTAAAAATATCCCCGGTTGGAATTCATTATCTAAAATGGTGGAAAAGGGTGCTGAAAAGAATTGGTATTTAATAACCGAAGGAATCCTGCAGGATACATCCCGTGTATTTTTTTATAATGACAGGGCACCATTGGGATATTCCTTCAAAAAAAACATTACAAAGTCCTGGATCAGTGCGAAATACGATTTCAAGCTAATATTTTCAGGCCGGCGTATTAAAACAGAATATCCCAGACTCCATAAAGCTATCCTGTCTGAGAAATTGGATTCTCTTGACTGGCTGCCCGAGGCACTCACGATTCTGATGCATAAAGGACTGGAGGACATTGCCCGGGATTCGCTTACACCTGAACAATCTCTCTGGAACAAAAGACTGGTGAATCACCTGCGAAATTCATTTGCACGTATGACCCGGATAGAAGATCTGGAGTATATCCAAAGCAACCGGGAACAATTTTTAACAGATCTATTAAAACCATTTAATGTGAATAAAGACCTGCCGGCTAATCTGGCGCAGCATATGGAAAAGCATGAGCAAATCCTCAAAGCAAGTATGGATTTAAATGATGATTCCTTTTTAATCAAATTATTGATGCCTGGGCAAACAATATCTACCAATGCCACCAACACAAAGAAAGATACACTGATCTGGAACTTCGGACTGGATTCCCTGCTGTCTGATACCTACACGCTTAGGGCCAGATCCATAGTCTATGCTATAGATCGTATGCAAAAAACCTTAATTTCAGTTGGAATTTTATTGTTGCTTTTAATAGGTAATTGGTTGAGAAAACGTTCGTGATGTATGCATAAACTGATTCTTCATTTAATCTTACTGCAGACAATTATGGGCGATACACCCCGGTTTGGAGATGAACAGATTGTTATTATGCTGAAAGAATATTTTAAAGCATCAAAAAGTGCTCCTACCCTAATTGGGCATCGGTTTTATTCCAGCCGTGATGAGACGGTCATCCANATTGAGATTGAGCCGGGTNTAAATGATGTAAATGATGNGCTGGTCTTCAGTTTTAAAGCAATGAGCCAGCTGGCAAATATTTCCAAAACCCATTTTACCCATTCTGTTCTTGTAATGCATTTTGGGNATANCACCTTGCCCGTNGTGGCAAAAACAGATCTGGAATGCGCAAAAGGATTTTTTATATATGTCAGCGAAAATGAGAGCCAATGGAGAAAAAATTGTTTAACCATCCGGGATCATTAAATGGATAAAACCTTGGGAAAAAATGCTCCATTNTATGNNTATTGANATGAATATTCAAACCTGGAACCATTTATTATTAAAGAGTCACAGTGGCAGATTATANAACGTTTTTNAAACTCCTTNTTTTCATCCCTTTTATTTTATTAGGCCAAATTGAAAAACAGGTCCGGGATGACAATCCAGGTCTATTCAAAAATCAGCGCCTATACCATGCACCACCAAAACCTTTATTTAAGGAACGCGCCCATAATTTAGATTTTATTACTGATATTCCTGGTGATTCGGTTTTATCAGCTACTCTTTTTTTTAAGACAAATTTCATGGCATATTATCAGGAATTTCCTTTAGAAGGAATCCAGGGATTATACCGTTTTACCTACGACCCAAAAACCTATCCGGGTACTCACCTGCAATATTATTTTGTAATCAAAACCAAAAAAGAGCTCCACGGAACTCCTGTAAATGACCAGGGAGAACTGACTCCTATTGATAAATTGTTGGTTGACCCTGTCCAGTATTTCAAACAGCAAGCACGTTTGAATCAATGAAACCTGAAATTCGAATTACCGAACTTCGGGAAATTCTAAATGATCATAATTACAGGTACTATGTATTGAATGATCCAATTATATCGGACGGGGAATACGATGTTCTTTTTAAAGAACTGGAATCCTTGGAACAGGCTCATCTCGAATTAATCCATTCTGAATCACCCACCCAACGGATAGGAGCAAGCCCTGTCACAGAATTTGGTACGATACAGCACCAGATACCCATGCTTTCTCTGGCAAACGCCATGACTATGGATGATTTGGTGGCTTTTAATGAACGGGCAAAAAAAGGATTAGAAACAAATTCTATCACCTATATCGCAGAACCCAAACTGGACGGTCTTGGAGTAGAGTTGGTCTATAAAAATGGTTCCCTCTCACATGGTTCAACTCGGGGTGATGGATTTACAGGAGAAGATATCACACATAATCTAAGAACAATCCGTGCCATACCCCTTAGGCTCCGGACTGAGAATAGTGCTGTTCCATCTTTATTGGAGGTTCGTGGGGAAGTATTTATTGAAAAAGATGGTTTTTCCAAGTTGAATCAAAGACAGGAACTGGATAGTAAACCTGTATTTGCTAATCCTCGAAACGCTGCTGCCGGCAGTCTTCGACAGTTAGATCCATCAGTAACAGCCACCCGGCCTCTTTCTATTTATTGTTACGAAACAGGAGTCATCCAGGGTCAGAGTTTTGATGATCATTCATCTTTTTTAAATGCATTAAAAACGTGGGGACTCCCTGTCAATCCATTAATTCAGACTGTTGTTGATGCTGCAGGTCTAACAACCTATCACCAGGAATTGGTAAAGCAAAGGAATGATCTCCCCTATGAAATTGACGGCACGGTGTTCAAAATAAATAACTATGCACAGCGAAACAAGTTAGGAACCCGAAGCCGTTCACCGCGCTGGGCCATCGCAGGGAAATTCAAAGCCCAGCAGGCAACTACGGTTATTTGTGATATTGATGTTCAGGTTGGGCGCACAGGTGCCTTAACCCCGGTTGCAAAACTTAAATCCGTTTTTGTTGCAGGTGTGACCGTTACAAATGCAACGCTTCACAACCAAGATGAGATAGAACGAAAAGATATCCGCATCGGGGATACGGTTCTGATTGAACGGGCAGGAGATGTTATACCAAAAGTTGTGAAAGTTGTTAAAGATAAACGCCCGAAGGGGACACGCCCATTCCATATTCCTGATACCTGTCCCGTATGCAGTCACCAGGCCTATCGCTCTGAGGGTGAGGCCATATGGCGTTGTGGAAATATTTCTTGCCCCAGGCAGGTCAAGGGACGAATCCAGCATTTTGCATCTAAACTGGCCATGAACATTGATGGCCTGGGAGAAAAGGTAGTGGACCAGCTTGTGGAAGAAGGATACGTTAATTCCATCGCCAGACTCTATTCTCTAAACCAGGATGAGCTGGCTGGTTTGGAAAGATTAGGTGAAAAATCTGCTAATAATTTGATTCAAGCTATCACCGGATCAAAAAAAACAACATTTGCCCGGTTTGTTTTTGCCTTGGGAATACGTAATGTTGGGGAACATGTCGCAAAGTTATTTGAAAATTATTTTTCAGGTGATTTGTCACGGTTCATTCAAACCTCCACCGATGAATTAGAAGCCCTGGATGGGGTTGGGCCCGTAGGTGCAAAAAATGTAGTACAATTCTGGGCTGACCCCTCCAATAAAAAAATAGTGTATACCTGTTTGGACATGGGTGTGACTCTGGCTAAAGTAGAGAAAAATGAACATCAGCTTTTTGCCGGACAGGTATTTGTATTTACAGGAGCATTGGAAAAGTTTAATAGAAAAGATGCCAAGGATATAGTTGATGCCCTTGGCGGAAAAATAACCAGTTCCGTAAGCAAAAATACACAATATGTTGTAGCAGGTATTGGTGCAGGATCAAAATTAAAAAAAGCAGAAGAGCTGGGGATTCCGGTTTTGAGTGAAGCAGAATTCTTAGAAATGGTTAAAGCTAGCTGAACACCATTCATTGATATAAATAAACAATGCAGAAAAAAATATTTTTTACATTAATTACATTAGGTATTCCGTTGTGGGCAAAGGACTTGGCTGTTTTTAAAGTGGCGAATGTCCCTGCAAAAGCACTGTACATTACTCAACCTGCTTTAGAGAAGGATCGCCTTTTTGTCCTGAATCAGAAAGGACAGATCCATATCATTAAAAATGGAAAAACATTGAATGAGCCATTTCTAGATATTTCTGACCGGGTTCATGGCTCATTAACACCTGGAAGTGAAGAGGGAATGCTTGGCCTTGCCTTTCATCCAGAGTATAAAGAAAATGGGTATTTTTATGTCAATTATGTAGACCGGAACGACACATCCATCGTATCCCGTTTTTCTGTAACACACCATCCAGAAACAGCAGATAAGAATTCAGAAAAAATACTTTTAAAGTTGGCACAACCGTTTGGAAACCATAATGGCGGTCACCTGGCTTTTGGGCCAAGGGATGGAATGCTTTATATTGGCTTCGGAGACGGCGGCAAGTGGGGCGATCCCTATGATAATGCCCAAAACCTAAATACGCTACTTGGTGCTATACTTCGTATAGATGTAAACAGTGGGGATCCCTATTCCATTCCGGTTGATAATCCCTTCATCGGCCAAAAGGATAAGAGACCGGAAATATTTTGTTACGGGCTGCGCAATCCATGGCGATTCTCATTTGACAGGGAAACAAATGACCTTATCATTGGAGATGTAGGCCAAAACCTTTGGGAAGAAATAAGCTGGACTACTTGGGATGTATCAAAAGGTGCTAATTATGGTTGGCGAACCATGGAAGCAAATCACTGCTATAACCCGGAAGAATTCTGCGATACAACAGGCCTGGTTATGCCGGTACACGAATATCCGAATAACGCCGCATACATGAAAATTCTCATGGGCATGGATAATTCAGAGGCCACAGGGTGTTCAGTAACAGGGGGCTATGTTTATCGGGGAGCAGACAATCCACATCTTTGGGGAACATACATTTTTGGTGATTATTGTACAGGCCGAATCTGGTCCTTTAAGCTGAAAGATGGAAAACCGGTTGGTTTTAAAAATCTTCGTAAAGAACTGAAAAAACACAGTAAGGATGTCCCTCTCTTTATTTCATCCTTTGGTGAAGATAATTCGGGCGAACTCTATGTAGTGGATTATTTGGGTGCTGTCTATAAATTTGTCTCTAACTAATAGAAGATTACAGTTATGATGAAAATAGAAGAAGTAGTTGGTGATTTGATCCTTCTTGTACTGGATAACCATGAACCGCTAAAAAAAATAGGGATCGATCAGGATAAAATATTTGTCCATGTGAAAGGCTACGATGAAAATGGAATGTGGATCCATCACCCGGGGTTCCAGGTACCAAATATTACCGAAGATGGGAGTGAGGCAACAAAGAAACTGGAAGCATCCATACTGATTCCCTGGGTGTTCATAGTTTCCATCGCCCACTTTCCAGGTGCTGAAGGATTCGATTTCCCAAGTCCTTTTGAACAACATATCGGCTTTAAATAAGTTAAATGCCAGCCCCGGCCATAGAAATCAAAGGATTAACCAAATCCTATGGAGATGTACATGCTTTAAACGGTGTTGATATATCCATTAAAAAAGGTGAGTTCTTTGGATTGTTAGGTCCCAATGGGGCCGGGAAAACAACGACAATAAACATTCTTACGGGACTGGTATTCCGTGATCAGGGGACCACCAAAGTATTTGGCAGGGATACGGTTAAGGATTTTCGTTTTACCCGGTCCAAGATCGGTATCGCTGCACAGGAATTTTCGGTTGACTGGTTCTTTCCAATTGAAAAACTCCTTTTTTTTCAGGCGGGGTATTATGGTATCACAAAAAAAGAGTCAAAACCAACGATTGATGATCTTTTAGAACGGCTGGGGCTGTCAAAGAAACGGGATTCCCGTTTACGTCAGTTGTCCGGCGGCATGAAACGGCGGTTTCAAATTGCAAAAGCCCTGGTGCACAACCCAGATATTATCATTCTGGATGAACCGACCGCCGGCGTGGATGTTGAACTTCGACACTATCTCTGGCAATACCTGCGAGATCTCCACGCACAGGGAAAAACGATTTTGTTAACCACCCATTACATTGAAGAAGCAGAATTGCTCTGTGAGAATGTGTCCATTATCGACCAGGGAATAATTCTTAAAGAGGGAGCTCCCAAAGACCTAACCCGTGAACTCGGAACTGCAGGAATTTCAGTCCATCTTGGAAACGTAAATGGCGAGATAGATTCTCATTTATCCGGTTATACGTATACTGTCGAAGATAATCGCCTTCATTTTTCTGTAAAGGATCCAGACCTGGCAATGCCTGAGATCATTGAAAAATTGTCCAAAGCTAATGTCCATATCCAGAGTATAGAATCCACTACTTCATCTTTAGAAGATGTCTTTTTAAACCTGACCGGCAAGGGCATTAACGAATGAACTGGGTGGGCCTCGCCACTTTGATCAAACGGGAAGTGGGTCGCTTCTTTTCTGTCTACAGGCAGACTGTTCTCCCAGGATTGATCACATCCGCACTGTATATCGCTATTTTTGGATACACTCTGGAACAGCGTATTTCAGAGATACAGGGAATTCCCTATACTCTTTTTATTCTGCCGGGTCTGATCATGATGAATACACTTACCAATGCTACCGCAAATACATCNTCATCCATGCTTCAGATGAAATTACTCCAGCAATTGCCNGACCTTTTAACAGCACCATTGTCTGGNCTGGAGATATCCCTGGCATATATTATTGGNGGNGCGGTACGCGGCATGGTAAATGGGATTTTGGTNTTNTTGCTTGGTGTACTTTTAATCGGGATGCCTGTAACTGATCCAGTGGGGACAGTTGCATTTATTTTTCTTGTTTCCTGGGCCTTTTCCAGCATGGGTCTCCTCCTAGGACAACTAGCGGAAAGCTGGGACCAGTTAGCTATGATGCAGAATTTCTTTTTGACGCCACTGAGCTTTCTTGGGGGTATTTTTTACTCCATAAAGATGCTCCCAGAGTGGGCTCAGACATTGAGTTTTATAAATCCAATCTATTACATGATCAATGGTATTCGTTATACTGTTCTGGGCGTNAGCGATTCAGATGTACACATCAGTTTTATAATGGCTATAATTCTTACTGCTGGTTTTACACTGGCTGCAATTCTNCTNATGCAAAGCGGGAAAAAAATCAAACAGTGANAAAAACCATNATCCCCCTTTTGATTGTCCCATNCTTATTCGCACATGATCCANAAAAAGAACGNCTGGAATGGGCACAATATTATCGCATGGGTGCTGTTTACTCTGAAACATCTACAANAGGAATTGCAGGNTATGCCCGTTTAAAACGGACNACGGCNTATACTTTTAAGGATATTCGATTTTTTGGTCATTTTTTTNAAACAGATACTGAAATACGAATCCGACAAAAATCAAGTCGTAGATTCCTATCGATCGATAGATTCTATTCTTTCAATACACTTATTTATGAAAAGAANACATTCTTAAATGTGGATCTTAGGTACCATTTCAACCAGGGGATAGGATGGCTCATGCGTAATTCTGAATCAGGGAACATGACCCTGGAAATNGGCGTTGCNTTTGATAATTCTGATTNTTTNAATACAGAGCAAAAAACATCCTATGCAAGGGGAGGGTATTCANTAGATTATAATATGAATTNATTTTCAACAAAATTTGAAATTGATTATTTTTACCAAGTCAGTGAAGTTATAGAATCTACACCACTGTCGAGAGTTCAAATTCTAGGCGAACTTAAGTGGTCCTTTGGGAATAATTGGGGGTTGATCACGGGTTTTACACAGGATATACAGAAAGATAAATCTGGTCCATCCATTTTTTTAACTGTTGCAGTCACCCAACCTCTTAACTGGTCTTTTTAATGAAATTAAAACATCATATTTATTTATGTGTTGCCCTGGTTTCTCCGGTGATTTCCCAAGAACTCGATAAAAATCTTACGCTTGAGAAAAAGGCTTTGATGATTCTTCCCGCAACACAAAATAATGAAAAAGAATTAGCAGATAAAGTATTGTCAATCATATCAGAGCAGGCTACTGCCTTAGGTAGATTTGAAGTGATTGACCGGAATCTTGTAGCAGAGATCCTTGAAGAACAAAAGTTTCAACTATCTGGCCTGGTAAGTAATGATCANGTTGTTCAGGTGGGGGAACTTGCTGCTGCAGAAAAAGCGTTGATATTGGAAATTGTTCATTTTGGCCANAAAGNTGTGCCTAAAGAAAAGGAAGAAGATAATGATGATGACGATGACGGNACCTTGTTNACATGGCTTGTAAAAACCGTAGTAACTGAAACCATAGAAAATGCTCGCCAAGTAGATACTTTAAAAATAAGACTGGAACTAGAAAATAATATTCATACAGAGTTTAAAGGGAATGTTAAGCTGGTTAATGTGGCATCAGGGGTTTCTGAACACTCCTTCTCATTGAATGCAAGTTTCACAGGGGGCAATCGTGATGCATCTTTAAGTAGAGTTTTAAATCAGTTGTCTATGCAGATAAGGATGAAATTAAAAGACCTGTATATGATTACCAGCGAAATCATTGAAGTTGATGGCAGTCATGTAAGCATTTTTTCCGGTGCAAACCTGGGACTTAAAAAGGGAGCATTGTTTGAAATATCTTCCAAGGATAAAATAAAAACATATAAAGGAAAAACAGTCACTCTTCCTGGAAAATCACGGGGTTTCATAAGACTAACAGATGTGGGATCTGANGGCAGCAGGGCAAAGGTGGTACGGAAATGGCGAAAAGTTAAACCGGGACACAAAGCGTACGAAATGAAAGGTTCCCCCACAATTACGGACCTGAATTTTACCTATTCCAAGGATAGAAGATATGAAGTTGCAGGAAGCTTTTGGATAAACCCTTTTGCTGAATTCTCCGGAAGTATCAATGGCTATCTGGGATCAGTTATTGACTCCAGGAATAAAATGAATGGATATCTTGGATTTGGCACCAATTTAGATTATACCCTTTTCTCAGGTTTTGGTACAAAAGGCTCTGTGTCATTGGAACTGCCTGCTTTGCTTGCCCGAAGAGGTGACGATGATGGTCATAATGTTATTTCTTTTTTTTCGGATCCATCTCTTGATGGTAATCTCGCTATTCAAATTGGTCAGAAGAGAGATATTGTCTTAACGGCGAGCTATGTTTTCACCAATATTCACGGCCCCTGGCAATGGCAAAAGGATACGGGTGAAAATGATGAGGATGGGAACACTATCACTGAGACAGAACCTGCAGTCTGGAATGGTTTCGAGCCAGTTATTGAACCTGAAGGTTTATATTTGTCTATTACACTACGAAAACTCAGATTCTAAACTGTCTTTTAAAAGGGGTTAATGAGTGTCATTTGAAAATAGGGTTTTGGGCCTGTTTCTATAGCGTCTCCTGAATCTGTATTATATAGTTTTTCCCAATCCTTATTCCATTTTTCAGGCGATTGTGCCCAGCCATAACTAAAAATAAATAATGGAGCATTTGCTAGAATAAGAGACAGTCTGAATTCAGCTCCTGTGGTTATAATCAAATCTCCCATTTTACTGCCTTCATTCCAGGCATTCCCAAAATCGGAGATAANAGCAAAAGTTGGTTTTCCAAATTTTATAACTTTCAGAACTTCAATAATATCTAATGGGATTACGGGTGCTCTTAGTTCGATTGTACCCATAAACGCTTGATCCCCCATTTGCTTTCCAGAATATCCTCTTGGCGTCATGTATTCTCTCCCCGGTGTTAAAGTGCCTGCTATGTAATAATTGGGAATATCAATAATTCCCAATTTTTCTTGGTCTGGCGGATCTCCACTCATCCTTTCGTAACGNCCACGNCCATAAAGAGAAAATGGACCAACTTTTCTGTTTGTATAAAGATCTATCTCTGTTTTTAAATAATCAAAGTCACCCCAGAGTGAAGGGCTGGATTTTTTTATGAGTATTTCAAGGCCATAGCCCTGATTAGGAGAGAACATATTTCTTACATGGTTCCTTTTATTTAAAAAAGCGTATCTAAGGTTGATGCTGCCTTCTTTACCAGACTCTGGATATTCAAAAACATCGGATGAAAATCGGGTCGTATCAAATAGGGCTACACGATCCATAAATTGAAACGAGTAATCCAGAATATGATTGGCCGACAAGGAATGTCCAAAATTATAGGGATACCTGCCCCATAAAGAGATACCATTAAATAATTCTATGAGTGTGTTCTGTTCTTGATTATAAAACTGGAGCTGAAAATTAAAATCCTTATAAATATCTACTCCCCAAAATCCGCCAAATGGAAAACCCGTACTGTTCTGGTATTGGAAAGCAACGCTATGTATAGTATCATAATCTGTAACGTATAATCCAGCAACAGTATGNCTGCCAAGACCATCCGTAAATGCACCGTTATAAAACAGGCTTTGCACATCCGGCACTATAATAGTTCCCAAATGTCTCATGTTCTTATAAAATTTATATTTCGACTCCTTCCTAATTTTTATTTCTTTATTTGGATCAATGCCCACCAGGGGATAATCGGGTGNTTTTGTGCGCCAGGAAGAATAAGCAGAATTTATGTTAAGCTTTGTTTTACTAGCTACCCTGGCTGGATCGATTGCAACTACTCTGGCAGAATCCACCGTATTTAATGTCATTGCAGTGATGGCGGATGTCTCCCAATTCCACTGTGAGCCCAAGACCACATCCCCAACATCTGTATTTTGAATGGTGCTTCCAGTTTCCAGNTCATAGGTATATAGATTNGGTGTATAATCNTANANCCCTGTGTAAGAAATCCTTTTACCATCCGGATGCCAGATAGGCAGNAAGTCNCCTTCGCTGGAATTGGTAATTTGTTTTGATTGTCCGGTAGATAATTCAAGGACATGTATATCCATGAATCCGTCTGGATCCGACTGGGAATAAGCGATCGATTTTCCATCAGGGCTCCAAGCAGGTGTTATAATTTGGGTATCACCATCATTAGATGTAATCTGTTTTATATTACTTCCATCGGTGTTCATGGTATAGATCTGTGATATAGAATTTTCATGAGCAACAAAAGCAATCTTTTTTCCATCCGGTGAAAACTTGGGATAATTAGCCCGCATAGACGATATAAGCAGGGTTTTCTTCTTTGTTTCAACATCCAATTTCCAAATGCCATACATAAGGGACTGTTTGCCACCATAACGATATTTTGGATATACGATTGAAGTGTTATCGGGTGAAACATCGAGATTTATAATTAATTCACCAAAAATTCCATGATCCAACTCTTTCAGTTTCCATTTTGGCCTGACTTTTTTTGGTTTTTCTCCCTTTTTTCCCGCCTTTTCAACCCGTTTCTTCCATATTTTTCTTTCCTTAGCTGTATCCCTCGTTGCCACTGCCAAGGAAAGATCTCTTTGCCCTTTTGACATTTGGCCAATCATGGCAATACGCATGGTATCAGGGAAATAATCAAAAGCAGCAACCCGTTTCATGGGTAGTTTATGTACCTTTCCAACGTCTTCCAGCCGTTCTTTTTGGGCCCTTTGTCCATAGAAAAAAGTGTTCATGTGCCTACGCCAGTCCTCGTTGAACTGTTTCAGTTTGATCCCAGTATATTTTTTAAAGGAACTCTCAAAATATAGAAACCCCGCTTTATTACGGTGATTTAAGATTTTGGTTATGGTAGAATCTCCAAATCTATCTGCCAGGTAAAGACTTTTTGAAAACCCATCATTATGTGGATCTTGAATCCTATGGACTGTATTTCTAATAACATGTCCTTTATGGGAAATATCAAATCGAAATGGTCGCCATTTTTCTGTATAATATTCTGCCAGCCCTTCAACGACCCAGCCTGGAACACCTGTAACAAGGCTGTTCATGGGCTCCGGTAGCCACCAGGGACCTTTTACAGTATTGAAGTAAACAAGGTGCTGTAGTTCGTGGGCTAATACTGTGCGAAGCCATTTCTCATCCCCTGTCCATAACCCTGCATCATTCTGGTCTACCCATATCACAGTATAATTCCCCGGCGTTGCAAACCCGTTTAAAATCTCATCCTCTGTTGTAAATGCAATATCCAACCGACGCAGGGTATCCAAGCCCATTTGTTGGATTAAAACAGGCCTAATCTGTTCTGCGATGGATGCGCCCTTAACTGCGATATCCCTTATGCCATCATGATAATGAACATCAAAGTGTTCAGTTGCAATGGTGTTCCACTTCAATTCTCGATGGGAACGCTGGCTCATCATCCATGCTCCAGTAGCGTTTAAAAATGAAAGGATGATTAAAACCGTTAAAATAATATTTTTCATTATTGTTCTCTTCATTAAATAATTATACCATTTTTCAATAGATCTGCCTTTAATCGCTTATAGGATGAAAAATGAATTCCGATAAATCCAATCCTTATCGCTGCTTGAACGTTTTCAAGTTGGTCATCAATGAATATACAATTTTCGGGAAGCGCTTTGGCATTATCGGCTGCAATTCGGTAAATGTTCTCTTCTGGCTTTCTATATCCTATGTTAAAGGAATATACAGCACCATCAATAAAATTGGGAAATGAATATCGCTTCTTTATTTCTTCCTGTACATGC
>PBCV01000045.1 GCA_002717915.1 Fidelibacterota bacterium | reverse complement strand
TATCGGTAAAATTGGTATTTCTAGGGATTGGAGTTGGCGCTGCACTATGCGGGATTATCAGTCTAATGATTCCTATGTTAAGAAATCTCAGGTAAGTTTTTATAATGAATTATATAGTCATCGATCAGGGAACATCATCCACAAAAGCATTTTTGTTCAACGCACATGGGCAATTTCTTCACACCAATAAGATTAAACATGCATTATATCGACCGAAGAAGTTTCACGTTGAAAGTGATCCATCTATAATCCTTAATGCAATAAAACTACTGTTTCAAGAAATGGTGCGGACATCTGGTAAAACTAAAATTCACCGGGCGGGGCTGGCGGTTCAAAGATCCACATTTCTTTTCTGGGAAAAAAAGACCTGTAAGCCGGTCACACCCGCACTCAGTTGGCAGGACAGTCGCGCCTACGGGATTGCAGAAGAGTTTAAAGAGTTTGGGGAAAAATTATGGGAAATAACAGGCACTCCTTTAAGTGCCCATTTCGGAGGACCAAAGTTCTTGCACTTGATTCGAAAGGATCAGGCATTGAAGAGGCGCATAAATAACGGGGATTTATATTTTGGCCCTCTGAGTGCTTTTCTTTCACAGGCGATTACTGGATTGCCTGGTATTGACGATTCCATTGCCTGTCGATCATTATTTTACAATATCTCAAAAAGGAAATGGTCTGCGTTTGCCCTAGACTTATTCCAAGTACCGCAAACCTGCTTGCCCCCCCTTGTTCCCATTAAAAAGAATTACGGGACGTTGTTTGAAACAGATATACCATTATCCATTATCATCGGTGATCAACAAGCAGCATTAATTGGGGAGGGAGGGCTAAAAACCGGATCGATGGGAGCAAATTTTGGCACATCCGGAAGCATCCAATATAATGCGGGGAGAAAACCGTTTATCATTAAGGGCCTGATTTCAAGTGTATTGTATTCTGATGAAGAAAAAAGAATGTTTATGGTTGAAGGAACGATCAATGCCTGTAATTCACTGTTTTATCATTTAGAGAATATGCTGTCTATTCCCCATAAAGAAATGAATTGGGATAAACGGGCACGTTCCACAGATACAGATGGAATCTATATACCTGGGTTTAGTGGACTTTCGGCGCCTTATTGGACAACGGGATTTGAAGATATTTTCATTGGTCTTAAAGATGATCCCGACCAAATCGTGAGAGCTGCCGTGGAATCTATCGGTTTTCTGGTCAACGATATTCTTGAATGCCTAAAGCCAGCAGTGGCAACGCTACCGAATATGCTTACGGCAGCTGGGGGAGGCGCTCGACCATCTCTTCTCCAGTTTATTGCCAATGTAACCGGTATGCGGATTGGCTATTCTTCCATTAAGGACAGAACTGCTTTGGGGGTTTTTAGAATATTGAATGATAGCTATATGGATGAAAACTCAAATCAAGTGGATACAGTATTTTACCCCGAACAATCAGCCAATATAATTGAAAAAAAAGCCCAATGGCGCAAGGCTATAGGAAAAGCTAATCTCAATTAGTTTCCACTGTTATTCGGANATATACAATTTCCTGTTTTGAAGTTCAGTCATATTTTTAACTTCNTTGATCTCCTTGATAGCGCCTTTGATNNCACTATCTAAATTTTTCAGTATCTTNTCACTTACAGCNATTGAATTACTTAACTGTATAAAATCTTCATTGGCNACAATTACTTTCTCCTTAGCNGANTTNGCACCCTCTATNAGGACATCAAGTTGAGATTCAATTTGATTTATTTTCNCCTTCAGGGAATCGGATTTTTCATCANTGTTNATAATTCTTTTGTTTATCATTAACAGNCCCAATAAAACAANAANTATATTAAATGCTAAAAGAATNGTGGTNGTCGTAATGTTTTCATTTTTCATAATGCAATGTATTCAATATGNTATTTTCAGGTAGTTGGAAATTGATTAATGATTAAATGATTTCAAATAAAATAATCAGTACATACTCATAATGCCAAGTATAATTAACATAAAATAAGGTACAAGATCAGCAGCGCCTAAATAATCTTTGGCAATTCTCTGGCCCGCAAATAATAGAATGAGAGTAAGGGCNAGAACAACGAAGCCATAGAATATCCAAAGAGTCGTCTTTTCTGCAAAAGCAAAGTAAATACCATATACGAGCATGATTCCACCCGTTAATTCAAATAGCGTCAAGATGGTTAATAGAAGAGGGGTTAAACCTTTTAAAATGGAATCTGAAAAATGGGCGTTAAAAAACTCAAGGTTACCTTTCCGATCTATAATCTTATCTATCCCGGATTGAATGAATGCNATGGATATAAAAATCGCAATTAAGATTTGGCAGAGAACCAGAGGATCCTTAAAGGNNATTCCCAATAATTCTATCCGATCACCATACAGTTCCGCTACGGATTGAGACTGTTCCGCTACGGATTGAGCAAAGGAAATGGGATGTATGAGACATATCAGTAAAATAATTATGTTTGATTTTTTCATATGATTCCTCAAGTTGCCATTAATTGTTGAATACGTTCACGAACAAGATCTTTTATTTCATCAATGGTTAAATCACCATATTCAATGTTTGTGATCGGAGTTCCAAAGCGCGTCGTAAGAATACTTGGTCTTAGGCGCCAATCATCCTTCCTTTTTGCCTTTAATCCACCATGTAATCCAATAGGAATAATTGTGGCACCCGTATTTTTTGCTAAGTGAAATGGCCCTTTTTTGAAAGGACTTAATTCTCCAGTTAGTGTTCGTGTTCCTTCCGGAGAGATTATGAAGGAAACCCCATTATTCAGGGCATCTTCAGCCGCTGATAAACTTTTCCTGGCTTCTCTGATCCGCTGCCGAACAATTGGTATAACGCCATATTGTTTTATTATTTGTCCCCAGATGGGATAATTAAATTGTTCAATTGCTCCGACTGCTGTTATATAATGTCTGACATAGGCGCCGATCATAAATTGATCAAACATAGATACATGGTTGAACATGTAAAGATACGGCTGCCCTTCAGGAGCAGGAGGGTTATTTTCTTTTCTTAGCCATTGTCCTCCAAGAAAACAATAAAACCAGCACAGAGGACAAACATATATGTAGAGGTACTTACGTGGTATTGTTAAAATGAGTATGAGAAGCAGCATCATGGAAAAACTGAAAAATAGGAACCAGATCGGCCATAAAATCAAAGAAACAATTGTTTTATACATGCCACCCTTGTTCGTTAATGATTTTAAATAATTTGTGGTTGGCCTTCGGAAAAGGGAATTGATCTATTTGATCAGGAGTGATCCAGGCAGAATGATCCACTTCATTAATTTTTTCTCCATTCTCTATACAATGGTACCCATGAAATGTGATTGAAAAATGGGAATACGCATGNTCCACAGCGCCTATTCTTTTTTTAATGGATGGGNCCACCCCGCATTCTTCTTTTATTTCACGTTTCAGTGCTGCTTCAANTGATTCACCCTCTTCTACTTTCCCTCCAGGAAATTCCCACAGNCCACCCAGCATNGCCTTTTCCGGACGCCTTTGTATGNAAAATGTATTGTCCCTCCAGATAATGCCTGCCACAATTGTATAATGAGGTTTTCTTTTCTTAGCTGCAGGTTTTGGGTAGTAGTCCGGTTTGTTTGTTTTAAATGCCTTACAGCCAAAAGACAATGGACATTTGTTGCAAAATGGACTTCGGGGTGTACAGAGTGTAGCACCTAATTCCATAACGCTTTGATTAAAATTACCTGGTGTATGTTCAGGGATTATATTTGAAAGAGTCTTATTTATCCTAGACAAGTTCCATGATGTAAGATTTTTTATCCCCAGGATTCTAGACATAACTCTTTTTGCATTACCATCCATCACCGCATAGGGTTTATTAAACGCTATCGAAAGAACAGCTGCTGCGGTATAATCTCCCACTCCAGGCAATGAAGAGAAATTTTCCCAATCGTTCGGAATAATACCATTGAACCTGTTTACCACGATTTTTGCGGCTGTATGGAAATTTCTGCATCGAGTATAGTAACCAAGACCCTCCCACATTTTTAAAACAGCACCCAGATCAGCGAGAGCCACTGATTTAATGGATGGATATCTTTTTATCCATCTGTTGTAATAGGGTACAACAGTTTTGACTTGTGTCTGTTGCAGCATAATCTCAGAAAGCCAAATTTTATATGGATCATCAATGCCTCGAAAAGGTAAAATTCGCTTTTCAGATTGGTACCATGACAGAATTGGTTTTACGATGCTATTTATTTGCATTATACAATTTTATCATTGTTTAATATTATTTTTAATAAAATCCAGTGCAGAGATGAAACATATTCGATTGTTTCATGTCTATCAAGCGGGTTTACTTCTTTCTCTATTGCTGCGCCAATTTTCTCGAATTGTTTTTCCAGCTGACTCTGCACTTTGTCTCCTTGTTCAGTTAAAAATACCTGAATAACTCTCTTATCATGAAGGGGTGTTTTTCTTATTGTCCAGCCTTTTTTTTCCAAACCAATGACAAGTCGTGTTGCAGTACTGTTATCGATCCCAATTTTTCTTGCTAGGGGGGACATTTCAATCCCATCATCTGGAATGACAGACAATGCAATCAGTTGCTGGAAAGAGGCGCCTTTAACCACAACGTTTTTACGAAATATACTTTGCAGGTCGATAAGAAATATGCTAAGTAATTCGCCATAATTCATATTTGTATATTACAAATATATATTAATTAGGAGGCAGTGTTTTTAATCGGTTTCCATGCGCTTTTAACACCATCCTTGCGGCTTCCATTCTTTCTTTACTGCCCAAATGGCCAATGATATTCCAATGGTCCATGGGGCACACTTTTATCCAGTACCACTGACCTGGAATTAGAAGCTCATTTTCATCATATTCAACAATTGGGTCGGGGCCATTTGAACCGGTACTGGGGCCATACATTGAAATTGTATTCACAACGCCATCATTTTCATACCATAGTGAATCTGTTTGAGACCCATCACTCCAATAGCCTACTCTGGATCCCAACAATTTTGACCGAGTCCGTATCAATATAGGTGTTCCTTCGATGGGGATATGGATCTGAAAACCGGGCTGCCTCTGGGTTGTTGATGTAACAAAAGAGAAATAAAAAACATCAGGTTCTGCCTGCAGGAAGCCATTTAATTCCTGTGCCCCATCCAAGCTCAGATCCCAAGAACTCATATTCTTAGTCTGCCAGGCATCATGAGTTCTCATCCTATTTATATAACTTGCCCACGTTTCATCTTCCTTGCGGTTAAAACCCCATTGTTCCAGATCAAAATTATAAAATTGTGTCCCCACAACACCCGCAACCCCCACGAAATACTGGATAAATGGAATTGTTTTTGTTACCACTTCGGTAAGTGTTGTACCATTATGAGGCGCTGAAATGGCAGTGATACTTTTAATTAAATTTCTTTGAACACCACCTAAAAGGTCAGACTGTTCCCTGACTTTATTTTCTTCATCCTCATATATTTCCTGGGTTAATAGATAATTCAGCATACGTGCTGTTTGCCCCCCCATACTGTGGCCTATTAAATGTACCGGGTGGTTTTCATCCCATTCGGGATAAATCGCCTCATAGGATTTACCTTCAGGCTCTTGAATGATATTATGTTTTTCTGAATGGTTTCTGCCATAGTCCACCTGTCCGCCTTTTAATTGATAGTAGACCTCAATTGCACGTTCCCAATTTGATGATACTGGGCCTACAGACACTACAAAAACTACATGCCCATCCAGTTCCAGCATTTCGACATAGTCCTTTCTTCCCCCCCAGTAATGGTAGCCACCCAATTCATTTGGTCCCCAACCCATAAAACCATGGATTAATACAATAGGGTAATTATTTTGAGCTGTAATACATCCAAGGAATAAAATGATGACTGATAATTGTTTCACTATAACCTGATCCCTATTTCTAAACCCTGTATTACGGCCCCTGTACCATAAATAAAGGTGCTGTAATGTATCAATGTTGGGCCCGTCGCGTAGCCGACACCAAACCCGGATGCACCAAGTATTGATTGTAATAATCCTTGTTGTATATTATGATCACCTTTCCTGGTAGATGTACCCCAGCGGATCTGCATTACATTATTGACTTGAAATATTCCGCCGATAAATAATTCTGTATTTGAAATCAGCCAGGATGGCAGGGCGTCTATAAAAAGTGTTAAGGGCAGGTGTGCTAATTTTTTTGAGCCGCTCAAAACAGTTTTTGGCAAAAGTATTCCTACAGCGTTACTGCTAAATTCTTTCCCAATTTGATGAATAGAAAGACCGAGCGTGCCTTTTGCCTGTTCAAAATACACAATACCGCCCGCTGAAAATTCCAGCACCCTGATTCTATAATCTTCTAANGATGATGAATACAATTGGGTATTNATTCCAAANTGTAATGGTATATTTACCAACTGTCTGGAGTAGGAACCCNGCANCCAAGNATCGCCNGANTTATATGTCTTTGTGGGTTGTGCATCATCATTATATCCANGAAATGTNCCATAAGATATNTGCCTTATAGATGCNGANCCGGTCCCGTTCNTCCANGGAAGACTCAGNCCGGCACTTTGGCTNGTAATGGAAGCNGGATATCGGATAATTGAAGTTGTNAACANCNTGTCTTTAANAGTAGANGCAGGGTTCAATTTTGATGAAATNGAAGATGGGTTNAAAAATCCTGCCCCGCCTAANCCTAACTGTGCTGAAGANGTAAACACATNAAATGCTGGATAACCTGTNTCAGCTCNANTGNGANAGAGTANAAGTAANAAGAGAAAANNNANGGANNNGTNCATGTTTNNCCTTAGCAGCANACGAATCATTAAATTAAACTTAATGGATCAAAATGTATATTAATACGATTTTGNCCGGGNNGAAAATTTTTCTTGAAATCCTTNAANTTCGATTTAATAAANNGGTGAAGTTTTTGTCCATTAGGATCCATAGTTTTTATTGATTTAAAGACGATTTGAAATCGGTATTGGTTCCGAAGTTTTTCCAAATAGCANGGTGNAGGTCCTAAAATATCCAANCCTTTATANNGTCCTATTCAACGCTTTTGAGATTCGTTTTGAAANAGAANTTACAAGCGNTTTATTTTGCCCTGTAATTTCTATTTTTGCCAGCCAGCTAAAGGGTGGNTATTTCAATTCATTTCGTTCACNTAATGCAATATTATAATATTTCATCATNTCCAATTTTGCAGCATTTTTTATCACGGGATTATCAGGGACATAAGTCTGTATTACTACTTCTCCTGGTTTATCGCTCCTGCCTGAACGCCCTGATGCTTGATAAATTAACTGAAAAATTTTTTCGCCTGCCCTAAAGTCCGGTACATATAATCCCAANTCCGCATTAATAATCCCTACNAAGGTCGCATTTGGAAAATCCAGTCCTTTTGCAATCATTTGTGTGCCCAAAAGAATATCAATTTCACCTTTGGAAAATGCTTTTAAAATAGACGTCACTCCATGACCGGTCCTGGATGTATCCATATCCAAGCGGCCTATATGGGCCTCCGGGAATGTTTCTTCAATTAAAGCTTCCACTTTCTGCGTCCCTGTACCGGAATATTGCAAATTTGAACTGCTACAATGATAACAAGGTTTTTGTTTTTTTATTTCATTATGACCGCAGCAGTGGCAGATAAGTTGTGCGCCATTTCGATGATAGGTGAGGGCAACATTGCATTGGGGACACATAACAATTTCACCACAATCTCCACAACGAATCACAGGGGAAAAACCACGACGATTTTGGAGTAAAATGATTTGTTCGCTTTTTTTAAGACGATCTTCTATCTTATCCTGCAGTAATCCGGAAATGATTTGTCCAAATTTCCCCGATTCCCNCTGGTCTGACAACATATCCACNAGATGAACACGGGGATATTGGGAACCTCCAAACCGTTCTGGCAAATGCAGATAATTTATTTTTTTATTCAGATGGTTAAAATAGCTCTCCAAACTAGGGGTGGCGCTGGCAAGGACCACAACGGAACCCTCATAAGTCGCCCGCATTAACGCTACATCCCTTGCATGATATCTTGGAGCAGGTGAATCCTGCCGGAAAGAAGATTCCTGTTCCTCATCCATCACGATCAAACCCAAGTTTTTTAAAGGGGCAAATACGGCACTCCGGGCACCTATTACAACCTTGAACGTACCTACACAAATTTGTTTCCAAATCCAGGATCTCTGCCCCTGGGTTAGCTTCGAATGCCAGAGTGCGATCATGTCACCAAAGACTGCTCGAAATCGTCCAGCGATCTGAGGCGTAAGTGAAATTTCCGGAAGGAGAATAATGGCTGTGCGATTTTGGGAAAGACAATGGCGCACTGCTTCAATATATATTTCTGTTTTTCCGCTTCCAGTCACNCCATGCAGAAGGAAAGGAGCATAACGCTCNTCATCAAGGGATTGTACCACAGTATCTACAGCTGATTTCTGATGGGTATTGAATACCACTTTTTTATGGATGGGGTCAAAGGTGAATCCCGTCACATCAGGCAGGGACGATTTTTCAAATAATGTTACTAAATGATGTTTTTCTAATGCACGGCAGACTTGGAGTGGATTTGATGCATGGTTTTTTAAAGANGCAACTTTTATTGGTTTATCAGCAGCCCATATTATTTNATATAACTCATATTGTTTTGGTGCTCGGTTTTNGATTAACTCTATACTTTGGTNATCAACAATAGATTCAGGTAGAACATACCAGTTTTTTGGAGGTGTGTATCGCGTTGAAAGTGTCCCAGGAAAAACGGTTTTAGCAACTTGTCCAATTGGGGTCAAATAATAGTCGCTGATCCAGTTAATCAATTTCCATAATTCTGGTGTCATGATGGATATATCATCAACCAAGCCGGATATATCTTTTACTTTTCCATGAAACGATGTGGAATTTTTTATATTAATCACAATCCCTTGGGCAGCCCTGTGCCCAAAGGGAGCTTTAACNCTAGATCCAATTTTAATTTTTGGTCTTAATTGTTTTGAAATTTTATAGGTAAAGGTTTGAAAACCTGAGATGGGAAAGGCGACTTCAGCAAACATAACTGATGAGTTTATCAGTCAAGAAAGGATTGAGCAATAAAAAACCCCTGTATCCAACAAAAAGGAAGTGTTGAAAAACAGGGGTTAATACGGGTATAGAATCGTTATGATTTGATTACATAGATTTTTACATCACCATCCAAATCTGGAGCAACACGAACCGTAACATGGTAAATCCCAAGTGCTTTTATTGGTTCTTCAAGTAAAATCGCATNACGCTCCACNTGNATTCCTTTTTCTTCTAAAGATTTATGAATATCCAANGTTGTGATNGAACCAAACATTTTATCCTCATTGCCTACCTGAGCTTCAATAGTTATCTCAGTTTTCGACAATTTTTTAACCAGAGCTTCATNAGTNGCATTCTCACGGGTTTCNCNNGTNTTNNCAATCTGTTTTCGCTCCTCNGCTATGGCTAAATTACGTTTNGATGCACGTAGAGCTATCCCTTCNGGNATAAGTTTATTTCTGGCATATCCTGGNTTTACATACACNACATCTCCNGCTTCACCAAGACCATTATAATCTTTTAATAATATAATATCCATGATACAAACNCCCTTATTCTGTTCCTCTTTCCACGTATGGCATTAGNGCNATTGANCGGGCACGTTTTATGGCNCGTACCAATTTNCGATGCATTTTTGCGCTTGTTCCTGTNATTCGCCTTGGCATAATCTTACCNTGATCATTCACAAAACGACGGAGAAGCTTCACATCTTTGTAATCTATATCATGAATGCCATTTTCTTTAAAATAGCAAAATTTATTTCTATTCTGGAATGCCATTATTCAGCCTCCTCTACTACTATCTTTTGTTCTGTGTTTTCATTTTTTTCATCCACATCTTCATCCTTCGGTTCCGGCTCGATAATACCTTCTGTTGGAAGATCATTATTATTTTTCCCATCTTCTACAGCTTCAGATGCCGTTTCACCAGGCGTTGTTTCTTCATCAACTCCCGGCTCTTTTTTAGACTCTTCTACATACACATCTGGTTTATTATCCAAGCCAACTATCATATGGCGAAGCACAGAATTGTTCAATNTCATCCAGGTATCAAAATCAACCATTTTACTTTGGTCACCGCCTTCAAATTGCATTAAGATAAAAGAACCATATTTTTGTTTTTCTATTGGATAAGCAAGGCGCTTTTTTCCCCATACCCGATGATTGATAAGCTTGGATTTTGTTTTCTCTAATTCTTTACCAATCTCAACCATGGTTTTATCAAGGACCTCATTTTCAAGATTTGGGTTAACAATATAGATTGTTTCGTAATAACGCATAATAACTCCTTAATGCTTACGTAATTAGCGGTGCAATAACTAAGGATACCACCGACATAAGTTTAATTAAAATATTCAAGGATGGCCCGGACGTGTCTTTAAATGGATCACCAACGGTATCTCCTACAACAGCTGCTTTATGAGCATCTGATCCTTTTTCAAGCTTCACTCCATTTACTTCAACACCTTCTTCAATCATTTTCTTTGCATTGTCCCAGGCACCGCCAGCATTAGACTGGAAAATGGCCATAAGGACACCACATACCGTAACCCCTGCCAATAGTCCTCCCAAAATTTCTGGACCTTGATTACTACCAAACAGGCGTGGTAAAAATCCAACTATTACCGGAGTAATCACTGCTAACATTCCAGGTGCTATCATTTCTTTAATTGCAGATTGGGTAGCTATTTCTACACATTTCCCGTGCTCTACTTTGGATAGTNCATCTTCATAAGCAGCGCGGTCATCATCATTCCAATCGCTCTCTTTTTTGAGATTCATAAGCTCAAGGGCTTTTTTTAATTCAGGAATATCTCTGAACTGACGACGTACTTCTTCAATCATAGACATTGCGGCACGACCAACAGCATTCATTGCTAATGATGAGAATAAAAAAGGTAGCATGCCACCTACAAATAAACCAGCCATTACCATAGGATTTGAAATATCAATACTTTTAATACCAGCTTGAACCATAAAAGCAGCAAATAAAGCCAGCGCTGTAAGAGCTGCAGAACCTATTGCAAAGCCTTTTCCAATCGCAGCCGTTGTATTGCCAACTGCATCCAGTTTATCTGTTCGTTCACGAACTTCTACAGGGAGCTCAGCCATCTCAGCAATGCCGCCTGCATTATCAGAAATCGGTCCATAGGCGTCTACAGCCAATTGGATACCGGTATTTGCCAGCATACCGAGAGCTGCCATAGCAATACCGTACAGTCCGGCAAAGTGATAAGCCCCNATTATTGCAGCNGCTAAAATTAAAATTGGTATCGCTGTAGATTGCATACCTACCCCTAAGCCGGCAATAATATTTGTGGCAGGACCTGTTAAGGACTGTTTTGTGATAGATAAAACTGGAGATGTGCCTGTTCCAGTATAGTGTTCCGTAATAAGTCCTATTCCCAATCCGGCTAACAAACCTATAACAGTTGCCCAGAATACGCCCATACTTGTAAATGACTGTGCTCCTTGAACAAAGTNTGATGGCAGAACATTTTGAATTAAGAAATAGATCACACCAATCATAATAAAGGAACTTCCAAATTCACCTTGATTCAGAGCNTTTTGGGGATCGCCGCCCTCCTTTACAGATACCATGAATGTGCCAATAATGGACACNAATATTCCTGNAGCTGCTATAAATANGGGAAGAANCACAAAACTTAAATCAAATTTACCCAAGACAAGAATACTAGCTCCCAATACCATTGATCCAACAATGGACCCCACATACGATTCAAACAAATCAGCACCCATTCCAGCAACATCACCAACGTTATCACCGACGTTATCAGCAATGGTTGCAGGATTTAATGGATGGTCTTCCGGAATACCAGCTTCCACTTTTCCCACAAGATCGGCACCAACATCAGCTGCCTTTGTATAAATACCGCCGCCTACACGCGCAAATAATGCAATGGAAGACGCGCCAAGGGAGAATCCTGATATAACATTTAGAACTGTTTTTATCGAGATAGCATCGGAACCAAAATGATTAGAATAAAATATAAATAATCCACCTAGGCCCAACACGCCTAATCCAACAACACTTAAACCCATTACTGAACCACCGGTAAAAGCAACATTCAATGCAGATGCCAGACTATTTCTTGCTGCGTTTGTTGTCCGGTTGTTTGCCTTAGTTGCAACTTTCATTCCTAAATATCCAGCTAAACCAGAGGCGAGTGCACCTACTACAAATGAAAGTGAAATCAAGGCACTGGAATCAGCTCTACCTCTGTTGGCAACTCCAAGAAGGATGGCAATGGCTAAAACAAAAATGNCTAAAACACGATATTCTGTTTTCAAGAAAGCCATGGCACCATCAGCGATACTCGCACCAATAGATTTCATCCGGTCGGTCCCTTCATCCTGGGCTTCAATCCAGCTGGTTTTCCAGAAAGAATATATCATGGCCAAAACACCGGCACCTATTACAAACATTAAATTAGAACTCATAGGTTCAANGACTCCTCAAATTAAGCATTAAAATGATTCATGGTATGGTTCAACCCCTGGGTTAATAGAGTGTCTAAAGCATCTGCACCACGTTTTATCATGGCGTCTGCTTCCGATTCATCATCTGGTTGAAACGGTTTTAAAACATAGTGTTCTGCAGGGCGCATAGTGTCATTTGTNCCAATGCCCAAACGTACTCTGGGAAATTGATCAGACTGAAGATGATAAATTATATTTTCCATGCCGCGATGGCATCCATCGCCGCCTTTCGGACGGATTCGAATTGTCCCCAGAGGAAGATCTACATCATCCACAATCGCATAGATTTCACTCGGCGATAAATCCCAAAGAAGTGCTACATCTTTTACTGCGGATCCGCTTTGATTCATTCCTGTTGTTGGTTTTACCACTATAACTTCCCGTCTTTTGTGTTGCGCCAGTACATAATCTCCTTTTCCAGGCTCAAAGGATAAATGGTGCCTTTGTGCCCATTCATCCGCCACCCAAAATCCTGCATTGTGTTTTGTATTTGCATAAGTATCACCCGTATTTCCTAGGCCGACAAAGGCGATCATGATTCTCCTGACTGTTCTTCAGACCGGTCTTTTGGATCACCCTCTTGCCCAGCAGCTGCTCCCTCATCTCCTTCTGCTCCTTCTTCACCTTCCAGTTCGCCTTCTTCATCTTCAAGCTCTTCTATTTCAGGTTCTTCTTCTGCGGCGGGCGGAGTAATNGAAACAACATTCAAATTTTTATCNGACACAATTTCAATGTCTTCATTATCAATCTTGATATCCGCTATACTTCTTGCAGAATTCATTTCAAGATCTTCAATATCTATTTCAATATGCTCGGGNACATCTGTTGGGAAACAACTAATTTCTATTTGGGTCATAGATTGGGATAAGACNCCACCTTCCNTAATNCCTATNGCTTCCCCTANNAGNACCAGCGGAACNGATATAGTCATTTTTTCAGATCNNCGAACNCGCATAAGGTCAATATGAATTATTGCATCTGTTACAGGATGGTATTGCAACTCCTTTATCATTGTGTATTGACTTTCCCCATCCTGATCAATTTCAAAAATACGCTGACCGGATTGCATNGCNTGAAACAGNACTGATTTATCAACAGTAATATTTACATTCTTTTCTCCAGANTAATANAGNACACCTGGGATTNAACCTTCGNGACGAAGNGCTTTNGATCCNTTTGNCCNNGTTTCGGTTCTTTCTGAAATATCTAATTTGNAATAGGATGATGCCATNGTTTCNTNTCCTTATTAAAANTCAAATAAAGCACTGACNGATTCACCGTTATGAATCCTATTCACTGCTTCACCAAANACATTTCCNACAGAAACAATTTTCANNTTTTCTATNNGNTTTTCTTTAGNAATTGCAATNGTATCTGTAACAATNATTTTTTTAATGTTCGATTCGCTCAATCGTTCCATAGCTGGACCNGACAAGACACCNTGAGTTGCNACAGCTGTAACTGATTTGGCNCCNTGTTTNAANGCGGCCTCGGCCGCATTAACNGTTGTGCCTGCCGTATCAATCATATCATCAATGATGAGTACATCCNTCCCATTTAAATCACCAATTAAATGACTGATTTCTGCCTTATTTGGTGCGTAGCGCCGTTTATCAATAAGCGCAAAATACATACCGAGATTTTTTGCATATCCCTGGCTCATTTTTACAGATCCAATGTCTGGTGCAAGCACAACGGAATTATCCGGCTCCAAATTTTCATCTTTTATTGCATCGAATAGCACGGACCTGCTATAAAGATTATCAAAAGGAATCTTTGCAAATCCCTGAATCTGTGTTGAGTGAAGATCCATTGTAATAATTCTGTCAGTGCCCATTGCCGTTAATATATCTATCATGACTCTTGATGATATAGGCACCCGTGGTTGATCCTTGCGGTCCTGACGGCCATAGCCAAAATAGGGTATTACAACTGTTACTGTGTCTGCCGAAGCGCGAACGGCAGCATCAACCATGAGGGTAAGTTCGATAATATTCTCTGAAGGGCCATTAGTTGACTGCACAATAAATACATCATGCCCTCGAATATTCTCTTCGTACTTAACCCACAATTCACCATCAGAAAAAGTGCGTATCGAGATCGCTCCAAGGTCTCGATCAAGAAACTGGGCAATCTGCTTTGCAAGCAGTGGATTGCTGCGCCCGCTGAAAATCTTTAGGTTATTTTGTGTCATTATTGATTGCCATTTATTTTAGCTGGGGCGCAGGGATTCGAACCCCAACTGCCTGGACCAAAACCAGGTGTACTGCCATTATACTACGCCCCAAAAAGTCTGGTGTTGCCATAATTCAGAGATGTGGTCCAGTGATAAAAGTACTGTAAGATGTGGTAAGGGGTGACTCTGCTGACAGTGCATCCGCTTCATCGTCAAATATCCCATACACAGTCGAGCCTGAGCCCGACAGACTGGCAAACCGGGCGCCCTGGGCCCGGAGCGTATCTTTTATTTCTCCAATCTCTGGATATGTTGGAACAACAATTGCTTCGAAATCATTCTCAAAAAGCTCGAAAGGGATACCGTCCCTTTCTAAAAAGCCGGCGAAGTTAACCTGCTCTTCAGGACTGTCCAAAAAAAATTTATAATTCTTATAGGCCCAAGATGTATCAATCTGCAGATCTGGAACCACCAATAAATATATCCCTGGCATACAGCCTTTAAGTTGAGTCAGTTTTTCACCTATGCCATCGCCCACTTGTAATCCACCGCGAATAAAAAAAGGGACATCTGCGCCCAGCTCAATTCCAATTGATTCTAATTCTGTATCGGGTATATTTAAATCATAAAGCTGGCGAAGGCCTTTTAAAACGGTGGCTGCATTGGAAGAACCGCCGCCTAATCCACTCCCAGCAGGAATCCTTTTTTCAAGATTCATTGACACACCGCCGATCCCAAATGCATCCACCATTTTTTTCCATGCTTTTACACAGAGATTTGATTCATCATTTTTAAGCCAATCCACATTAGAAAAAAAATCACATCCGGAATTTTGTTGCTCTAAAATAAGCGTATCATGAAAATCTAATTCCTGGAAAAGGGTGTGAATGATGTGGAAGCCATCGGGTCGCTGGCCCCGGATCTGGAGACCAATATTTACCTTGGCAAAGGATTTAAGATCCACTTTAGTCATTCATTATTGTTGCACAGGGTGGCCACCGCCAGAACAGCCCAGCCTGAACCATCACCTACAAATCCAAGATAATCCGCAGTGGTGGCTTTTACGGAAACCTGTGATTCATCAATCTGCATGGAATAGGCGAGGTTATATTTCATTTGCGAAATATGATCCGCCAGTGTTGGTGTTTGGAGAATAACGGTGGCATCTACATTATTGATCCGAAATCCAGCTTCCCGGACTCGATTCACAGTATCGACCAAAAAATGATTACTGGACACACCTTTCCAGGTCTCATCCTCGCTGGGGAAAAATTGTCCAATATCACCTAAGGCCGCTGCACCAAGAAGCGCGTCTACCACAGCATGGATCAATCCATCGCCATCGGAATGTCCCTCCGATCCAAATTTTGATGGAATCTCCACACCACCAATGATAAGGGTTTCACCTTCCACCAGTTGGTGCACATCGTATCCTATGCCAGTTCTTGCCATTAAATCAAATATTCTGCTCGTTTCCAATCATCCATNGTTGTGATCTTAAAATTATTTATGTCNCCCNGGACCAATGCCACAGAAAAACCCATTGCTTCCATTAAATATGATTCATCTGTAGCAGTNAAACNTTTTGCATCTGCATGGTCNAANGCCTGAATTAATTTATCTTTCCNNAANGTTTGTGGGGTCTGTNCCANCCATATTTTTTCACGGTTTAANGTTTCNTTCACTNTTCCACTTTCTGAAANTTTTACNGTGTCNATGGAACGCANGGCAACTACAGCNCCATCTGCNGTNNTACAGGCTGCAATNGAATTGTTAATAAGTGTTTCTGATACAAAGGGGCGGNCTGCATCNTGAATGCAAACCAAGNTTGCTGANGATACAGNAGCNGTCACGCCATTTTTTACAGAATCCTGTCTACGTGCTCCNCCAGCAATAACTTTTANNGNNTTCCCNGCAGACATAGANAGNAAATCACGATGGACAGNNTCAATCTGATNNTCNGGNACAACCACAATNACTTCCTGGATAATACTGGANNCTAANAATGGTTTCAGAGAATGAAAAAGAAGGGGACGCCCTGCCAGNNANTTAAATTGCTTNGCTTCNCCAAACCGATGACCTGAACCGGCAGCTGGNATAATGGCCGATACTTTCATATTATANGCAGGGTATTNTCAAANAATGATCATGGCATCACCATAACTCAAAAAGCGGTACTCATTTTTCTTTGCTTCNAGGTATGCTTTTTTAATGAGTTTANNGTCCNCAAATGCGCTTACCATCATGAGCAGNGTAGATTGTGGTGTATGAAAATTAGTTACCATTTTATCCACCATTTTANATTCATANGGCGGATAAATAAATTTATCAGTCCANCCTCGNTTCGGCGTAACCTGGAATCCAGAAATCGCAATCGTTTCCAGGGCCCGAACNGTNGAAGTNCCTACAGCGATGATCTTCCGGTGGCGCTTACGGGCCTGGTTAATTGCCATTGAAGTTTTGGGNGACACTTCAAAATACTCAGAATCCATCTGGTGGCGATTCAGATCTTCAACCTGGACAGGGCGGAAGGTNCCTAANCCAATATGNAGAGTGACNGTTTCAATTTTTACACCNTTATNNTTTANTTTTTTTAATAACCCATTTGTAAANTGAAGNCCTGCAGTAGGTGCCGCAACAGCACCNCGATCNGTTGCATANACTGTCTGGTAGCGTTTTTTNTCCNTTGCGTCAGCATCNCGNTTAATNTAAGGTGGAAGGGGNGANGTNCCAATGCGGTCAATGACATGATGAAAATTATCACNATCATATTCGAAACGCACCACACGNCCGCCAGAAACAGTATTATCTATAACATCACACATAAGTTTGGAAGTGAATACAAGCTTATTGCCAATNCGGACNTTTCTCGCNGGGCGAACCATAACTTCCCAGAGATCATTGGACAGTTCNCGCAAAAGAAAAACTTCNACTTTTGCATCCGTACGGTCTTTTGTAGCAAACANGCGGGCAGGAAATACTTTAGTATTATTAAGAACCAGAAGATCATTTTTNCTCATATAATCTATAATATTATAAAATTTTCTATGTTCAATTTCTCCTGTCTCTCCATGAACAACCATCAGTTTAGANAAATCNCGTCGNGCNTCAGGGTGCTGNGCNATNAAGNTTTTTGGCAGGCGGTAATTAAAATCNCCGAGTTTATATTTTTTCTTCTTATNTATCATTCAAATAATCCNTGTTGNTCCTTTATTATTTCTTTTCCTAATAAATTATATGCTGCCTCCTGGGCAACTCTTCCTCTTGAGGTCCGCAAAAGGAACCCCTCTTTAATAAGAAAAGGTTCATACACATCTTCGATGGTGGTAGCATCTTCGCTAACNGCTACTGCCAGGGATTTTANGCCCACAGGTCCACCTGAAAATTTTTCAATAAGTGTTTCCANAATNTTTCTNTCCATGTCATCCAATCCAGTTTCATCTATNCCCANNTGTTCCAAAGCATCCTTCGCTACNGCGTGGTCAATCTTACCATTAGCCTTGACCTGTGCAAAATCTCNGGCACGCCNTAGAATACGATTTGCAACGCGAGGAGTTCCCCTGCTCCTGCGGGCNAATTCCATGGTACCANCANCATCAATTTCAACTTCNAGGATNTTTGCCGANCGANTGATTATATTGAATAGATCTTCNGGGTNATAATAATCTACACGTAANACTACACCGAAACGATCCCGNAGCGGNGATGTAAGATTNCCTAATCGNGTGGTTGCTCCAATCAAAGTNAATGGTTCAATAGTTAGTTGTACACTTCTTGCNCTGGGCCCNNTATCAATCATNATNTCGATAGANAAATCTTCCATGGCNGAATAGAGNTATTCCTCTACCACACTATTAAGTCGNTGGATTTCATCAATNAAAAANACATCNCGNTGACNCAANTTNGTNATCATNCCNGCTANNTCNCCNGCACGCTCAACNACAGGGCCTGATGCCTGNTTAATANTGGAACCNAGCTCTTTTGATACAATATTGGCNAGAGTGGTTTTCCCCAATCCAGGAGGCCCAAATAACAGAACATGATCCANGGCATCACCGCGATTATTNGCAGCTTCAATATATAGTTTCAGGTTATCAACAAGTTCTTTTTGGCCTATGAATTCATCAAACTGNGANGGNCGAAGAGANTTTTCAATTGCAATATCATCATCAAAAGGANCTGGATCGGTTATATGAATCTCTGTCATGGATTAAATTGGAAGTAAATCAGTNCAAAACTGACTCAGAAGATACAATCTCAAATAGCTNTCGTAAAGATTGNAGGGNAAAAATNNTGTAGGTTGAATTGAANTAATCAGGAATCGCNTTTCGGAGAGANTTTAATCTTTTTTCGCGATCGCTGGCAAATCGTTTGATTCCAATCCATAGACTATCTGGNTCTAATTTTGATTCCGCAATAATCTGTTNCAGGCTNCCACCTGTACGCCANCGATTATCAAAATCTGGAGCCATGGAATAGTTTTCNACCANACGGTTNGCAATCCATTTATGCATAAGTCTTCTGGAGCCATTGGTGATAATCATGGCATCATTCCATTCGTCATCAGCTATTACAGACTGACGATAATCATCTGGNTGTCTTTTNAAAAGTTCCCAGCTGATGGATGCTACTATCTTTACGTTGGGNCCTTCTTTTTTCAACNGCGGCAGNATTTGTANNAGTGAATTTGTACAACTTGTNCCCCGGATAAACACCACTCCNTCTTTTTNCAATGTTGGATCAAAATCNTTTATAAGGTAGGCACCNTTTGCTGCATNCAGATGGGANNCCATGCCCAAAGCTTCACGGTCTGGGATGACCAGGGGTGGTCGAGTCAGGTGCAATGCTATAAGCGGGATATCCGTACCTAGAGCTGCTGCCAGGGCTGGGGCGACTTCATTGTGTTCCCAGGGATGGAGGTTAATAATATGCCCATCGGGAAACAACTGTGTTACACCTGGGGCATAAATGCCAAAATGTGTTCTGCTGTCTGCTGCTGTTTCGGGTCCTGAGTGTCCTGCAATCCAAATTACCTTTCCAACTTTTAGATCAGAATCCTGTGCAATTTGGCTGAACAATCGCAGTGGNCCGTATTTCAAATAGCTGAAAGAACCATAGGTACTAACAGCACCGTAGAAGCCGTTGAATGTTTTGTATGTATCTTCATTGAAATTCACCGTTGCAGCGCCAGCCATCATACCTGCATTTGTAAATTCAGTTATTCCTTGTGGAAATAGAGGGCTTTCAGGGTTAGAATATTTATCAAAAAGTCCCTTATCCTCGGTCCCATTGTAGCCTTTAGAAAATCCGGAAATATTGGTTGAATCCGCTAGGTCTGCGCTCATTGCCAGAACTAGGGGACGTCCATATTTTTGTTCAGAGAGTGTATTGATGTAACTGGCGTATTTTGAAAAACCCACCCTGTTCGGGGCTATCTCTCCAGGTGCAACAAAAATATCATCAGGCAGTGCTTCAACATTGAATAAATCTGGATCATTCACGGGATTTTGATCCGTAACTCGACAAGAGTCATTTTTCTCAGGAACAGATTCACCTAGTTCTACCAGACGATCTGCCAAAAAATCCACATACTTTAGGTTATTTTTCATGACAGAAAAAACGGTTCTAAACATGGATTCTGCCTGCTTAATTTGCCCTTCCCAAGTCTTGGCAGCAGCCTCGCCAAACTCATGAAACTGTAAATCATACTGACGGGCGAAGTCTTCCTTGGTTTTCCAAAAAAGTTCAGAATTCCGTTTATGGGCTGTACCATGACTTTTATTATCATACACGTGATAACCGCGGCCTTTTCTTGTTTTACTATAGATAACTTTAGGAATATTAGGGTCTGCATTTTCCATCAGCAACTTGTAATAAGCATCAGTGACTTGTTCCCAATTCTCACCATCTTCTGCGCCTTCCACATGCCAGCCGTGAGAACCAAACCAATCTTCTGGTCCACCATAGATGATTGAACTAAAGGGACGATTATCAATACCATAATCATTCCAGTCCATGAAATAAACTAAGTTTCCTAAACCTAGTCCCCAGGCGGAGTTGATGGTTTCGTGACTGGCGCCGGTTGTAAAGCCGCCTTCACCTTCGAAGGCAAACACTTTAACGTCTGACACTCCAGCAAATTTCAGTGCCAGGGCTTCACCGGCTGCAAAAGGAGAACCATGTCCGCTTGGGCCAGTATTGGCTTTAAAAAATAATGTTTTCCCCTCCATTTCTGCATGCCCCGGGAGGCCTCCATTTTGACGGAGGGTGAGCAAATCTTCCCAAACTAACTGAAAATCATTGCCTTTAAAATTCTGATATTTTTCATCACCGGTCTGGCCGTATTTAATCCGCAACGCTTCATTCATTACCGCCAGCGTTGCATACACCAAAGGATTACAATGACCGGCAACGAGCACAAATCGGTCTGCAAATCTTTTTCCTGTTTCTCGGATATCCCACCGCATGGCTCCAGATAACAGGGTGGCAACCATGGCATGAACCTTGGAACGGGATCCGCCGGGATGGCCGCTCTGCCGCAGGTTCAGCATAATGTCAATACATTGATCAATAAGATCTTTTGTGATTTCCCAGTATTTATAATCCTGTTTGAGTTCTCCGGAAGGTTTCATGCGGCGATTTCTTTTTTCCGCAACACTTGATTTAAAAACAAACCTGTATACGATGTTTTAACGGATGCGATTTCTTCCGGTGTGCCAGTGGCAACAATAGTTCCACCTTCATCCCCACCTTCAGGGCCCAAATCTATGATCCAGTCTGCGGTTTTAATTACATCTAAATTATGCTCGATAACAATAACCGTATTCCCCCGCTCAATCAGGCGCTGCAACACTTTTAAAAGCATCCGAATATCTTCAAAGTGCAGACCGGTCGTAGGCTCATCTAAGATATATAACGTTTTAGAGGTAGAAGCTCTGGACAGTTCCGTTGCCAGTTTTACTCTCTGAGCCTCACCTCCGGATAGTGTGGTCGCCTGTTGTCCAAGATGAATATAGCCCAATCCGACATCATTTAATGTTTGCAGCTTTTTCTTAATGGAAGGAATACTCTTAAAAAACTCCAATGCTTCAGACACGGGCATATCCAAGATCTGAGCAATGGATTTTCCCCTGTATTTCACTTCCAGGGTGTCTCTATTATATCTCTTCCCCTGGCACACTTCGCAGGTCACATAGACGTCTGGAAGAAAATTCATTTCTATTTTGATGATCCCGTCCCCCTCGCAGGATTCACAGCGGCCACCTTTTACATTAAAAGAAAATCGTCCTGGTTTATAACCCCTAATCTTTGATTCCGGGAGTTTTGCAAATAAATCCCGGATGTGGGTGAACACACCTGTATAAGTCGCTGGATTTGATCTCGGTGTACGCCCGATGGGTTTTTGATCTATATCCACTACTTTATCAAGAAATTTTACACCTTCTATTGAATCATAACTCAATGGATAGGCTCTCGCCCGATTCAATTCTTTAGATAACACAGGAAATAATGTTTCATTTACAAGTGAACTTTTTCCGCTCCCTGAAACACCGGTGACTGCAATAAAACGTCCCAGTGGAAAATCAATATCTACGGATTGTAAATTATTTCCTGATGCTCCTTTNAGTGATAATAGATTGGAATTTCTATTTCTTCGAATTTTTGGGATTTCAATCTCTTTTTTACCTGAAATATATTTCCCAGTAAGAGATGATTTAGATTTATGCAGTTGGGCAGGAGGCCCTGCAAAAGTGACTTCTCCACCATATTTACCTGCTCCAGGGCCAAGATCAATGACGTAATCTGCCGCTTCAATGGTCTCCTTATCGTGTTCTACAACCAATATTGAATTGCCAATATCACGCAGAGATTTTAAGGTATTCAACAACCGGTTATTATCGCGGGGATGCAAACCGATAGATGGTTCATCCAAAATATACAGAACGCCCATGAGTTGAGATCCTATCTGTGTGGCTAAGCGTATTCTTTGTGCTTCTCCTCCTGATAAGGTTACAGCGGATCGATCTAGGGTCAAATAGCTCAATCCAACATTTACAAGGAAACTCAATCTTTGCCGAATTTCTTTCAATATTTGATCTGCAATGTCATGTTCCATTTTCGTCAGTTCCAGAGTATTGAAAAATGTCCTTAAATCCTGNATGGACATGGCAGACACTGCACCAATATTTTTGTTTTGGATGGTTACCCCTAAGGTTTCTTTCCTCAGTCTGGTTCCGTTACAGCCAGAGCAGGGACGCATACTCATGAACTGTTCGATCCATTCACGGATCCCAGAGGACTTGGTCTGGGTATATCGGCGCATAAGATTTGGAATTGCTCCTTCCCAGCCGCCGGAATAGGTCCCGCTCCATCGTGCGGAATGATATTCCATCTTAAATTTTTCATTACCGGTACCATATAAGAGTATCTNACGTACTTNTTGGTCTAATTTGATCCATGGAGTTGTAAAGTTGAAATTGAAATGTCGGGATAGACTCTTTAGAATACTGCCGTACCAGTTCCCTCGTGGTTGTTCACCCAGCGATGCGATGGCACCTTGAATTAAGCTTTTTGATTTATCGGGAACGATCATATTTGGATCCACTTCCATATGGGAACCAAGGCCATCGCATTTCTGGCATGCCCCATATGGAGAATTNAATGAAAACATTCTTGGGACCAGTTCTTCCATGGATACTTCACATATGGGACAGGCAAAATGCTCGGAGAACAGGTGCTCTCTATTTGATAATTCGTTAATAACCACAAGTCCATGACCAATTTTCAGTGCCAATTCAATAGATTCCGTAAGCCGTTCATGAATTTTATCCTTAAGGATCAAGCGATCGATAACAACTTCTATAGTATGTTTTTTATTTTTATTCAATNGGATCNTNTCNTCTATGGNCATGANTTCACCATNAACACGGATTCTTAAGAANCCTTCNTTCCGAATNTCCTCAANNATACTTTTATGTGCNCCCTTTCGCCCCCNGATCAGGGGNGCAAGGATATGCATTTTNGTACCGGTNTTGAACTTCNTCACTGTATCCACAATCTTTTGAACCGTTTGTTTTCGAATCGGTTTCCCACACTTCCAGCAATGAGGCCTGCCAATGTGGGCGTAAAGAAGACGAAAATAATCATGAATCTCTGTGACGGTTCCAACAGTAGATCGGGGATTTCGTGCTGGGCCTTTTTGTTCAATAGATATGGCTGGAGATAAACCCTCAATTGCATCCATATCCGGCTTTTCCATAAGTCCCAAGAACTGCCTGGCGTACGATGAAAGGGATTCCACATATCTTCGTTGACCCTCTGCATAAATGGTATCAAACGCAAGAGATGATTTACCTGAGCCCGACAATCCTGTTATCACAACCAGTTTATCCCTAGGAATAGTTACATCTATATCCTTCAGATTATGCTGACGAGCCCCTTTAATTGTGATTTTATCTGTGGGGTTTGCCATTGAGACTATAAACAAGAAATTTTCTGGAAATACTGAACATCCTTGAATTTACAGACTTTTGACCGAGAGCCCCTAAAACGATTTGCTTTTTTCCATAATAATCTGCCATTCTAAATCTTGACACACATGGACAATAGCATTACTTTGAACTATGGGTTCATTAAAAAACCAAATACTTATATCCATGCCTCATATGACTGATCCTTTTTTCTCAAAATCTGTTATCTATATATGTGAGCATAATCAACAGGGTGCAATGGGCATAATCATTAATAAGCAATTTAAAGAGCCAGAATTGAAGGATATCTTTGATAAACTCTATATTGGTGATGATGCGATCCATTCCTTTGTAAATGATATTTATTTCGGTGGACCGGTGTTACTGGAAAAGGGCATTGTGCTCCATGACGCACGCCATACATCAGACGGTACAATATCCCTTTCTAAAACGATTTCTATGACAAGTAAACAGGATGTCTTGAAAGAATTACAGCTTAAAGCAGACATCCCATTTAAATTAATGTTAGGACACTCCGGGTGGTCACCCGGTCAACTGGAACGGGAGATAGAGAATGGCGACTGGTTGATGCAAAGCACCACTGCTGATTTTATCTTTAATGTTCAGCCGGATCAGATGTGGGAGCAAGCAGCAGGGTCTCTTGGTATTGACCTTGGGCCATCCATGGGTATGGGCGGTCGAGCATGACCGCCCATGATGGTTGATACGTTTCACTTAGACCATCTTTCAGAGCTTTTTCAAACAAATAGAAATAGAAAAAATGCGCTAGACATGTCAAAGTATATGAAAGGGCATTTTTATTTCTTCGGTATCAAAAGCCCCTTACGAAAAAAAACATGCGGGAATGGCGGCGAGGGCAATCAATCAAAAACGAATACGACTTGAAGTTTTTTATTTCATCTTTGTGGAAATTGGATGAACGGGAATTTCAATATGTTGCTGGATTTTGGGAAACGGTTCAAGAGACTTTTCACACCAGAATCCATTCCATTCATTCGGGAATGTGTTACAACAAAATCTTGGTGGGATACCGTGGATACGGTTGCTAGCCATTTTACCGGGGCTGTTGTCTATCAATATCCTAAAACAGGAAAGGTGATGGACAAATGGATCGATGATAAAAATATGTGGGTCCGCAGAACTGTCACTTTACACCAGCTTAATTTCAAGGAAAGAACAAATGCGGATCGGGTGTTCCGTTATTGTGAAAAACGGATGCATGAGTCAGAATATTTTATCCGAAAAGCTATTGGCTGGGCCTTGCGACAATATTCATATGTAGATGGAAATGCCGTATTTCAATTTGTAAAAGACAATAAATCTGAATTGAG
>PBCV01000044.1 GCA_002717915.1 Fidelibacterota bacterium | reverse complement strand
TAGGTCGCCTCTTCCTCCATTGCCAACATGGTCTGTGCCTTTTCAAGCGGTATCCATATATGGCCCATATCCAGCTTGAAATTCTCTGTATCCATAATATGTACCACGGTTCCTTCATCGGCATCATAGGTACGGTCCGCATCCAGCCAGCGAATTGTAAAGGCATCGCCCACTTCAAGCTTGGTATCGCTAGCCATTCCTTTGCCTATTAGTACCGGTATGGCAATATCTTCATGTCCGGAAAGTGCATCTGTTGGCATGTTAACAATATTCTGACCAGGCAGAATGCCCTTCATGATAGCCGGCATGATGCGGCCGCCGGGATAGATGGATGCCTGGCTTACCAAAACCGGGAACGCTTTTTTCTCACCTACAAGAGCTTGTACTGCTGCGGGCGGTACTGAATGTGCATCTTCAAATGTCAGGGGATCCAGAGGGTCATATTCCGAGTGCCAGTAGGCACCGCCAGCGATCTCCGTATCCATGGTAACCTGCTTGGCGTGTTGGAGCATACCATCGTACATGGCTGACATGAACAGAATCAGGAAAAATGAAAAAGCGGTCACAAGAACATTTAGAAAAGTGCGTAGCCTGGCGCCCAGAAGATTTTTCAGTGCAATTTTAAAAAGCATCTTTATGCACTGGCCTTGGGATTTTCAATTTTTTCATCTTCGGTTATTTGACCATCATCCAGGTGAATAATGCGCCTGAGGTAAGCCATAATTTTTTCATCGTGAGTTGCAAAGATGAAAGAAGTGGACATCTCTTGATTTAAGTTTGATAAAATCTTCATAATATGATGAGAATTCTCTGCATCTAGATTAGCCGTGGGTTCATCGGCCAATACCAACGCAGGCTGGTGTACAATAGCTCTGGCAATAGCCGTTCTCTGGCACTCACCACCGCTGAGCATTGCCGGGCGGGAATCACGCTTATTGCTCAGGCCTACCCATTCTATGGCTTGGTTTACCTTTTCTTTCCGTTTCTGGGAATCAACTTTGTTCAGGATCAATGGCAGTTCCACATTTTCAAAAACTGTGTAAACTGGGAGCAGGTTATAGCTTTGGAAAATAAAGCCCATATGCTTCCTCCGGAGTCTAGCCCGATCGCCATGGGATGTATCATTTAGAGCCTGACCCAGAACACTTATCTGTCCTTCACTGGGGGAATCTAGTCCACCTATAATATTCAGCAACGTAGTTTTTCCGGATCCTGATGGTCCAACCAGACCGGTGAACTCACCTTTTTTTAGAATCAGGTCTACATCCTTTAGAGCGGTGAAAAAATCACCGCCTACGGGGAAGCGCTTGACCAGATTATTTATGGTAATAACGGCATTATTTTCCATCTTTTTTCCTTAATGATTGTAAATAAACATAAACTGTAAACCAGTTCCAAAACCTGCCAGCGATCTAGGCAGGTCTTCTTTAGGAATATTATAATCAGCACGTTTTGGGCTAATAGACAAAATGAAATTTAAACTATAATGATCATAGGTACTGCTCCANCGTAGATAATTATAACTGCGGTTCTCTTCCAAATCAAACTGNGANATGNACATGAGCTGGTGTACCATACCAAGGGGCATGCTGGTCATGAGGGCCGTGTAAGACTGTGATGATTCATACGAATCAATTTTATTAGAAATGGACATGTATTCTGCCATAACCAGGATGCCGTTAGAAATCGGCAGGGTGTAGTCCGCTCCAACTGTAGCCATTATGATATCGGATCTATCGGAACTGATTAAAGCACTCTCATTCCAAAATCCAATAAATCCATCATATCGATAATCAATAGCTACGCGATTGTGAGANCCTGAAATTGGAATGCCAATTTGACCAATAGTCTGNAGAGATTTTGAAGGNTCTTGATGNTAGGTAAATCCCAAGTCACCCATATTTATTGAAACTTCTGCTCGCCCACCAAAAGAAAGAGTATCCTGATCATTGAGAATTNTCCAGGACCAGATTGACAAAGTGTTGGAAGGAAACCAGCGCAGNCGGAATGCTTCTACACCGTCTGTCTGCCCGGTNGGGTCCTTTAAATCAATCGTATCAAACCAGGAAAGGGAACGTAAAACAAAAGAAGGNCCAAATACTATTTTCTGTAAGCCCAGTCGGGCTTCCAGTTTTTCACTGGAGTACCGTACCCAGTAGCGGTGGTGAGATTCATTGTTATTAAATAAGGAATCACCTGAATAAGCCCTATCCAAACGATAGGCCCATTCCATATCCAGCAATTGGTTATTAGATAAGTCTTTAAACAGAGAAAAAGTAGGGATATATCCCAGGGAAGATTCGATCGATGATCTTNCTCCAGGAACATCGTTGCTGGTTAGAGCACTGGTCCAGAACTGACCTTTTAATGAAAATGGATTATCAATTGCTGAAAGGCTCTTTGCCAATAGTACGAAAAAAAGTAAGTATTGGTAAAATCTCATATATAATTATCTTTTTTGATTTTGGCTGGGAAGAACCAGACAAAGAGCTGGCAGCAGTGTGAGATCACAAAGAAGAGCAGCACCAATCATACCTGCAGAAAGCAATCCAAACTGGTAAGTGGGTAAAAAAGNAGANAGTACNAGNACTGAAAACCCAGCTACCAGNACCGTTGTGGTGATCATCAATGCTGATCCAGTATTCATTATTGTTGATTGAATAGCTTTTTCTCTGNTTAANCCCTGCGCCAATTCTTTTCGATAACGCANNAGAAAATGTAAACTGTCNTCCACTGCAATTCCAAGAGCGACTGCAAAGGTCATGGCTGTNGGCGGNCGTATTGAAATTCCCAGCCAGGATAACACTCCAAGAACGGTNAAAATNGGGATCAGATTGGTAACCAGGCTGGCAAAAANGATNGATTTTTCTCGNAACATGANTGCCATAATANTACTGATNAATAANAGTGCTANNCCNAGACTATTTACNAGTGANTGNACAAGATAATCATTGGTTTTTAANGCAACNACNGTGGTTCCCGTATATTCAATGGATAAGTAAGGNGGNAAAGANTGAGCCATAGAATCNAGCTGGGCATAGATNNTTTCCATNTCNGAAGANGTTTTATTTTCTATCAGGCCAGATATACGCAGAGATGTTTTATCGGTGCTGATCAGTTTCATCTGCTCTCTAGATTGATTTTCTACAACAAGGTCGATCATTTCTTCTGTGTAGGGTGATGATGGATCATCACCGCGAATACGTTTTAATGATTCGAGCAGGTCTGAAAGCGAAAAGAAACGACTCTCATTGAGGTGTAAGCGCAACAATGATTCTATCTGATTTAGAATGGGAAGAATATCAAGGTCAACTATGTCTTTAGGAGCACGAGCAACATTTGGGTCTAAATGAAGCAAAACTTCGAATGGCAGTACCCCGCCAAAATATTTTTCCGTGAATTTCAAATCCTGGTAGAGTTTATTCTTTGGCCGAAGGTCATCCATTAAGGAGGCATCAGTTGAAATATCTTTTATCTTGAAAATGGATACGCCTGAGACCAGGAGTGGGATCAGGATAAAACCCCACGGCCTTTTAGGAATAACATTTGACAGCCATTTGAGCAAAGGAGAAAAGGCATCTTTGCTCTGATATTGGAACCCTTTTAAAACCAATGTTCCTGATGGCACAATAAGAAGAGATATAANCCAGGCCATCATGACACCGATGGCGATCTCTAAACCAAATTCCTGGATAATTCTTATTGATGTAGTTAACAGAGCCATAAATCCTATAGCTGTAGTTAAACTGGTTAAAAAAATCACTTTTGACATTTGTACCACAGTCAGCAGCATGATTTCTTCAGGATTGGAATCATCTTTTTTAAGATTTTCTCTGAATCTGGCCTGGATATGAATGGCATCGCTTATTCCAATAATAAAAAGCAGGGTGGGCACGATATAGGTTATTATATTGATCTCTAAGCCGATAAGACCCATAAATCCTAATAGCCATACAACAGTAATAAGAACAGTTAAAATGGGAAGAAGAACCTGTACCCAGTTTCGAAACAGGAAATACAAAATACATATAAGCAGAATTGCTATGGGCGGAAGAAACAGGAAATTATCACGGAGCATATAATTAACATATTCAGTGCGTAAAACAGAAACACCAGAATAGATCCACTCCGGGGATGTTTTTTCAGTTAATGTTTTAATATCATTTAAAAGCGCTGTGCGGTCGCGGTGGTTGTTGGCGATATCCGTCAATGTGATCATAATTGCACCGTATTTAAGGTCCCNGGATAAAATTCGTGCTCCAATGGACGGGTCATCCTGAATATATCTCAGTGTCTGTAGTATTGTATCCCTGTTCCAGNGGGCACTATTATCATACAGGTCCCCCAGCCAGGCGTTAAGATCAATATCACTTAATGTGAAAAGGGACGCGACACTCTTAGCCCCGGGCAGTTCATCAATCGCGTAAACCAGGTTTTCCAATTCGATAAATAGGTTTTTATCCAAGGGATCAACTGGTTTATAGATAATTGTAATCACATTGTCTTCCCTGCCAAAGGTTTCCCGAAACGAAAAGTATCGGTCAACCATGTGGTCTTTCTGGGAAAAGAGATGCTCAATAGAAAAATCAATTCTGAGGTTCGGAATGAACAGGGACCAAAACAGTGTCATCCCGGCTACCAGGATAAGGGTATTCCTCGGGTATTTAAGGATGATCCGAAAAAAAGTATTTANCATGATAGAGTTTAGATAATAAGAATATTATAAAATCGTATATGCCAGAGCGTGATAAGTATCCAATTGGGTATGCTGGATGATACATCCAAAATATGCCGTATAAGAAATTGAATATTCAGATCTCATTGTTTAACCAACCATCATACACCTTTAATAATTCAACTGTTATTGGTCCTGGTTTTCCAGTACCTATTTGGATTGAGTTTACTTTTACAACGGGAATAATTCCCGAACCGCTATTGGTTAGGAATATTTCATTTAACTGATCAAAATCAAGNTGGTTCAACTGTCCGTAGAAAATGGAAAAAGGGGAACGTGAGATTACAGTTTGGCGGGTGACACCAGGCAATACATCTCCGTCCCGAGTGAAAAGTTTTTTTTCTTGGACCCAAAAAATATTGCTGCGGCTTCCTTCCAGAACCTGATTATTATTGTCTAAAAGAATTGCTTCAAAACAATCATTATTCTCTGCAATCTTGTATGCTTCCAAGCATGTTGTATAGTCTGTCGTTTTTATCTCGGGTGTTTTCCTTAAGGCAGGTACTGTGATTGTAGAAACNCCCTTATATATGCTTGGATCAAGATTTAATGATGATGTATANATAATTATTTTTNCTGNTACTGCCAGGATCCNTNCCCTTTGGTTNGGGTCATCAAATTGCTGAACNACCCTTGCAATCATTNNTACAATTTNATTTTGGGAAGATGCTATTGTTAAATCAATCGNTTGAGCCGATTTAAAAAGGCGATCCAGATGNGGCTCAAGAAAAACAGGTTTATGATTCAGGGTCCTGAATGTTTCATACAATCCCGTTCCAAATGCAAATGAATCTGACCCGGGCTGGAGATCCTTTTCAGGAACAGATTCCCATTGGTTGTTGATTAGTGCATTTATCATATCTGGTTAGATTGGATTATTAATCAGACTTAAAATACTAATTCAATATTGAATGCAGTGTCCGTTGCCAGCCAGTTTGTTTTAACGTAAACGATTGAATTTTCAAAATACCAACCGTCTGTAGCATTACCAAATTCTTCTAATGTTTCATATTGAGTTAGTGATGCGCCATCCAGAGTTAAACTGGCAGGTTCAGAATNCACATGAAANTGTGGTCTATAGATCCTGTTTTCATATTTACCTTCATAGTCACCCATGCTTTCACCTATAGTAAACTGGATATCATTTTCAGAACCATACAGGTTAAAGGTTTGCTTAGCAAATGATCCGGTTCGGTGTTGGCGGGTTAATCCATCATCCTCNTACAGAGTAAATGATGACTCTTCATGAGGATAACAATCTAAAGTGAGGGTGTCTGCAGGAATCTCATTATCATAGAGCATTTCAGAATACATAGGTATAATGGCTCCACCTTTTACAAAAAGAGGAAGTTTNTCCAATGGTGCACTGTAATTATTAAGTATCTGATTGCCCGCATATTGTGTGCCATCCCAATAGTCAAACCAGAGTCCACTCGGTAAATAAATATTATCCCGTTCATATGAATTCTGATATATGGGTGCCACCAGAAACCATTCACCGCTCATGAACTGGTATTGAGTTTCAGTGCCCCATGTAACTGGATCATCTGGGAATTCTAAAACCATGGCCCTANCNGCTGGTACACCTGTTTCGTAAGCGATNTTACAATATGAATACATATAAGGNGTCAGTCGCATTTTGAGTTTTAGATAATCCCTGTTGATATCTGTATACGGCTGTCCCCGTGTCCAGGGTTGTTTNTTAGCAGGCGCCCAACCGGAAATGACCATCAGAACCGGTGTAAAGCATTTCCATTGAAGATCACGGGTATACGTTGGCCCGCTCCCACCAAATATCCCATCCACGTCCCCTGTTGCATAGTTCAATCCAGATAAACCAGAACCTGTGATGGTTGGAATATGATAGCGAATATATTCCCAAGTTCCATATTCGTCTCCAGACCAAACGGTGGAATATCTCTGAGTTCCAGCCCAGCTGGATACAGACCAGACAAATCCACGGGCATCACTGTTTGCTTCTATACCTGTGTATGCCTGCCGACATCCGTCAAAAGCCCATTGATATCCTGACCCGATCCATGCTACATCCAGTTTACTGCAACGGATCCCTGCTGTGCCCACTTCCCAGGTTTGCTGGTCAACCCCATCTTCAGTCCAAAGACCAGTTTTAAATCCAAGATCTTCGAGTTCGCTAACGACTTCAGGCAAATTTGTATATCCACAACCATAACCATCNTTGGGTAGTATCCATCCTCCAGGCATATCTAATTCTNGGTAAGTTTCTGCAATGTTNGATACAACATTTGAAGTTGGGCTGTAACAATCGGCATCGCCAAAGCTCAATGCCCATCTGGGCGGCAGAAAAGGACGACCGGTGATTTGTGTATATCCATTNAGCACATTCTTTAAAGAAGGTCCCCGGAAATAATATGCGTCAAAACGAATCTCTTCATGTTCCAGATCTAGCGTTTCAAAAAAGTCATATTGTCCTGGCTTAAACGTATTTCGGTAGANACCGTAGCCTGCCGTNCTCATAAAAAATGGAGCAGGACCTGGCACTGCACCATCATCCCAACTGCTGATCTGNAGCCGAATNTNAATGGATTGATCCCGATGAGAAAAATATCCATTCTGCATACCGCACCCATAAAAATATTCATTCTCGCCCCNGTACAAATATTGATGGGTTTCTTCACCAAAGGTTATAGGAGAAGATTCTTCCCAAATCACCGTGGTATTATCCGTTTCATACATNGCGAAGNTAAGNGGTGTTTTGTAAACCCGNAGTATTACACTGTTGCTGNATATTTTATAGTATTCANCTTCATCTGACGTTTGAATNGNGATAGGNGGTTGATTATGTACAACAATGTCTGTTCCAGCNGGGTCTTCAAAAATNCCATTTGGAGTCATCCAAATTCGNAAGATATCATTTGTGTAGAAAAGAATACGAAATTCAGTAAGATTATTATTTATTGTAACAGTATCGNTGTTTGCAGATGTTTCAAANGCNGTTANGTCTCCAACTGTATTGTTATTTTGGTAGATGTAAANATCAAGAGTATCATTTCCAGGATATTCATCATCTTCNAATGATGTGTAGATNTGAAAATGATGAACACCAGAGAATGAAAGATCTACATTCGGGAAACTTAATTCTACAGTAGANTTNGCAGGGATACCCCACCCGGTATTTTCAATGTTGACGCTGACCGNTTCACCGCCGTTCANAGAATAGGAGACATTGAATTCTTCAATGATTGCAGANGTNCCAAAGTTTGCAATNGTAACATCNATGTTTTCATTAGATCCGTAATTGTTTTGACCTGNTTGAGGNGAATCAAGAGACAAAACACCTACATCCCGATTAAATATCTGTTCGAAAGNACCACCGTGATTTATTGCATTCTGNGATGGNTCNACCGAATTCATTATCACNCCTTCCGGGTTATTGAACTGAAAATGACCAAAAAGGTTATTTAGGTTGGGATGGNTNTCNANNNTAAGAGAATCTTGGAANGTTTCAATGNTTNTTGGNCTCANGNCTGTATTCCAGAATCGGAGATTATCTAATTTTGAATTTATAGCACCAAGTTCGTTATCCAATCCGATCAGGTCTGTTGGACAATCAACTGAAGCGTCAATGTTTCCTTCAAGGTTACCGTTAATATAGAGTTTCATTTGCTGTCCATTATTAATTACGGCCAGGTGTTTCCATATTCCAGCTGGGAGTTCATATCCGAAAAAATAATCCATGGTACCGTAATCTGTTATACCCACCTGATTATTGTTATACCATTGTTCCAATCGGATACCACTACCGCCATCACTATGTGTAACTAAATGTGAAAAGGGTGTGACCCCATTTTTATTAATATCACATTCAATGGTCCAGGGTGTTGAATATTCAGGCATGTCCAGATCCACATAACTGCCGTCGCCGTTAAACGTGATATAATAATTTTCAGTATCAGTAATGCTATCATCAGCAAGGATAATTTCGACAATGCCGATTACATCAAATATGTCATGTGTATTATCAAAATTTACATCTGCTGCCCAAAGCATATATTCTGTCGGCTCAATCAGACCCATGATCATCCCAACAATCTGGAGCACATCGGATAAATTAACTGTTCCATCCTGATTTATATCTCCAAGCAGATCACGCGAATCTCTTGATTGTGATTCAGGATTTAATTTTATGTCATTTTTTACTACTGCAATTAAAAATGAAAATATTATTATTAATGCAATAACTAGTTTTTTCATAAATATAAATTATTGATCTNTTACTTTTCCTTCTGCCTTAAGCTGTTTATTTCGTTTCCACTCTGATCGTCCATAAAGGAATAATAGAATGCCCGGGACACCGTAAAAAAGGCCTAGGAATAACATTTCAAAATCTAGCCTTACAAAAAATCCCAGAAACATTGGCAGTGCAAACAAAATGGCAAGNGTACCGCACCCCATGGTGCANCCAAATGTNGCTAGTCGTTTATTGTATAATTTTTTATCAATGATCTCTTNTGGAGTATCCTGAGCGATTTCTTCTTCTGTTGGCAGGTCTGTTATATCGATTGTTTTAAGTTCATTGTGGAANAAGGCCAATTCCCCAAGGGAAGGTTTTATATCCTGCATATCTGCAATAGTGCTGCCTGAAATAATATACTTGATCATAATACGATTTCCATCAAGCTTCCATTTCCATTCTGGATTATTTNTCATAATCCTACGGACATTTTCGTTGAACAAGGCTCTGACTTTAGATTCATCATCTCCCATTAGATCAAACTTTTTTGAAAAGTCATCATCAGAGACAAAATTGATATCATCTTCATCCGGAGCAATACTGTCTATAAATTCAGATGTGGGTTCTACCTTGCACTTTGGAAGGTCNAACTCATTTGATCGGTAATATATTACACGATAGTAATCAACATTATTTTTTCCTCTTGAGACCCTTTCTTGTGAGACCATAATGTATGGTTCAGCTGATTCTTCAGTTGAAATAATATCTGACAGTTTTGAACCGAGGAATAAAGATCCGTAGAAATACCTGGGGATCGAGTCAGGTTTTACCTGAAGTTCAGAAAGCCCTTCCATCTTCCGGATGGTATTCCTAAAAGGCACATAGTAGTCCCGCACTCGTTTTTGATACACCAGCCATGAAAAATAAAATAAGTTCTTTTGAGGAGGAAACGTCTGGTTTTTAATACCCAGGTCATTAGAAATGGCATTCAACTTTTCATACCGTTCTACATCTTTTTTGGTTAACTGACCAAAAATCCACATAAAAATTGTAACTATAGTAATCGGGAAATGCAGTACTATTATCAGGAAAAAAACGAAAAGGACAGGTCCCATGATCGGGTCGGTAATGGTTTGTTCCATTTGTGTCTAAAATCTTAAAAGACTTGGTATCCTGATTTTACACCAAGGGATAAAATGATTCCCAAGAGTATTGTTGAAGGCTCGTGATGATGTTTCCAATGTAAGACCATTGTAATTGTCGTAAAATCCTGAACTTTATTTTGAACAGAATTAATCAGTTATTCACATTTTATAGATGTCGATTCATCAATTAGAAAAAGCCTACAACCCAGCCCTAGTTGAGGATAAATGGTACGAACACTGGCTTGAGAAAAATTACTTCACAGCTGATCCAAGTTCGGAAAAAGAACCTTTTACAATTGTAATNCCTCCCCCGAATGTAACCGGCATGCTCACCGTAGGTCATGTTCTGAACAATACAATCCAGGATATCCTGATCCGTAAGGCGAGGATGGAAGGTAGGGAAGCGTGCTGGATGCCTGGTACGGACCACGCATCTATTGCAACAGAAACAAAAGTGGTCGCCTTTCTNAATGAACAGGGGATAGATAAGGGTGAACTGACCCGGGAAGAATTTTTAAAGCATACCTGGGACTGGAAAGAAAAATATGGCGGAATCATTATTCGCCAGCTAAAAAAACTGGGTTGTTCCTGTGACTGGGAAAAAGAAAGGTTTACCATGGATGAAGGGTATACCCGTGCTGTTCTTTCTGCTTTTGTTAAACTTTATGAAAAAGGGTTGATTTATAAAGGGCATCGCCTCGTGAATTGGTGTCCGGTCTCTAAGTCTGCTATCAGCGATGAAGAAGTGATCCACAAAGAAGTCAATGGACAGCTCTGGTATTTTCGTTACCCNGTTACTGATTCTGATGAATACGTAGTTGTAGCAACGACTCGCCCTGAAACCATGCTGGGTGATTCTGCTGTNGCGNTNCATCCAGAGGATGANCGTTACCAGCACCTGATTGGCAAAACGGTTACCCTGCCGCTGGTTGACAGGAAAATACCAATCATTGCAGATGATTATGTAGATCCGGAATTTGGAACTGGCTGTGTGAAAGTGACGCCGGCCCATGATCCAAATGATTTCGCCATGGGTGAGCGGCATGGTCTTGAATTCATCAATGTAATGAATGATGATGGGTCCTTGAACGGCACTGTACCTGAACGTTATTCAGGTTTATCCCGTGAAAAAGCACGGAAAGCTATTGTGGCTGATCTAAAGTCAGAGGATCTTCTGGAAAAGACAGAGGACTATAGCAACAAGGTCGGCTTTTCGGAAAGAGGAAATGTCCCAATTGAATTTTATATGTCAGAGCAATGGTTCATGAAAATGAGCGAACTGGCACAGCCTGCATTAGCTTCGGTTAACACAGGAAAAATCCACTTTCATCCAAAACATTGGACCAAAACCTTTAATCACTGGATGGAAAATATCAAGGACTGGTGCATTAGTCGTCAATTATGGTGGGGGCACCAAATCCCGGTCTGGTACCATAAAGAAGATAAAACGAAGATCCATGTCTCTGTGGATGGACCGGATGATCCAAAAAACTGGATACGGGACCCGGATGTGCTGGATACCTGGGCCAGTTCCTGGCTTTGGCCCATGGCCGTTCATACCTGGCCTGATGAGGGAGAAAGCCTGGATAAATTTTACCCGACTAATGTATTAGTAACAGGTCCAGACATTATTTTTTTCTGGGTGGCTCGTATGATTATGACAGGGTATGAATTCATGGATGAACGTCCGTTTAAGGATGTTTATTTCACATCCATTCTTCGAGATGAAACAGGACGGAAGTTGAGCAAATCTTTAGGGAACTCACCCGACCCATTTGAATTATTTGATGAATTTGGAACAGATGCGGTCCGTTTTGGGATTATGCTCATGGCTCCCCAGGGTCTGGATGTGCTTTTTTCTAAAGATCGCCTTGAAATCGGCCGGAACTTTATGAATAAACTCTGGAACGCATGCCGGTTTATCCAGATGAATATACCTGAAGAGTGGGACAATGAAATTCAATTCGAGAAAGCTGAATTAGACCTGCCGGAGCAATGGATTTTGAGCAGGCTGTCTATAACAATTCAGGATTACAATCAGCAATTGGATCGATTCCATTTCAATGAAGCAGTAAAGGTTTTATACGAATTCATATGGAGTGACTTCTGCGATTGGTATGTGGAAATCGCCAAAACACGATTTTATGGTGAAGATGATTCCAAAGCAAATATCGCTCGGACTGTTGCCTTAAAATGTATCCGCACTGTTTTGGCCCTGTTGCATCCCTATGCTCCATTTATCACAGAAGAACTATGGAATCATTTTAAACAGGATGGTGCTTTTGATCTCATTATTTCTCCGTGGCCAAAATCAGATTCTTTACAAAATGAAACCGCAGAAAAGGATATGTCTTTATTGCAAGATGTAATTACGTCCATTCGATCCATTCGTAGCAGGATGAATGTTCCACCCTCCAAGTTTTTTGATCTGGTGGTCAGGTGCAATGGAAAACAAGAATCGTTTTTAAATGATCACGTGGCTCTGCTCAGATCTTTGGCAAGGATTGAGGATGTCTCTATGGGAGAAACGATCGAAAAGCCAGGTCAATCAGCCACGGCTGTTGCAGGTGGGATGGAGTTGTACATTCCCCTGGGAGGATTAGTAGATTTGGATGAGGAAAAAGCACGAATGGAAAAGCGTAGTTCAGAAATCAATCGCCTTCTTTCAGGTATCAATGAAAAATTATCCAATGATATTTTTCTTGAACGTGCCCCTGAACAAGTCATTGTTAAAGAGCGATCAAACCTTGAAAAATTGACCGAAGAATTAGAAAAAGTGAAGGCAAACCTGGAGATGCTGCAATGAAACAATTATTATCTGTAATAATAGTATCGGCCCTGTTGCTTGGGCAATCGGAGGATGCGACCCTTACAATCTATAAAGATGGTACTGCGCTCATTAAACAGCCCGTTGGCTGGTCCATCCCATCCGGGTATAGTTATGTGACCTGGAGCAGTCTACCCAATGGGATTCATCGCGACACCCCTTTTTTAAATCTTGATGGTGCCGATATCATTTCCCAAAGATTTAATGATAATATATTTACAGGGACAGACTTTTTTAAAGGATTACGGGGAGAAGAAATCCAGGTAAAACCCAAGGATGGAAAACTGGTGAGAGGCACCTTGCTGGAGATTAATGCCGGGTCTGTCACCATAGCACACCAGTCCGGGATCATCACCTTTAATAGAAATGAACTTGAATACCTAGGCAGCAAGAATGAAGAAGTAGATTCGCCAACGTTTAATCCTTTTTTATCTTGGGATCTAAAGTCAAACTCAGAAAAAATTGTAAAAGGGGAGCTGGTTTATAAGTCAAATAATTTTTCCTGGACCACGGTATACCGATTAAAAATGCTCAATGAAGAAAAAGGAGAATTAATCGCAGAAGCTGTTGTTTCGAACAGGTCAGATATGGGTTTTGAAAGTGCAAACCTTCAGTTGGTGGAAGGGCATCTCAATAAAGCAAACGGGAAGCGCCCAAGGCCTGAACGCATGAATCGAGTGGCGGCAATGGCAGTACAAAGCGATGCGATGCCCATGATGGATAAAGAGGAGCTGGGAGATTACCACATTTATTCGTTGAATGATGCACATGATCTGGGTGCAAAAGAAAGTATCACTGTCCGGATGTATGGGCCTCTGGACGTGGGATATACGAAAAAATATGTATTTGAAAATAGTGAACGTCGCCAGAAAGAAGAACCATTAGAAGTTCAACTTACCATGGAAAATACGGAGTCAAACGGTCTGGGTATTTCATTACCTGGCGGTAAGGTAGAGATGTATTCTTTTAAACAATCAAGTGGTTTGGAATATATTGGGGCTGACAATATGGGGCAGGTTCCCAAGGGTCAATCTACCACACTTACATCCGGCCGAGCCTTTGATGTAATTGGGAACCGGAAAGTGCTCAATTATGACCGGCAGCGTAAAAGTGAAGAGGCAGTCATAGAAATCAAAGTAACCAATGCCCGCAATGAGAATGTAAATGTTCTACTGGTAGAGCATATTAATGGTGATTGGATTATTAAAGATGAGTCTCTTAATTACCAGAAAAAAGACGCATCAACGATTCATTTCCCATTATCCTTGAATGCCGGTGAAACAAAAAACGTTTACTATACATACCGGAAAGAATGGAAATAAACCCCTGAGGGCGGAATTATTGGATCTTGCCGCTCCCATCTCAAGTTTAAAAGGAGTTGGCCTCCGCCGAGAAAAAATTCTGAATGACCACGGCATTGGTTCAATTCATGATATTTTGTATTATTTCCCTAGGCGTCACCTGGACCGTACCACCCTGACTCCAATCCGGGATTTTGTACAGGGGGACATTGTAACATTAATTGCTGCTGTAGAGACATTTGGGGAAAAATCCATTCGTCGTGGCAGGATGTTCCAGGTTATTGTTTCGGATGGTACCGGGCTATTGACCCTGACCTGGTTCAACGGTGTTCGATATATTAAAAGTCTATTTAAGGTTGGCGACAGGTTAGCGATTCATGGTAAAGTAGACTGGTATAACGGGTTTACCATTACCCACCCAGAGTTTGATAAACTTGAAAAGGATGATGATCCGGTCCAAACGGGGAAAGTGATTCCTTTATACCCTTTGACACAGGAATTGAAATCTGCAGGGCTGGATCAACGGATTCTAAGAAATATGGTCAAGGAAGTTCTTGATGCTGATATAGAGATTCCGGAGATACTCCCAGAAAATATTTTAAGGAATAATAATCTCGCACCCCTGAATAAAGCACTAAATGATATACACTTTTCTAATGGTATAAATGAATTAAATGATGCAATAAACAGACTCAAATTTGATGAACATTTTTTTCTGCAGCTGCTTATGGCATTGCGGAAACAAAAGGTCCAAACCTCCGGGACCAAGCCACTTCCTGATATTGGTCCTTATTTTAGAACCATTTCTGATACCTTGGATTTTGAGCTGACAGGAGCACAGAAAAAGGTTATTAAGGAAATTCATTCGGACCTGAAGCGTTCTTTTCCCATGAACCGCTTAATTCAGGGAGATGTAGGGTGCGGGAAAACAATTGTTGCTATTCTGGTATCTGCACTGGCCGTTGGAAATAATGTACAGGTTGCCATTATGGCCCCTACGGAAATTCTGGCCAGCCANCATTACCATTCCTTCAAAGGTAAACTGGAAAAAGTGAATATCCCCTGTACACTGTTGGTGGGGAAAATGAAAAAATCAGACCGGGGACCAATTCTAAGCGGGTTAAAAAATGGAAATATACCTGTTGTAATTGGGACCCATGCCTTAATCCAGGACGACCTGATGTTCAAGAATCTAAGATTGGTCATCGTGGATGAGCAGCATCGTTTTGGTGTAAACCAACGGTCCGCATTGCTGGAAAAAGGACACCATCCCCATTTCATGGCCATGACTGCCACGCCAATTCCCAGGACATTATCCATTACCTATCATGGGGATATGGATCTATCCATTATTGATGAAATGCCGGCCAATCGAATTCCCGTAATTACGAAAGTCGTAGAACCAGAGCGCTTGAACAAAATATACACATTCATTAAGCAAGAAGTTGCAGCTGGTAGGCAATGCATGGTGGTTTACCCCTTGGTTGAAGAATCAGAAAAATCTGATCTGGCTGCAGCCGTAGAAGCACATAAAGAGTTGGATGATAAACGATTTCCAGATTTAAATGTAGGTCTGATTCACGGCAGGATGAATACGGATGAAAAGGAGAATACAATTAATAAGTTTGTTCGCAATGAAATCAAGATCCTGATATCCACTACCGTGATTGAAGTAGGAGTAGATATCCCCAATGCATCGGTCATGCTGGTGGAACATGCTGAGCGGTTTGGCCTGACCCAGCTGCACCAGTTACGGGGCCGTGTGGGCCGGGGCGCAGAGAAAAGTTATTGTATTTTAGTAAAGAGGAATATTACAGATACCTCCCGCACCCGTCTTTCAATCATGGAAAAAACTAATGATGGATTTTTAATTGCGGATGAAGACCTGAAACTTCGTGGTCCTGGAGAATATTTTGGTGTAAAACAATCTGGATTTTTTCAATACAAGATCGCCAATATGGCAACTGACAGAGCGATCATCCAGAAAGCCAGAAAAGCAGCATTTAAGTTGATCGATAATGATCCAGCACTTCAGGATAGGTCAAACAAATCACTCCGACAAACCTTTCTTAAGGCATATGCACATCGGCTGGATGATATAAACTTATCTTGATGAATACTCATTTTGTCTCGTTGCAGGACGATTTAAATTCCCCGGCTCTGAATCTATCCTGAATTAGTCAAAGGAAACTCACATGGGTCAAGAAGACCCGGGAAAAGAACAGCAATTATTCATGTACTTGGTGGNAACATTCCAATCCAGCGCATGGATTGCATTAGGCAAGATGAAAAATCCAATGACTGATAAAATTGAAAAAAATCTTGACCAGGCATCCTATTATATCGATTTGCTGGACATGCTCCAGTCAAAAACGAAAGGTAATGTATCAGAATACGAGGAACAAATGCTCATTAACACGGTTAGTGAACTCAAAATGAATTTTATAGATGAACAAAAAAATCCAAATAACCCTGGGGAGACTAAAGAACAAGAGTCTAAAGATTCAACAGGAGAAGAAGAATGATCCATTCTGATTATATCCGCGTGAATCGTATCCTTGCGGCTCTTGTTTTTCTCATTTCATTCATTGTTTATTTTGATACCATGGCGCCCACTGTTTCCTATTGGGATTGTGGTGAATTTATTGCCGTATCCCACACGCTGGGCGTTCCTCATCCACCGGGAAGTCCGTTTTTCCTCCTTTTGGGTCGGGTGGCATCCATGCTCCCCATTAATGAGGATATTGCATTTCGGGTCAATATTTTATCTCCCCTGTCCAGTGCATTTGCAGTGATGTTTCTTTATTTGATCATTGTTCAGGTTGTCACCCATTGGCGTGGAAAACTGGAATCTATCATGGATGCCTTGGTTGCNTTTGGCGGTGGAATCGTTGGATCACTGGNCTTTGCATTTACGGATAGCCACTGGTTTAATGCGGTAGAAGCAGAAGTATATGCTTTCAGTACGTTTTTTACAGCTATTGTGGTCTGGCTTATTCTACACTGGAGCGAAAAAGCAGATGAAAAAGGTCATGAGAGATATATTCTCATTATTGCATACATGATAGGTCTAGCAACAGGCCTCCATCTATTAAATCTTTTAACTCTGCCATTCGTTGCCCTGATTATCTATTTTAGAAAATACAAATTCGAATGGNTGTCCTTCGGAATTACAGTGGCCATTACTGGCGGTGCATTCTTTGTAATTCATAATGTGATTGTTAAAGGTATGCCGAAAATAGCTGCCTTTATTGGAGTTCCATCCACAGGGTTTCTGATCCTTGTTGTTTTCGGGGGCATGGTGTGGGCTGTTGCTAACCAGAAAAAACTGGTCTCGGTCGCCCTTACGTCCATGGTACTTGTCCTGATAGGGTATTCTACCTACGCTTTAATTTTTATCCGTTCCAACCAAAATCCTGGAATTGATGAAAATGATCCTGAAACAGTTGAAGCATTTATTTCTTATCTCGAACGGGAACAATACGGCGATGTAGGAGTGTTCCCGCGACGGTTCAANGGTATTCAGCCAATTCATGAAGTGGTTGGCTACCCGGAAGGTCCAGGAAGGCAATTTTCTTCTGCCCAGAAAAGTGATTACAGAGGGCATGAACCGGAAAAACAGTGGAAGTATTTCTGGGACTACCAGATCCGAAAAATGTATAACCGGTATTTCCTGTGGCAGTTTGTGGGTCGGGGGCCTGCTGCAGATCCAAATGTATTTACCATGGGTGCAAATAATCGGGAAGACGGTATTGATCTAACTCAATTTGGCCTTCCATTGGCNTTTGTGCTCGGCATCATCGGTATGTTCTACCATGCCTATCGTGATGAGAGGATGGCTTTTTCTNTTATGTCCCTGTTTATCATGACCGGCTATGCTGTTATCTTATACCTGAACCAGGATGATCCACAGCCCAGGGAAAGGGATTATTCTTATGTGGGAAGTTTTTTTGCCTTTTCGGTCTGGATTGGAGTTGGCACAGCTGGTATAAGTGAATGGATCGCAAACTATATTAAGAATAGGGAACTGAGCAAACGGTTTATAACACTGGCTTTAATCCTGCAGATTATTTTTATCCCAACTGCCATGGCCAGTGCTAATTATCATTCACACGACCGATCGGGNAATTTTGTCGCCTGGGATTACAGTTATAATATTCTCCAGTCCTGTGAACCTCATGCAGTTATCTTTACCAACGGCGATAATGATACCTTCCCGCTCTGGTATCTCCAGGAAGTAGAAAAAGTGAGAACAGACGTTGCCGTAGTGAATTTAAGCNTGCTGAATACACCCTGGTACATAAAACAGTGGCGGGACAAACGACCCAAGGAAACCCGCTTCATTACACTTAGAAACCGGCAAATTGACCAGCTTACATCAAGCCTNCAGCGCTGGGAAAAACAAAAAGTGAAGGTTCCCGTTTTCAATGATCCTGAAAATGAAGAAGGGTTTATAGAATGGGAGATGAAACCTACCTATGGTGGACAGGCTCTCAGGGTTCAGGACATGATGATCATGCGGATTATTAATGATGCTGCCTGGAGAATTCCAATCTATTTTGCAGTCACGGTATCCCAGCAAAATCGAATCGGTTTAGACCAGTACATGGATATGCAGGGCCTTACTTTCCAGCTTAAGAGTCACAAGACGAAACCTGTAGATGCTGATCGGATGTATAAAAATNTGATGACCGATGTAGGTCCGGCGANATGGTCAACACAGTTTAACCAGGCCGACTTTAATGTTACAGGTCCAATTTTATCAGAATCTAAGGGTAACTTCGATCAAANCATGATAGATGACAGTTATTTAAACTGGTCCAGGGAATATCAGCCAGGGTACATGTTTCGAAACCTGGGCAATGAACAGGTCTTTTTTAATAAGCAGACAAAGCGCCTGCTCCAGAATTACCGCAGTGCCTACATGCAGCTGGCAGTTACNTATTATATGNATTACCAGAGGCANGACCGAAAGAAAAAGAANAGGTCNNAAGAAAAATTAGCTGATCTAAAGAAAAAGATCATTCATACACTGGATAAAATGGAACAGAATATTCCAGAAAATACAATTTCTATCCAGTCCGAGGATCTCCATTATCAGGTCGCCCGTATCTATGGTGATCTGGGTGAAAAAGAGTCTATGAAAAACATCATGGAAAAACTAGTTAACCGGGAAAATGGCCGCCCCTTAAACAGGGTTGAATATGCGAACACGTTCTACAAAGAGTTGGACGACACTGACAGGGCTCTGATGATTTTGGAAGATATGAGAGCAAATTATTTACAAATGGAAGGGATGGTAAAAACGCGCGGGTACAGTAAAAAATCTGTAAAAAAAGGCGAGTGGGCCCGCTGGCAAAAAGCGTACCCGGAAATTGTTTCTTCTCTTGTTTTTATCTATAGAGAAAATAACAGGTTTACGGATGCTGAACTGATTCTTTCTGACTGGGTGGACAGGAACCCCACCGATAAAAATGCTAAAAATATATTGGATGAGGTTCGCTCCGGCGGATAAATAACACAGGTCGAAATGACCGAACAACATCCAACAGTTTCAATTATTATACCCCATTGGAATGGCATTGAAACTCTTTCAGAATGCATTGATTCCCTTTTGAAGTCTACCTTTGAATCCTATGAAGTTATTGTTGCTGATAATGCATCAAGTGATGGCAGCCAGGCATGGATCAAGGAATCCCATCCACATATCAAAATGGTAGAGAATGACCAGAACTACGGCTATGCCGGTGGTTGCAACCGGGGTGCAAACGAGGCCTCCGGAAAATTTCTGGTGTTCTTAAATAATGATACTATTCAAAAATCAGATTGGCTCCATTATCTGGTTAAACTAATGCAAAAGGACAATACCATAGCTGCAGCCCAGCCCAAGATTCTCAACTATTATCAAAAAAACATGTTTGATTACGCCGGGGGTTCCGGCGGGTATATGGATATGTTTTGCTTTCCTTATGCCCGGGGCCGCCTGTTTTNAGAGCAGGAAGAGGATCAAGGGCAGTATAATGATGCTAAAAAATGTTTCTGGGCTTCCGGGACAGCCATCATGGTTCGCAAAGAATTATTTGTAGAAGCGGGAAAATTTGATGAAATATTTTTTGCACATATGGAAGAGATTGATCTTTGCTGGCGCCTGCAGGCCATGGGATACAATATCTGGGTAGAACCACGATCGATCGTATATCATAAGAATGCAGTATCATTGCCCATGCATACCCATCGTAAATATTACCTGAACCACCGAAATTCTTTGTTCATGCTGTTGAGCAATTTCTCAGTTCCAGTAGCATTCTACGTGGGTTTTATACGAATCATGCTTGAGTTTATTGCGGTTGGGTATGCAGTTATAAAACTGGATTGGAACCATGTGACAGGTATCCTTAGATCTTTAATCTGGATTCTTTTTCACCCGGTCACCATATTGAAAAAAAGATCACGTTTCAAAAAGATCCGGATAATCAAAGATAAAGACATGATGATGAAATTGTCCCGCACATCTGTTGTTTTAGCACACTACCTGGGCGGGAAAAGAACCTACCTGGAAATAGAATCCAATGCGGACTGATANACGTCCCGACGGTCTGGATCCAANTCTTTCATATCTTTCAGAAGTTCTGTTCGGCCCAGCATGGAAAGTATTTCTGCGATCTTATTCGATTGAACCTTCAGGAAATACTGGGTGTGGTTATCACGACCTAAATCACGATAGGATTGTTCGAGTCCATCCAGCATAGTATTCACTTCTTCTAATACTCCGTCCATATTACCTTCCTTAAACAGATCCATTGCAATGTACCATGCCAAACGGGNTTTTCGAAGCCCCATGTTTCTATTNAGGTTATCCACCAGTGTAACCCGGGATCCCCAGCCCTTTTTATACTCTGATGCAGACCCGCGCAGTGCGATATCTCGAGCCAGTTCAAATGAACTGTTTCCACCGTTAAACTCGTACGTATCAATCTCTCCCGCGAGAAGCAAGTGGGCATAGTAGGCAAGAAACCCGGTCAAGGGTTCGAAAAGCACAGGGTCATAATAGAGACTGCTCCCGGAATTGTAATAGAACTGGACACTTTTATCAAAATAGCGAAGATCTCCTCCATTGGAAAAGAGGACCTGACAGTTATAGATTGATTCATTCCCTTTTTCGGTTACTCCTTCAAAGATGATCTGGATATATAAGGGAATTTCAAGGTCACTGTAGCTGTCATCCCAGGTTGTGGTGAGAAAGAACCGTTTTATATCATTTTTCATGTTTAGTATTTCTTGTTTTTCTTCACTTCGTAAAAGGCGATCATCAAGGGTGATCTCAACGGAAGCGAACTGGCAGAAAACTTTATTTATAAAAAAAACAAATGTAATGAAGAATGTAATTCTTTTTGCCATGACCCGAAATTGATAAGAACGATTTTTCTTTCCAAGGTGTTTGTATCTATTCTATCTAGGTAATTTACAGGATGGCCAACATCAAAGATTTATTAAAACCGGCTGAGTGTCAACCTGCCCGCTCTATTCTAAATGCTGCTGGAGATCTGGGCAAAAAAGAAAATATGCAGGTTTATGTCGTGGGAGGGTTTGTTAGAGACCTGATCATGGGGAAACCATTAAATGATATTGATATCATGACGGTGGGTGAAGGAATCCCTTTTGCTGAAAAACTGGCACATAAACTGGCACTGAAGAAAGTTGTTCCTTTTATAAAGTTTGGGACAGCGATGATTCCNAATAAAGAAATTCAAATCGAAGTTGCAACAGCCCGCACCGAATCCTATGACGAGAATTCCCGTAAGCCATCCGAAGTGGTATATACAGACTTAAAGGGAGATCTGCTGCGAAGGGATTTTACAATCAATGCTATGGCCATGGATATTCATCCAGACAGGTTTGGTGAGTTAACGGATCCCTTTGGCGGAATTGCAGATATAGAAAAAAGAATTCTTAGGACTCCGCTGGACCCGGATGAAACATTTTCTGAAGACCCGTTGCGCATGATGCGAGCCATATATTTTTCATCTAAACTGGGATTTGAAATTGAACCTAAATGTAAGGATTCCATTACAAGGCAGGCTCAAAGAATAGATATCGTATCCTGGGAACGAATTCGAGATGAGTTCATTAAAGTACTGGTGACGGAAAAACCATCAATAGGATTGGTGATTATGCAAAAAACTGGACTTATGGAAACAGTCTTTCCTGAAATTCATGCCATGTATGGAATAGAACAGACATCAGAGTGGCACCACAAGGATATTTTTTCCCATACACTGCAGGTGGTGGATAATGCTGCACAATTATCCCCTAAAATGGAAATTCGGTTTGCGGCATTGGTTCACGATATAGCAAAACCTAAGACCCGCAGAATTGATAAAAAGAAAGGATATACGTTTCATGGGCACGATGCCATTGGTGAAGGGATGCTGGATACAGTAGCAAGCAGGATGAAACTTTCTAACACTCTGAAACAATATTTAAAAAAATTAACCTTGCTTCACTTGCGTCCCATTGCACTGGTAAAGGATATTATAACGGATTCTGCTGTGAGACGGTTGATGGTTGCAGCGGGCGATGACTTAGATGACCTGATGATGCTTTGCAGGGCAGATATCACTACCAAAAATCCCAAACGAGTAAAACAGTATTTAAAAAATTTTGAAATGGTAGAAAAAAAGATGGCGAACGTGGTAGAACGTGATGCAATGAAAACATTTCAGTCGCCCGTAAGGGGTGCAGAAATCATGGCTATCTGTGGACTCAAGGAAGGCCGAAAAATTGGAAATATCAAAAAAGCCATCGAAGAAGCAATCTTGGATTGTAAAATAGATAACACACACGAAGCAGCCCTTCAGTTCCTAATGGAAATAAAAGACAATTATATTAAATAAAGCACTTAAATTTCCATTCAGACTAGTCTTGAGCTGTGATTCAAATTAAATAGAAACTTTCTTTTTTATAATACGTCTATACACCATGAAAATTTTTCCAGTCATACTTTTTCTGAGCCTGCTTGTTTCAGAAATAACTGCCCAGGGCTATACCTTGGATGACTGTATTCGGACTGCTCTTGAAGGGAAAAAAACTGTTCTTTCTGCGGAGCTGGGAGTTGTCTCTGCAACAAAAGGTCTTACAGGTTCCTATAGCGGTCTTTTACCCTCACTTCGGGCCACTACCAGTGCGGGACAGACACAATTCCCGGAACAGGAAAGTGTCACCATTAATTATGAAACTCTTACATTGGATACAACAAAGACAAGCCATTTTAATAATCTATCTGCTGGTGTTTCCCTGAATCAAACTATCTATGATGGTGGCCGGTCTTTCAANCAGGTTAAACAGGCTAGGACAAATTTAGACATTGCCAGACTAAACCAACGACTNACCAAGATCCAAGTCATNCAGAATGTGATAAAATCTTACTANGGCCTGTTGCAAGCCCAGAAGTTGTTGGATGTAGCTGAAAAGAACCTTGAAATGTCAAACCAGCAGGTTTCNNTNGTAAAAAAACAATTTGACCTTGGCGTGGTAAAACGGACGGACCTGTTAAAAGCTGAAGTAGCACAGGGTCAGGCGCGGGTGGATGTACTTAATAAGAAGACAAGTTTCGAAAATTCCCGGCGTATTTTATTTAATGATATGGGCCTTCAGGATTTTGGCCAGCCTATTACTGCAATGGATGATGAATGGGTGGTGCCGGCCATCCCATCCAGTGCCGATGTGCTGAAGGTATTAAAAAATCAGAATCCCAATCTTTTAATCTCCCAGGCACGGATTAACCTGGGNGATTTGTCCTATAAGCTGGTNAGAGGGTTAAGGCTTCCTTCCTTGAATTCATCTATGAATTATTCGGCAAATGGAGAGACCAGTGATGAATTGATGGATGCCTTAAAAGATGAATGGTCGTTGGGGATTAATCTTTCAGTGAGTTTACCAATTTATACCGGGAACAGCCTGTCNATGCAGCAGCAGCAGGCCAAATTATCCAAACAGCAATCGGAATATTCCTATATTACCTTATTAAATGATCTCCGTGTCCAGGCAGAATTGATCCGCGAATCTTTAAATAATTATGCTGAGATCATTCCCTTAAACCAGGCTGTTGTAACTTCGGCGGAAGAAGATTTAAAACTGGTACGTGAACGATACAGCCTGGGATCTGCGACCATTCTGGAAGTGTTAGATGCTCAGGTATCCCTGATACGCTCCAATTCAACCCTCATTAATACCATCCATGATGCCAGGATGCAGGAAGCCAGTTTAAAAGCATTNCTTGGCACTCTGGATATGGAATACAAACTAGAAGAANANTNAAATGTTAAATACACTAAAAAAGAAAAAAGTATGGATTCCTTTGTTAATCCTGATCCTAGCTATCACAGGTTATTTCACTACGGTTGCAAATTCTGATAAAGACATATATGTGGATGCGGAGTTAGTAGAATTGCGTGATATTGTTCATAAGGTAAATGCCAGCGGAAAAATTCAGCCGGAAGAAGAAGTGCAAATTACATCCACAATTACCGGTTGGATCACAGAGATCACAGTTATGGAAGGGGATACTGTTGAACCAGGCCAGCACCTGATCAGCATCGATGAAAAACAAATTCGTCCCCGCTACAATAATGCACTTTCACAAGTCAAATCGTCAGAAGCCAACCTTTGGAAGGTTAAATCTCAGATGGACCGAACCAAATCCCTTTTTTCTCAGAACCTGATTTCCAAGCAGGAACTGGAACAGATCGAAGCATCCTACCAGATAGCGTTGAGCCAGTCAGAACAGTCCAATGCAAATTTATTATCCGCAGAAGATGAACTTTCGAAAACCCGGTTAACGGCACCTAAATATGGTATTGTTACAAGCATAACGAAAGAAGAAGGTGAAATGGCCGTAGGCGGCATGTTCAATCCGGGAGTGCTCATGTCAGTTGCCGATCTAAGCAGGATGGAAGTTGAAGTAGATGTGAATGAGAATGATGTGGTCAATATTGAAGTTGGTGATACATCTGAAATTGAAATTGATGCATATCCGGATACGGTATTTTACGGGGTTATCAGTGAGATAGCCCACACTGCACAATCGTTAAATATGGGTGGTCAGCAGCAGGTTACAAATTTTAAGGTGAAAGTGAAGATGTTATCCGTTCCAGATAAAATAAGGCCTGGCATGAGCAGTACTGTAAATATTATTTCTGAAACGATCAGGAATGCACTATCGATTCCAATACAATCCCTGACATCAAGGCCGGAAAATTATAGTGAAATTAATGCAAACGAAAAGGATCCAAAGAAAAATCGGTGGGGAAACAATGACGAAAAAGATGACGAAAAAGATGAGAATTTCTTAACTAAAAAGAATCCCATCGATGTTGTATTTGTCTTAGAAGATGAATTTGATGGAGAGACAGCCCCCGAAGGTAAAAAATACGCTCTGGTAAGGCCTATTGATGTTGATATATCCAGCGAGAACCATTATGCTGTCAAATCAGGNGTTTCAGAAAATGAAATGATTGTCACCGGGGGCTACAGGATTTTAAGTAAAGAACTGAATCATGGAATGCTTGTTTCNGTTAAGAGNGATCCGCGTGAGGNTGATGGANATAAAGANAGAAATCGCAGCNGAATTAGAATCAAAATTGGGAACTAATACACNTAAAGGGAGTCNAGGTTGACTCTTATCTCACTCAAAGATATTTATAAAATTTATAACGTAGGTGGCGAAGAAGTTCGAGCATTGGATGGAATAAATCTGGAAATCAAAGAGAATGAATATGTAGCCATTATGGGTCCNTCCGGATCAGGGAAATCAACNTTAATGAATATGATCGGGTGCCTGGATACACCTACATCAGGTGTTTATGAGTTTGAAGGGGAAATGGTTCAGGTTATGGATGATGCACAACTAGCATCAATCCGAAATCGTAAAATTGGTTTTGTGTTTCAAACATTTAACCTGTTACCGAAAGCAACTGCGCAGCATAATGTGGAGATTCCTCTGGTNTATGCTAATATTCNAAAAGCACAGAGGATACAGCTGGCATCAGATGCTTTAGACAGTGTGGGTCTTGAAGACAGAATGCACCATAAGCCCAATGAACTATCCGGCGGACAGCGTCAGCGTGTTGCCATTGCGAGGGCTCTGGTGAATAGTCCTTCCATTATTCTTGCGGATGAGCCAACGGGTAATCTTGATTCTAAAAGCGGTCATGAGATTATGGATATTTTTAATCTTCTGCATAAAAAGGGTCACACAATTATCCTTGTTACCCATGAAGATTATATNGCAAAACAGGCTCACCGCACGATTCGATTATTTGATGGNAANNTTACNGAAGACGCCAAACGGGACTCCTGATGTTCTCCCTNTTTATTGAGAATTTTAGAATATCATTATCTGCTGTNCTGNCAAACAAGACACGTTCNATNCTCACCGCCCTGGGTATAATTATTGGTGTGCTGTCAGTTACTTTAATGGGGACGCTCATTTCTGGTCTGGACAGGTCATTTGAGAGCAGTATGTCCTGGCTAGGGAAGGATATTTTGTATATCAGCCGTTATGAATGGTTTAGTGATATGGAATGGTGGGAGATAAAAAATAGACCCCGATTGCTTCCAGAATATGTTGATAAAATCAAGGAAAAATCTGAGTATGCGTTAGCGGTAGCTCTCGTNATGCAGCGGGGTGCATCCCTTTCATATAAGGAAAAAGAAACCCGAACCGAAATTTTTGGAACCAATGAAGATTATATGGAAACAATCAACACAGATATTGTACAAGGTCGATTTTTTACCAGTAATGAAGACCGTTCTGGATCAAGGGTTACAGTTATAGGNCANGGTATAAAAGAAGCTTTTTTNGGTGAGAAANACCCAGTAGGTCAATATATANAGATCGATAATATTAAATTCAGAGTTATTGGTGTNTTAGAGAAACAGGGNAANTTTCTTGGACTTTTCAGCGTAGATAAGCAAGCNATTTTNCCACNTGGAGCTTATAAAAGACTTTTTTCAAGACGTGGATGGATGAGATTAAGTGTAAAGGTCCCAGAGCAAAAGATTGAAGAAGGGATGGACGAACTCTCCGCTGTCATGCGGCATATTAGGGGACTAAAACCAAGTGAGAAAAATGATTTTGCTATAAACCAGACAAAAGCGTTTGAGAAACAGTACAATACGTTGAAAGTAGCGATTGGAGGGACCGGTGTTTTTATTACACTGTTGTCACTGGTTGTTGGGGGAATCGGTATAATGAATATTATGTTTGTNTCGGTCAAGGAGCGTACCCGCGAGATAGGCATTCGTAAAGCGATTGGCGCGACCAAAGGAATGATCATGGGCCAGTTTTTAATGGAAGCTGTCACCATATGCCTGATTGCAGGTCTCATTGGTCTATTCCTTGCATATATCAGNAGTATTTTTATAAATAAAATTTTTCCTTCTACCCTCCCCATTGGATTATCTNTATCTGCGGTTATAATGAGTATGGTTGTTGGTNTCATCTCTGGATTTATCCCATCCTATCAAGCAGCCAACCTTGACCCAATTGATTCTTTGAGGTATGAATAAATAATGGNTNCCAGAAATTTAAAAAATATACTGAAAGAAAGTTTTTGGATGGCNATAGATGCTATTCGGCAGAATAAGCTTCGATCAATTCTTACTCTTCTCGGGATCAGTATTGGAGTGTTCTCAGTTATCGGAGTCATGACAGCCATAAGAACACTTGAGTCATCGGTTCAATCAGGCTTAAATGTTTTTGCAACCAATACTTTTATTATACAGAAATATCCTGAGATTGAATTTGGACACGGTGATAGAAAATATCGCAACAGAAAAAATATTGACTATGCNCAATACCAAAGATTTAAAGATCAAGCNAAACTTCCTATTCTAGTGACTGTAAGNGAGGGTAGTTCNATTCGAAATGTTAGGTATCGTGANAAGACGGTNAAAAGCTCNATAGAACTTGCAGGAGGAGATGAAGGCACGATAAGAGTGTTTAACACATTCATCAGTGATGGAAGAAATTTTATACCAGATGATATAAGATATTCACGGAATGTCTGTATTCTGGGGATGGACGTGGTGGATCGATTGTTCCCGTTTGAAGACCCACTCGGGAAAAAAATACAACTCAAAGGGCTTGACTATATTGTAGTAGGAATAACTGAGAGAAAAGGAGAAGCGTTTGGTTCCAGTCAAGATAATTATATAGCAATTCCAATTTCTAATTACCTTGAAAAGTTCTCAAGTCACTGGACAACTCTTAGTATTCATATAGAATCATCATCAGAGAATACATACAGTAAAACTATGGATGAAGCGATTGGTCTAATGCGTTCTATACGGAAGGTACCACCGGAACTTGATAATGATTTTGAAGTGGTGACAAGTATGGAGATGATTGAAAAATTTTCTGGTTTCACTAGTGGGATTAAACTATTCGCCTTATCTGTTAGCGTGATCGCTCTTGTCGTTGCAGGTATTGGCATTATGAATATTATGCTTGTTTCAGTCACTGAACGCATTAAAGAGATCGGCATCCGCAAAGCCATTGGCGCCACCAAGCAGGATATTTTAACTCAATTTTTGATGGAAGCAGTGTTTTTAAGTGAGTTTGGCGGTATTGCAGGCATAGTTTTTGGCGTAGGCGCGGGGAATATTGTTTCTTTTATATTTAATATACCAGCGGTCATTCCAATAGATTGGGCAATTATTGGTTTGGTGGTTTGCTCTGTGATTGGAATCGGCTTTGGTATCTATCCAGCTTGGAAAGCAGCTCAATTAGATCCAATTGAATCTCTTCGATTCGAATAGATTTTCTTTAATTAAAACTAAAGTTAAATTTTTAAACAAAAACTATGCCTAAATCATTATATATAAAGATTGTTAACAATTATATTTTGAATCAAATGATAACACATAATTTGAACTTTAATTTTTTTAAGAACAGATAACAGAATGATTGTAGGTATAATACCAGCTAGAATAGGTTCAAAAAGATTCCCTAAGAAGATATTAGCCGATATTGATGGTAAGCCAATGGTTGTACATGTTGCAGAGCGGGCAAAGCAGTCAAAACTTTTAG
>PBCV01000043.1 GCA_002717915.1 Fidelibacterota bacterium | reverse complement strand
TTTCATTAATAAAATATTTCCATCTACGCTCCCCGTAGGCTTATCAATATCTGCAGTTCTGCTTAGTATGATTGTTGGAGTTGTCTCTGGTATGATTCCATCATCCCGCGCTGCAAACCTTGATCCTATTGACGCCCTCAGGTATGAATAGAAAATGGGTGCAAGGAATTTAAAAAATGTGTTAAAAGAGAGTTTCTGGATGGCCATCGATGCTATTCGAAAGAACAAGCTGCGGTCTACGCTTACTCTTTTGGGTATCAGTATAGGGGTTTTTTCTGTGATTGGTGTCATGACAGCGATAAGGACACTTGAATCCTCAGTTGAATCAGGTCTGAATGTGTTTGCAGCCAATACTTTTGTTGTACAGAAATATCCTGAGATTCAATTTGGACATGGTGATAGAAAATATCGCAACAGAAAAAATATTGACTATGCCCAATACCAAAGATTTAAAGATCAAGCGAAACTTCCTATTCTAGTGACTGTAAGTGAGGGTAGTTCTATTCGAAATGTTAGGTATCGTGACAAGACGGTAAAAAGCTCAATAGAACTTGCAGGAGGAGATGAAGGCACGATAAGAGTGTTTAACACATTCATCAGTGATGGAAGAAATTTTATACCAGATGATATAAGATATTCACGGAATGTCTGTATTCTGGGGATGGACGTGGTGGATCGATTGTTCCCGTTTGAAGACCCACTCGGAAAAAAAATACAGCTCAAAGGGCTTGACTATATTGTAGTAGGGATAACTGAGAGAAAAGGAGAAGCGTTTGGTTCCAGTCAAGATAATTATATAGCAATTCCAATTTCTAATTACCTTGAAAAGTTCTCAAGTCACTGGACAACTCTTAGTATTCATATAGAATCATCATCAGAGAATACATACAGTAAAACTATGGATGAGGCGATTGGTCTAATGCGTTCTATACGGAAGGTACCACCGGAACTTGATAATGATTTTGAAGTGGTAACAAGTATGGAGATGATTGAAAAATTTTCTGGTTTCACTAGTGGGATTAAACTATTCGCCTTATCTGTTAGCGTGATCGCTCTTGTCGTTGCAGGTATTGGCATAATGAATATTATGCTTGTTTCAGTCACTGAACGCATTAAAGAGATCGGCATCCGCAAAGCCATTGGTGCCACCAAGCGGGATATTTTAACTCAATTTTTGATGGAGGCTGTTTTTTTAAGTGAATTTGGTGGTATCGCCGGAATAATATTGGGTGTTGCTGGTGGTAACATCGTATCTGTTATTTTTAATATTCCTGCTGTTATCCCGATTGATTGGGCATTCATCGGTCTTTTTGTCTGTTCCGTCATTGGAATCGGGTTTGGGATCTACCCAGCCTGGAGGGCAGCTCAACTGGATCCGATCGAATCCTTACGGTTTGAATAAATAATAATAAACCTGGCATTTTAGTTCATTCTGTCCTTTAGGTTTCCGTCGGGGTAAATTTCACAGCAAAAATCATGCCTGTTTTATATATTATCTTTTATTATTATTATCCATGTTAATGAACACGTACAAAAAAATATGGAAATCCAAAAGGTGACCCCACAAAAATTAAATGGGAATCACAGAAAATGAACGTCGGAATCATACCTGCACGACTGGCTTCCAACCGGTTTCCAAAGAAAATATTGGCTATCCTGGATGGGAAACCTATGATTGCTCACGTGATGGAAAGGGCCTTGAAAGCAGAGAAGCTTGATAAAGTAATTCTCGCTATTGACTCAGATGAAACACGGGAAGCACTCAAGGAGTTTGATTTCGAGATGGTGATGACATCCCAGGAACATCTTTCCGGAACTGACCGCGTGGCTGAAGTGGTGCAGGGTATAGAAGAAGCAGAAGTGATCATCAACATCCAGGGTGACGAACCACTAGTAGACCCCAACGTCATCGATGGATTAGTAGATACTTTCCAGGATCCTGCTGTGAATATGGCAACCGTGGTCAGCAGAAAACTTATGGTGAATGATCTTTTAAACCCCAATGTGGTAAAGGCGATTTTAGATGAAAAAAGGAATGCAGTTGAATTTAAGCGAAATATCTTTGATCTTGAAATCGGGGGCGTATATCGTCATATAGGAATGTATGGTTTTCGCCGTAAAGCCCTGTTTCATTTCACTGTACTGGAACCATCAAAAAGAGAGCAGGAAAGAAAACTGGAGCAGATGCGTGCGCTGGATAATGATATGTCCATACGTGCACTGATTACAGCCTGTGATAGCTGGGCGGTTGATACAAAAGAAGATTTGAATAAAGTAGCCCAGATCATGGGTGTTTCAATAGAAACGGCAGTTGAACAGGATGGGTAAATGAGTAAGGCTAAACAAACCAAATACATTTTTGTTCTGGGCGGTGTCATGTCGGGATTGGGCAAGGGAATTGCTGCATCTTCCATTGGTTATCTATTAAAGCAGGCTGGTGTGAGGGTAACAATCTTGAAGTTGGATCCCTATCTAAACGTGGACCCGGGGACCATGAATCCCTACCAGCATGGTGAAGTATTTGTTTTGGATGATGGTTCTGAAACAGACTTGGATTTAGGGCACTATGAACGGTTCATTGATGTGAATATGACCAAAGATAACAATGCCACAGCGGGACAGATCTACAGCACAGTTCTGGAAAGGGAGCGGAAAGGTGAATATCTGGGTGAGACCGTCCAGGTAATTCCCCATGTAACCGATGAGATTATAAATCGTATAAGAACATTGAATACTCCGAGAAAATATGATGTTGTCATCTGTGAAGTAGGTGGGACCGTGGGAGACATTGAAAGCCTGCCCTTCATGGAAGCGATCCGGCAATTATCCCTAGATGTGGGATACCACAACCATATGCTTGTTCATGTAACGCTACTGCCTTTTATAAAAGCCAGTGGTGAATTGAAATCCAAACCCACTCAACATTCTGTTATGAAACTCAGAGAAATTGGTCTGGCACCAGATATGATCCTGTGCAGGTCCGAACATCCAATAGAGCAATCAGTACGGGATAAAATTGCCCTGTTCTGTAATGTGCGGGCAGATCATGTCATCGAAGGGCGGGATGTGTCCAGCATTTACGAAGTACCCCTGGCTATGCATGAACAAGATGCGGGCCGTCTCATTAAGGAACGGCTTAAAATTGAAAAAACACCGGAATTAAAGGCACTTAAAAAATTCATTCACAATTATAACAATCCTAGACACGAAATCACTATAGCCATGTGCGGGAAATACACAGAATTGATCGATTCCTATAAAAGTGTTATGGAAGCATTTGTACATGCAGGTGTTGAGAATAATGCGCGCGTAAATGTTAAATGGATACAAACAGATAAAGTAAAAAATGGCACATCTGCCGAGGATGCATTTTCTGATATCAATGGCATTTTGATCTTGCCGGGTTTTGGTTCCAGGGGTGGAGAAGGAAAAATTCGGTCCTCCAAGTATGCCCGTGAACAGAATGTACCATTCTTGGGAATCTGCTTAGGTCTCCAGTGCGCTGTGATCGATTTTGCGCGGTATGTGTGCGGACTGAAAGGTGCTAACTCTACGGAATTCAATAAAAAAACAAAATACCCAGTGATTGATCTTATGGAATCCCAACGGGCCATTAAAATCAAGGGAGGCACTATGCGGCTGGGTGCCTATGATTGTGAGATAAAAACAGGGACAAAAACATTTGCAGCGTATCGAAAGAAGAAGATCTTCGAACGTCACCGACACCGCTATGAGGTAAACAACCGCTATAGGAATAAACTTGAGAAGAATGGCTTGGTATTTTCTGGCATCAATTCAGAGCTTGGCGTGGTGGAAGCCATCGAGATTCCTGACCATCCCTGGTTTGTGGCGGGACAATTTCACCCGGAGTTGAAAAGCAGGGTAAATAAAGCTCATCCACTTTTCAGGGAATTCATTAGGGCAGCAGTTAAATATAGATCATGAAAAACGTTTCTATCCAAAAAGTCGTAATTGGTGCTGACAACCTAGGCCTGATTGCTGGTCCCTGCGTTATCGAAAGTAGTGACCATGCGCTAAAAATGGCCAATGCCATCCAAGACATTTCTAACCGTGTTGGGCTTCCTGTGGTTTATAAAAGTTCATTTGATAAAGCAAATCGTACATCCATTTCATCTTTCCGAGGTTTAGGGATGGATGAAGGCCTTGCTATTCTAAATAAGGTAAAATCAGAAACAGGGATTCCAGTTCTTACGGATATTCATGAACCATCCCAGGCTGTTGCAGCAGGAGAAGTGGCGGATGTATTACAAATCCCTGCCTTTTTATGTCGTCAGACGGACCTATTGATTGCAGCCGCGAAAACGGGAAAACCAGTGAATGTGAAAAAAGGTCAGTTTTTGGCACCCTGGGATATGAAAAATGTTGTGACAAAATTGGAAGAATCGGGTTGTAAAAATATTCTTCTCACGGATCGCGGAACACAGTTTGGTTATAATAACCTGGTTGCTGACATGCGTGCTATTCCACTGATGCAGGAATTTGGATATCCGGTCATATTTGATGCCACCCACAGTGCGCAACTTCCCGGGGGAGATGGTTCAACAACTGCCGGTATGCGGGATATGATCCCAACCCTGGCTAAATCAGCTGTCGCTGCAGGATGTAACGGTCTTTTCATGGAAATACACGATAATGTGAACGAAGCAAAATCGGATGCCGAAACACAATGGCCCTTGGACCAACTGGAATCACTTCTCACAGATCTAAAAGCAATTCGGGAAAGCATAACGTGAGCATTGATATGAAAAAGATAAAATTGTTGATCTCAGATGTGGATGGTGTCTGGACAGATGGGACATTTTATAAAGGCACCGATGGAATGGAACTTAAACGATTCTCCGTTTTAGATGGTGCAGGCACGGCCATGGCTCGAGCTGCAGATTTAAAAATTGCTCTTATTTCAGGGAGATACTCTCCTGCCACAGAGCATCGAGCAAAAGAATTAAAGATCGAAGATGTTTACAATGGATCCTTGAATAAACTTCCTGCGTATGAAGAATTAAAAGCTAAATATAACTTAGATAATTCAGAGATCGCTTACATTGGCGATGATATCATTGATATCCCGGTCATGAAACAAGTGGCAGTCCCCATTGCTGTGGCAAATGCATTCCCAGAGGTAAAAGCTATTGCTGTACATACCACCATGGTCTCAGGGGGATACGGTGCATTTCGAGAAGCCGTAGCCTGGATCATAGATCAGCAGGGCCGTACAGCAACCGTGCTGCAACTGATGAAGGATCGGGTTCTAAACAGCTAACCCCATGCCCATTTTTTCAGTTCTTTTCTTGGTTTTTCTCTCGTCGTGTGCCCGGGATACTGTACAGGATCTTCCATCAAGGGAAGGGATGCCCGATCAGGAAAGCTGGAGTGTTATTATAATATTAACCAATGAAGGCACCATTCGGGCTAAGGTACGATCAGGGCACCTGGAAAAATACAATGAGAAAGAATTTGTTATGTTGGACAGCAGTGTTACAGTAGATTTCTTTGATATTAAAGAACAACATACTTCGGTGCTTACATCGGAAAAAGCTGAAATAAACCAGGCCTCCAATGATATGGAAGCCATGGGAAATGTTGTGGCTGTATCCGATAGCGGAATTACCCTTTATTCTGAATCCCTGATCTGGAACTCCAGGGAAGAGAAACTCCATACCAAAGATAATATTATGATTACCACCCTGGAAACAGACACATTGTATGGTGTGGGCTTTGAATCGGACTCTGATTTAAAAAATTGGAAGATTTTGAGTCCATCAGGAGTCACAGGGAGGAAATTCAAATGAGAGAAAAGCATAGTACTTTAAGTGCTAAGGGCTTGCACAAGCAATATGGGAAACGAATGGTGGTAAAAGATGTGGATATATTTGTGGAGCGGGGTGAGATTGTGGGACTTCTTGGCCCGAATGGTGCCGGTAAAACCACATCCTTTTATATGATTACGGGTATGATCAAACCAACGCAGGGAAATGTATTCCTAGATGAGGCTGACATAACCCAAGATGCCATGTATAAGCGGGCCCAAAAAGGAATTAGCTACCTGGCCCAGGAGCCATCGATTTTTGGAAAACTTTCTGTAGAAGATAATTTAATACTGGTTCTTGAAATGATAAAAGATATGAAGCTGGACACACAACGGGAAAAGATGAAAACACTTCTGAAAGACCTTTCTGTATCTCATTTAGCTACTAGAAAAGGCAACACCTTATCAGGAGGTGAACGACGCCGTGTTGAGATCGCCAGAAGCTTGTGTATGGACCCAGATTTCATTTTGTTGGACGAACCATTTGCAGGTGTGGACCCCATAGCCGTGGAGGAAATCCAGGGCATTGTTCATTCATTAAAGGAAAAAGAAATAGGTGTTTTAATCACTGACCATAATGTACGTGAAACCCTGTCCATCACAGACAGGTCGTACTTATTATTTGATGGCCAGATATTAAAATCCGGTTCCTCGGAATTCCTGGCCAATGATGAAGAGGCAAGGCGGCTGTATCTAGGTGAAAAATTCAAGCTTGATTAATGGCAACTACTTTAAAACAGATCCAAACCCAGAAACAGAAACTTGCCCCACGGCAGGTTTTACGAGCCCGGCTACTCCAGTTAAATACGGTCAGTCTGGAGCAGGCGATCCTGGAAGAACTGGAACAGAATCCACTCCTGGAACAGGTAGAGCCAGAAGAGGCCGAGCCGCAGGAAGAAAAAGAAGAAACACCTATCGATGATATGGATGTCTCTTTGGAAGACATGTATTCCGATGTATCCACCTATTATCTGTCTGAAGAGAAAAAGGAAATGCCTTTGCCCGATCGGCATACACTCATTGAAGACCTGATTGACCAACTCCAGGATACGAAAATGGATGAACATGAACATGAAATTGCTGAAGAGATTCTTTGGAATACCAACGAACGGGGTTACCTGGATACGGATCTCATCCTGATTGCAGATCGCTACGATTTGTTGGAAGATGAAATAGAACCGATTCTTCATAAAATCCAGAGGCTACATCCGAAAGGAATTGCTTCCAGGGATTTGGAAGAATGTCTTATGATACAACTGGAAGATGAGGAAGGGTCTTTGTCCCATCGTATTGTTCATACCTGTTTTGATGATTTTATGCATAAGCGTTATGATAGGGTCCAGGAGCGACTGGGCTGTACAGAACAAGAGCTGCATGATTCCGCTGAACATATTGCACACTTGAATCCCCGTCCCGGTGAAGGCTACAGGGATAAATTTCAAACCGTGATTCCTGACGTGATTGTTCGGGAAGATGGAGACGATTGGGTGATTACTACCAACGATGGTGGGATCCCGGAATTACGAATCAGCCGGACCTATAAAGACCAAATGGAAAATGGCGGGTTTAAGGGTGAAGCCAAAAAATTCATAAGGGGAAAAATGGATTCTGCCCATTGGTTCATTGAAGCAGTTCACCAGCGCAGAATTACCATGGTAAATGTGATGCGCTCAATTATTGAATTTCAACCAGAATGGTTTGCTGGAAATATGGATTTTCTTCGTCCTTTGAAACTTCAGGATATTGCTGATAAAATTAATATGGATATTTCCACTATAAGCCGGTCAACACGTGGGAAATTTGCAGATACACCATACGGGATCTTTGAGTTGAAACATTATTTTACCGATTCCATAGAATTAAAGGATGGGCGAATCCTGGGAACTTTTATCATTAAACGGGCTTTAGAAAAGATCATACTCACTGAAGANAAGCANANNCCNCTGAGTGATGATGCCCTGGTAGAAAAACTGNGCAAGGAAGGATATACNCTTGCTCGACGNACAGTAGCAAAATACCGNGATCAGATGGGNTATCTGGTCGCAAGGTTAAGAAANGAAATATAAAGGAGTTNTTATGGCAACAAGACGAGTCATGGTTGGNGATCAGGAAGTANANATCCCTGAATTTAATTTCAAATTAATNCCTGTAGTNTTAGCAGCATTGGNAATTTGGTTATTNACAGGCACNTACATGGTGGGTCCAGATGAAGTAGGCGTTGTCCGTACGTTCGGNGAACATACACGGGTGGCACAATCAGGATTGAACTGGCATTTCCCAGTACCCATTGAAACTGTGAATACACCTAAAGTCACGGAAGTAAAACGGNTTGAGATNGGGTTTCGTACNCTCAGNAATGGTCAATACAGAACAGTTGAAAAAGAGAGTCTGATGCTTACAGGTGATGAGAATATTGTAGATGCCGAAATGATTGTACAATATAAGATCAAAGATCCAGTGGCCTATCTTTTCAANATTGTTGAACCAGAACTCACTGTCCGCGAAGCAGCGGAAGCAAGCCTGCGGACCGTAGTGGGTCGCAACAAGATAGATGANACACTTACNACNGGTAAGTTTACNATTCAGGAAGAAACTAAATTCCAACTCCAGTCTATATTGGATTTATATGAGTCTGGGATTCATGTTGTAGCCGTCCAGTTNCAGGATGTTTCGCCGCCCAAGGAGGTGATTGGTGCGTTCAAAGATGTAGCATCTGCAAAAGAAGATAAGAACAGAATGGTAAACCAGGCGGAAGGATACAGGAACGATTTGATCCCCAAAGCAAGGGGTGAAGCGGAAGCTATGATNCGTGNTGCNGAAGGATTTAGGGAGTCTAGGATCAAACGTGCCGAAGGTGATGCTGCAAAATTCACAACCATATTACAAGAATATCGAAAAGCAAAGAGCATTACAGAAAAACGACTGTATCTTGAAACTATGGAAAAGGTTTTACCGGGTATTGAAAAAATAATCATACCGGACAAGGATAGCGGCAATATCCTGAATCTTCTAAACCTGAATCCAGGAACAGAAAAAGGAGGGCAAAAATAATGAAAAAATTCTCAATTGGAATTTTAGTACTGNTAGCTTTATTTGCTCTATCTACCATNATAATGGTGGATGAAACTGAGCAAATTGTCATCCTTCANTTTGGTAAACCTATACGAACCATTAAAGANCCGGGATTAAATTGGAAATTTCCTGCCCCGTTNCAGACNTCCAACTCNTTCGAGAAACGGCTNNTGGAATATGATGTGCCTCCGGAAGAGATTTTAAGCAAGGATAAGAAATCACTGATCATTGATAATTATGTCCGCTGGCGAATCNTAGACCCTCTTTTGTTCCTGCAAACTGTTAGAGCTGTACCCACTGCAAAAACGCGTTTAGATGATATTGTGTATTCTGAGCTGCGTCAGGAACTGGGGACTCATGATATGGTTGAGATAATCACCGAGACCCGGGAACTGATCATGGAAAAGGTCACCAAGGCCAGTAATGAGGAGACAAGTAAATACGGGATAGAAGTGATNGATGTTCGGATACGACGTGTGGATCTCCCGCNGGAAAATGAAGCATCCATNTATGCAAGAATGGAAGCAGAACGGAAAAGNCAGGCAAATAAGTTCAGGTCTGAAGGTGAAGAAGAAGCCCAGAAGATCCGTGCTGCAACCGATCGGGATAAGACCGTTATTCTGGCAGAAGCCTACAAAAAATCACAGCTGATTCGTGGTGAAGGTGAAGCAAAAGCATTGGATATCTATGCAGCATCCTATTCCAAGGATTCAGATTTCTATGAATTTANCCGAACACTGGAAACCTATGAAAAAGTGATCGATAAAAAGACNACNNTGGTTCTGCCAGGAGATTCGAAACTCTTTAAGGGNTTAACNCAGTAAAAACTAAACTAGTATGAAAACAGAAATTAGATCAACCACCATTATAGGAGTGCGTCACAANCGCAAGGTTGCCATGGCCGGTGATGGACAGGTCACGTTTGGTGAAATGATGTTTAAGCAGAAAGCTGTAAAGGTGCGGGAATTCAAGATAGCAAAAAACAATGTACTGGGCGGATTTGCAGGGGCTGCTGCTGATGCGCTTACCCTTTTTGAAAAGTTCGAACAAAAANTGGAACAGTATGACGGGGATCTNAGGCGCGCTATCGTAGAACTTGCAAAAGAATGGAGAACGGACAGGGTATTGCGCCATTTAGATGCTATGNTGGTTGTGATGGATAAAAAATACAGTTTCATCATATCCGGGGATGGTAATGTGATCGAACCGGACGGCCCTGTTGTAGCCATCGGTTCAGGNGGCGGATTTGCTCAGGCGGCGGCGACTGCATTCCTTAAATCAACACAGCATTCTGCCAAGAAAATNGCGGAACAGTCANTGCGAATTGCTGCAGATCTNTGCATCTATACTAATGATTCTATTTCGGTTCTAGAAATCAAATGAAACAGATGACTCCCCGGCAGATCGTCACGGAGCTAGACCGCTATATTGTTGGACAAAAGAATGCCAAGAAGGCTGTAGCGATAGCCCTCAGAAATCGTTGGCGGCGGCAGCAGGTAGATGGAAAACTCCGGGACGAGATCATGCCCAATAATATTATTATGATCGGCTCNACCGGGGTGGGGAAGACAGAGATTGCCCGCAGGCTTGCTTCTCTTGCCCATGCTCCATTTATCAAAGTTGAAGCGAGTAAATTCACAGAAGTGGGATATGTGGGCCGGGATGTGGAGTCCATCNTCCGTGATCTCATGGATACGGCTNTGTCCATGGTAGGACGGGAAAAAGAGGATGAAGTATTGGAACTNGCNGAACACCTGGCCAATGAGCGANTCCTGGACATTCTATTTCCTGATGATCATAAAGACGACCCAAAACAATCCAANGAATTAAAAGAGCGCCATGAACGAACNCGGGATAGGATTCGAAAAAAAATGGAGAAGGGTGAATTTGAAGATAAAATGATCGAGATTGACCTTTTGGATGAACCCACAATTGGAATGCAGGTATTCGGCCCCATGGGAATGGAAGACATCGGGATGAANATCAANGATATGATTTCCGGNTCNTTGCCAAAATCAAAACGAACTAAAAANATGACTGTCATGGAAGNACGAGAAGTTTTAACTGATAGTGAAGCGTCTAAACTGATTGATCAGGATGAAGTNATACGTATGGCGAAAGAACGTACAGANAATAATGGTATCGTTTTTTTGGATGAGATTGATAAAGTNGTGGGCAGCAATGGANNCCCTGGNCCTGATNTCAGCCGGGAAGGNGTGCAGCGTGATTTATTGCCCATTGTAGAGGGCAGCAATGTAAATACAAAATACGGTGTTGTTGCTACAGACCATATCCTATTCATTGCCGCAGGAGCATTTCATGTGAGCACACCATCGGATATGATCCCGGAACTCCAGGGGCGGTTTCCTATCAGGGTAGAAATGGATAAACTCAGTACNGAGGATTTTGTAAAAATCCTGACTCACCCCCGTTCTGCCCTCATCAAACAATATACGGCNCTGCTTAGTGCAGAAAATGTGGAACTGGAATTCAACAAGGCTGCAATAAAGGCAGTGGCCCAGCTGGCATCGGATGTGAACAGTACAATGGAAAATATTGGNGCCCGGCGCCTGCACACCATTATGACAACCCTGTTGGAAAAACCATTATTTGAACATCCNAAGCGTGGAGATAAAAAGATCANNATCACTGCAAAAGTAGTAAAAGAATCTCTGAAGGGAATCGTGGAAGACCATGACCTGAGTCGGTACATACTATAGGAAGAATCATGGCAAAACACTTTTTACATATTTCAGATTATTCAAATGATGAGCTGTGGGAAATTCTACATCTGGCTAAAGAAGTAAAAACTAAATTTCATAACCGGGAAGAATACAAGCCATTTAAAGATCAGTCTCTGGCCATGATCTTTGCCAAACCATCTGCCCGTACCAGAGTGTCTTTCGAAACCGGGTTTGAATGGTTGGGTGGCCATGCCCTTTTTCTGGGTCCCAGTGACATCGAGATCGGTAAACGGGAAGCCATTAAGGATATATCCAGATTATTCAGTCGCTACAATGATTTGATTATGGCTAGACTCTTTGATCATACGCATATCCTTGAATTAGCTGAGTACGCAGATGTACCGGTCATAAACGGCCTTACCGATTATAATCATCCCTGCCAGATTATGGCTGATTTTATGACAGTCTGGGAGCATCGAGGGACGTTAGATAATTTGAAGATTACCTATATGGGTGATGGCAATAATATTGTTCATTCCTGGCTTCAATTAGCGAGTAAATTTCCNATGCACTTTGTTTGTTGCTGCCCCAGTGGCTACGAACCAGACGCAAAAACAGTTGAAATGGTGGAAAATTCAGGAATTTCATCATATGAATTATGTCATGAACCAAGATCGGCGGTAAAAAATGCTGATGTGGTTTACACGGATGTATGGGCATCCATGGGACAGAAAGAAGAAACNGAAGAACGTGAAAAAATCTTTGCTNATTACCAGGTAAATGAAGCTCTTATGGAAAGTACAGGGAAAGATACATTCTTTATGCATTGCCTCCCTGCAGAAAGGGATAGGGAGGTCACNGATGGTGTTATGGAAGCCGACTATTCAATTGTATTTGATGAAGCTGAAAACCGGATGCATGCCCAGAATGCCATCATGGTATACCTTACAAGATAGATTTTACCAGAATTGTTTTTCATAAACATCNCNTATAATACTGACGTATTAAAACCCTTATTAATTCGAGCTTAATATCTAGACTTTATATATCTAAGCTGGCACTTTCTGCAAATATAAGTTCCGCGACCTGCAACACGTATTTTTTTAATCTCATTCCCGCATTGCAGGCATGGTTTGCCCGCCCTTCCAAAAATACATAACTGATCTGCNAATTTTCCCGATTCTCCATTCACATAAAAATTAATGATGGTTGTTCCTTTGGCAGCGATAGCAGCTANTAAAACGGTCCGGATAGACTTGTATAACTTTACTAATTTTGTTTTTGGAATGGCATNCGAAATTGAACTTGGGTGGATACCGCTCATCCAAAGACTTTCATCCACATATATATTCCCTAACCCGGCTACCACAGATTGATCTAATAGCATAGCCTTGATATTTCTTTTGCGGGAGGTAAAAATATCTAAAAATAAATCAATGGTAAAAGATTCATCCAAGGGTTCTGGACCATGACAAGAGTTAATAGGATCCAGGTTATTGTAAAGATAAAATCTGCCGAATTTTCGCACATCATCAAAGATGAGCGATTTGCCNCTTTTCATCTTNACCACAGCGCTTGCATGGTTGGGCACCTCGTTTTTTTTTACAAAATANAGTTTTCCCGTCATCCTTAAGTGAACCGCAATAATGTGATCAGGAAGTTGAATAATAATGAATTTTGCACGACGCTTGACATCTTCAATATGGGTATCAATAGTTTCATTAATNAGGTCTTCGGGAATGAAGTTGTGCAGTACCTTGGGCCAAATGGGCTCAATGCCGATAATTTGTTCTCCCAGCAAGTCAGGGCGGATGTGCTCTACAACAGTTTGTACTTCAGGTAGTTCAGGCACAATCAGTTCGCNTCAGCAAGGATATTCTTTGGACTTTTCCATACATTCAGCACAGCCAGGGTTCCCAGAAGGGCAGCTACATAATGCAGTGTTGTAAATGACATTCCGGAAATTATGCTTTGATTTTCGATGATCCATCCTGCGATCAGAGCACTGGAAATCACCATCATCCGCGTGTAAACACCAAAGATAGTTTGTACCCTGCCCATGATTTGATTAGGAATATTTTCCATAAACAGTGTTCGGATAATAATTCGTGCAGAATTATTATTTAACCCCATAAAAAAGTAAGCAGTAGCAGCNAGNTATATTGTTGGCATTACAGGGGTAATAAAACACATGAGCCCTGCTACACCGTAGCATAATAAAAGAGATCGACTGCGGCCCAATTGAAAAACCATGTGTCCAACCAGAACTGTAGATATTAGGGCACCTATACCATAGAGCCCATCCATCAGACCATAGCCCCAGGTGCCCTTATTAAATATTTCTTTTGAGATGGTAATTGTTAATACAGACAAGGCGCCCCAGATTGCAACGTCAGATAATATTGTGGTCAGCCCCAATGTTAGAATATCATATTTCCCTCTGAGAAATGAAAACCCCCGAGACAATGCCTTAAACAATTTTTCAGNTTTATGGTCTGTTTCACCACGCTTAAATGGAGCCAAGGAAATGAAAATCCCGGAAATAAAATANGNGACTGCATTGATCCAGAGTGCTGTGGCAGGGCTGTAATAATGAACAATAAATCCTCCAACACCTGCACCTAANATTGAGCCAAACTGGTAACTGGCAGAAAGCAGTTTATTTGCATTAAAGTAGTCTTTTTCNTCAACAAGTTCCTGTACAAAAGCCTGTGCAGTTGGCCAGAAAAGTGAATTACCAAGGCCCACCAATATAGCCACTGGGTAAAGCAGCCATAATTGGAATTCATAATAATTCATTGCAAATAGAAAACCAATAACAACAAACATCCTAAAAATATCTAAAACCACAAGGAGCCATTTCCGATTTACTTTATCAATAATGATNCCGGCGAACAGGGCCAGGACCAGGCCAGGTGCGGTGGCGGATGCCATTATTTTNCCCAATGCGAATTCTGAGTTAGTCTTTTCTAAAACCAGCCAGCTTATTGCAATAAGGTTGAATCCAAAACCGATAAGTGAAATGATATTTCCAAGAAAAAAAAGTAAGAATGTTGGGTTTTTAAGAAGTGTATACATCTAGATCAATATTGTATCCAGTTTATATATATCCCTTATAAATATTTTTAAAATCTATTGGAAAGAAAAATAAATAGCGATGTAAGATTATGGGTTATGTGCGCTTACTTATTTTAAGATTGACCAAGTTGATAATTAAATAATGTTAGTATTGATTTCTTACAAGCATGTCTAAGATACCACTTTTCCCCCTAGAATTGGTATTGCTTCCTTACGAAAATCTACCCTTGCACATCTTCGAACCCCGTTATAAGGCTATGGTTAGAAATGCCATTGAAAAAGATATTCCATTTGGAATTATACTCCGCGAAGGAAAGGGGGTTTTTTCGAAAGGATGTACTGTTAAGGTCACAAAAGTTTTTAAAGAATATCAAAATGGTGAATACGATATTATGGTAAAAGGTCTTGAACGATTTGATGTCATTAACACAGAAATGGATGGGGACACAGTTATAGGCCAGGTGAAATACCTACCACTACAAAAGGAATCTGAACCAGATCTGCTTGTACAATTGCAGGACTCTTATCTTAAAGTATTNCTCAGGTTTGAAATAGATTCAGATTTGGAAACCCACTTGAAAAAGAAAATCTCATACGAATTTTTACAGGGACTCCAGCTTCCCATCTCCTTGAAAAAAAATCTCATTGATATTGACAGCGAAACGGAAAGGATCAGGTTTATTAATGATATATTTCAAANTATACTAAAGCAGCCTTTTAAATCTGGGAACNGGAACCTTCCAGAAGCTTAATAATAATTCGGATTGAAAAACCCTGAAGGNGCAGGGTTTTTTATTTTGTAATATCNGCGTCTTGTGAAAGTTTATTTACTATGGCTTTTTGGGGTTGTTGCTGTTTTACTCTCACTTTTAATTTATCAACTACCTGTATTATTCAAGAAATTTTGATGGGACTAAAGCTCTATTGNTTAATTTTGTTTTTTANAANTCAATGGATTGATGATTGCAGGATATAATATGAGTGAACAAAACACATACTGGAAAGAAAATATTTCTCTTATCATAAAATGCCTGGTGATCTGGTTTGTGGTATCCTATGGGTTTGGCATCATTTTAGTAGATANTTTAAACACGATACGCCTGGGAGGGTACAAACTGGGGTTCTGGTTTTCACAGCAGGGCTCNATCTATATNTTTGTAANNCTTATTTTTTANTANNCNTTTAAAATGGGTGAGATTGATCAGAAATATGGGNCANNTNANGANCANNANNAATAAACNNTAATATGGATNTANAGACTCTCACNTTTTTAATTGTTGGTGCNACNTTTGCTGTTTATATAGGCATNGCTTTCTGGGCCCGGGCAANGANNACAAACGAATTTTANATTGCNGGNGGAGATATTCATCCTGTGGCNAATGGTATGGCGACCGCTGCAGANTGGATGTCGGCNGCTTCNTTTATTTCCATGGCNGGNNTGATTGCTTTTTTTGGCTATGGCGGTTCNGTATTCTTNATGGGNTGGACGGGNGGNTATGTNTTNTTNGCNNTNCTGCTTGCTCCGTATCTAAGAAAGCATGGTTCATTCACGGTTCCTGAATTCATCAGTGACCGCTATTATTCCAAGACGGCCCGGGTTGTAGCCGTGGCGTGTCTCATCATTGCTTCAGTCACTTATGTGATAGGCCAAATGAAAGGAATCGGGGTAGCGTTTTCAAGATTTTTGGAAGTAGACTATGATCAGGGGCTTACGGTTGGAATGGCTATTGTCTTTATTTATGCTGTCATGGGAGGGATGAAAGGAATCACCTATACCCAGATTGCCCAGTATGTCATTATGATCATAGCTTACACGATACCTGCTATTTTTATTTCATTTATGCTTACGGGGAATCCAATTCCCCAGTTTGGATTGGGTGGTACCCTGGAAGATGGTTCATATTTATTGGATAAATTAGACCAAATTATCACTGATCTTGGATTTAAGGAATATACCACCAATGCGCGCTTAAGTTTATTTAACATGTTTTTTTATACCTTGTCCCTAATGATAGGCACGGCTGGGTTGCCCCATGTGATTATGCGATTTTTTACTGTACCATCAGTAAAGGCTGCCCGTTCATCTGCAGGATGGGCATTGGTATTTATTGCCATATTATACACTACAGCACCTGCTGTAGCTGCCATGGCCAGGTTTAACCTTATGACCACCATTG
>PBCV01000042.1 GCA_002717915.1 Fidelibacterota bacterium | reverse complement strand
CTTGTACCAGGAAACGGATCACCTGCATCTCCCCTATTTATGTTATCATCAAGATCGTGTTCGCCATCTGCTGCCTCCAAATCGATCATCTTATCATTTTCATCATCATTGATAGGACCAAAACTATTAAAACCGGCTCTTCTATTCTCATTCACGTGATAGATCAATAGTCCTGTTCCATTTAAATCTGAATCAAATCCATCATTTTGACGATTTTCTACCAAGAAATATCTATTTGACCTATAATCATCTTCCCAAACTTTAATTGCAGAAGGAGATGTTGCCAATTGTGCAATGGGAACATCTATTGTTGTACTCGTCGCAATTGTTGGCTCCAACCATCCCATTTCGATCTTACACCATGATGACATATGTGCGGGAGTATTACCATACCACCCCAACCAGTTGCCTGAACCCATCAAGCACCATTCACCCAATCCCTCAGAGTCACCGTCAGACTCATCACGGTCATAGAGATCAGGTAATCCAAGGATATGTCCGAACTCATGTGCATAGAGACCCATGGGGCAAATATCTGTTGTGATGCAGTTTCCACTTCCTGGAAGTTCAGGGCAGACCATGTAGGAGTTTACAATTATATATTCACCATTTGGTGTTTGATCATTTGAGACGTATTGATTTGAACCAAGGGAACTTTGATGAGCCCAAATATTATCTTCTCCAGATAAACACCCCGGATATACAACAAGGAGACCATCGACATAGCCATCATCGTCCCCAGAATTTGGAACATTGTCTGGTCCGTCATTATCATATAGACCATAATCAAAATCAGGATCTGCGAGAGATGCTATCTCAGCAACATATTGTCTCACATTCTCAACTGCTTGTGATTGACTTAGACTCGACTGGTACCAGCCATCCACTTCTCCACTAATATGAAAATTTCCGTATGATATTTCATTGAAATAATCACTCATGGAGCCGGTGGGGTTATTTCCGAACAAAAGATCATCAAAATTCGTGGAATTGAAATACGTACTGGACGCATCTGAATATTTACCCAATAAAACAGGAAGGAAGAACTCAAATTGAGCATCACGGTTTGTCAGGTCATTTTGACCTGCTATCTTCCTAACCCAACCAGGATCGCCATAATTTTGACCAATACCCTGTTGTCCCATTTTTTCCCAAAAACCATTTGGAAAATTTCCATTCTGGGGTGGAGTAATACCGGAAACAATATTCATTAATATAAATGCGGAAATGATAATTCTATTCATATTTCTTTTCTCCTTTGGGATAAATTTAGGATTTTGATGGTCAAGAATTTATAAATAAAAAAGGCTCGAAATGGTATCGAGCCTATTCTATGAATAATTATTTGCTGCATTAAATCACATTAAAACTCTGGTGTGGCTTGGATCAATGAGCCATAGCCAATCGTTCATCAGGAATTCCATACGAATTGCCAGCAAAGCTATACGACCCATTACCGTATATCCAAACGCTGCCCCAAATGTAATCATCAAGAACCAAATCCCCACTTTTGCGGTCTTTCCCACTAAACCTTCATGTTCAATGGAGAAAAAGAAATAGACGATTGTTGTAAGAACACCAATAACAATAATTATATTTTTTATAGAATCCCAAAAATTAAAGCCGGTTTCGGGAGAGTAGATAGCCAAACTCATAATTGTATTGCGAATCTGTCCAAGAAAATCTGCATGAATAAAACCAATTAAGCGAATTCCAGCTGTAGTGCCAATGATAAAGGCCAGCGGCCAGCGGCTGATCCATCCTCCTTTAGGGGCTAGTCTCCAGATTAACATAATACCCATAATTAATGGAACCAAATAAATGTATTCTGCTTNCGTGTCTAGNCCAGGCATCGCCCAGCTATTTATCCACTCTGGAGCAAGTTTTCCCAGTAGGTTTGGCACAATGGTTGTCCAAAATCCCACTACCATCCAGTAGGCAGCTGAGACCCCAACAACTACAGATTCGGCAATTTTATAAAATGGATTATCCCTGTATAAAAAGGAGAAAATAAATAAGGTAAAAAATGCAGCCACCCAAATACCGATTGTCCTAGATAAACTGAATTGAAATTGAGTTTGATCTGGGTCCTGGTCTACTGATTCATGATATTGACGCTGGGTTGCATTTTCATACTTTGTCCAACTAACATCTGTAACGACTTCTTTTNGTTTAATCTCAACAGCGCGTACGTAGGCCTTCCCCATCCCATGTTCAGTTAAAAANATACGGCCTGCCAGAAAAAGAGCTCCTAAAACAAGTAAAGAAGTGGAAATAAGTGTTTCCCGTTTCATACACTCACCCCTCTTCTTTTTTCAACAAAATAAATATAATTTGCCAGAATAATTAAGATTATAATTAATAAATGCGCTACAAGCTGGGGACCCATTCTCCGTTTTGCTTCAAGGTATTTTGGATCAGGATCATTTCCACCATACTTATCAATTACCAACTTTTCATACTCAGCAGCACCCTTAATTGCTCCTAATAACCCTGGCAGTTGATTTGGAATATAGGGGTAAAGCAGTGGCGCCTGTACTCCAGTACACCCTGCAACTATTTTTATTTTGTCAGGATAAGGTGTGGATGCATATTGAACCCATTCTTTTGTACCTGCATAGCCNGCACTCACATTTATAATCAAATTAAAATCCTGTACGCTTGTAATATCTTCCATCATGGGAATTTCATCGATGCTGGTACCAATATCATCCGTTGTATATAGCTCGCGCATGTCCGTGACAATCACCTTTATTACACCCTCGTTGCCCGGTTTAAACCCCAAATTAACATAATCCTTACCATATTCCAGATCAGGAAAATCAGAAAGGATAACTTTTGCTACGGCATCATCGATCATTTGCGGTCCAACGGGCCATAATGCCATAAAATACATTTTTACCTTCTTTTCGGCGCAGTGACGTACAAAGGCCGTTGCCATTGGACCTAGCTCTCCTTCGCTTGCAGGGTCAAAATCAAAGGATAGAAGAACAGGGTCACCTTCTTCCAGAACTTCGATTGATTGAAAAACCGCTTCTGATAATACAGTAGGAGCTTCCGGAAATGATTTCCCTGTTTTTGCAATAATGTAGATCGGAATCGTTACAGAAAGGAACATGAGCAAGAAGATCCACCGCTTATCCAAATCTTTTAAGAATTCATACATGGCTTAATCTTCTCCAGAACCAAGGTAAGAACGTTCCACCCCAAGTAATACTTTTAANGAAGTGGATGCAACTCCTAATGCAATTCCAATCATTATGGCCCTGTTTCCTGCTGTATTGAATACGCTCATGATNAAGATGGTCAAATTTTCTATTTTCAATCCGGACATCCAATCGGGGAACCAGGCTGTCAAATAAACCCCGGCAAATGTCCTTCCCAGCAAAATGATAAATGCGGTACTCAATAGCAGGATGGCTTCCAGGTTTTTAGCACGAAATGCCCGAAATGCAGCGGAAGAAATATAGAAGGCAAGCATAGCAAACATTGTTGCAGTGAGTGGTTTGAATGCATATTCATAAAGCCACCAGAAAGGGCTCCCAATTTCTCTATAATGACCTGACANGGCATAGTCTGGATATTGAGGATTTGGATTTACTCCAACCTTACCCAAGCCTACTAATAGGGTAATAAAAAATGCAGCCAGTGTAATCGCTGAATATGCCCAGCCTATTTTTCTATCTGAAATATTCTTAAGATGAATTTTTAATAGGTTTCCGCCACCTAAAACAAATGCAATAGATGCCAGNACATCAAACCAGATCGCTGCAACTTCTCCCCATCCTTGAGTTGCTGGTATGAAATAGGCAATAATTAATACGAAACCACCCAGGGCTGTGATCAGTAACGGAACATTTCTTTTCATAAATTCAAATCAATCCTATGTCAAAATAACNGATTTTAAGTAATCTGCTGCTGATATTAATGTCAAGCCTAGAGAAGATGAGGTCCCTAAAAGGGTTCCTAATGTTAATAACCCAGCACCAATTACTATTCCAATAAAGACAATAACTTTTCCTATATCCTGTCCTTTCAAACTACCCAATTGATCTGGCTCACCTGAAAGGTAAGCCGATGCAGCAAAAAATTCTTCTCCAATTAAGGTATAATCGCAGGCAGCNACAAAAAATGGAAGTTGTGCAGGCATGGCTGTTCCTGCAACCTGTATAGCGCCGATTGTATTTCCTGTCTCAGCTAGAATTAATGATTCAGCAAAAAATGCACCCATATAGAAACATGCNGCCGGTTTTTCTCGAACCATCATGCCTTGAACATAAGCGACATANCCAAATTGTTCGTCCGTTACATAATATATCAAGTCTTGATTATATGATTCAGGCCTTCCTGCTGTCAAGAAAGAAGCCTGAACTGTTTCTCGTGCTGCTGTCATAACCAGCGATCGGCTTGTTGGTACTTCTACTTTTGCGTCGTATTCTGCTGCTACTTTTGCTACCCTAGAGAGAATTGTAATTCCTGCAATAGTTTGGATCTCATTCATATCCTGAATACCAGGTATAAAAAGGATTGGCTGTCCCATTTCTGTTGCTCGTCCCACTGCTTCATCAACAGCTTCTAGACCTGCTATTTTTCTAATTTTGAGTGGTTCACCACCTCGAGCACGCAAAATCCAATAGACGACTGAACCGCAAAATATCATGGTAATAATAAACAATGGAAACCGGCGACCATCAAACCATTCCCTAGTTGGTGATATGGCTGATAAGGTAACAACAGGTGAAGATTCAACCCCATCTTCACCAACGGCAATCACTTTAAAAATGTATTCTTTTTGTCTATCGAGTTTTTCTACAGTGTAACTTGAAATTTCAGGATCAACATTTCTAACAAATACGAAAGGATCTGAATTCGTAGATTGAAAGATCGAATAATATTGGACAGACGTTTGATTATTTAGAGAATGTATCCAATTTAAATCAATTTTTTCGCCNTGATCCCATGGATGGTCTTGGGCGGTAAAACTAGAAGGCGGATTTGGTATATTAGTTTCTGCCGCATNGAGATTAGAAAAAACATTCAAGAATGCTAGTGAAAGTAAAAATATATTGGTTTTATTTAACATTATGTTAAACCATGTCCTTCAATTAACTCTATATTCGCTCTAGGGATAGNCAATATATTACCACTTTCTGTTATAACTTCCAGCACTCGCGTTTTAGTACCTGATTCAAGTATTTGAGGATTTGAAGGCAAGCTATGGACCTTACCAATTTCTCCAAAATACGGGTCTCTAATTATTCTTAAAGGGGAACCGACTTCCAGTATGCCTGACTCATGCNCTGATTCAAATGATTCTACAGNATCTGTTTCTTCAACAGGTATTATGATAGACGGACGAATTACGCCTGCTCGTATTTGTGTAGCCCCATTAATGGATGCTTTTTCCCCNTCTCTTGATTTAAATAATTTAAATGTCCTTTCTGCCATGGNAATATCCCCAAAACCTTCAGTAACAATGAGAGTTAAACCAAGTTTTTCAGAACCTGTTATTGCAACCCCAAGATCATATCCTAGTATTTCTTTCAGGTCCTGGTCATCAATACCACCAGATATGAGGCCCGAAGCACCTATATCAATTGCTTTTTGAATTGCTTCAGATGTCATTCTTGCACCGCCAATAATCACAGTTCCTTTCATAATTTCAGTGATATGTTCAGCATTCACTGTTTCAGCTGGTGATTTGCACGCAACTACTATTTCACCAAATGATTCTCCTCCAATACCAAATATTCCTTGGATAAGCGAGACTNTAGATTCAATAACGACACCCTGATCTTTTATAATTTTAATTACTTTTCCAGGCATAAATGCCATTACATTGANAGGATGTTCNTCACCTCGAAGAATTATCTGGCCAGTAATATCTGAAATCGTTTCAACAGTACCATCGCTCGGCGAACGATAAATACTTTTAAACATACCAAAGATTCCTTTTGTCTCTGCAAGTACATCTCCTTCGCGTACTTCATCTCCGATTGTTACAGTTACACATTCTGGTACATCTACAGGAGGCATTGATAATTGATTTGCAAGATTGAGTGGGAAAATGTCACCAGGCATGTAGGTTTCTGCTACGACTTGTTCTGGCGAAACTAAGTCATCTTTNTTAACCAATACCCTACCTGGTACGGGCAAGACTCTACGTATACTGTGGACGGTCTTATAGCTGACTTCAAGACCTGGCGTATATGCATGCGCTTTTTGAGACGTTTTAATTGGACCTGTTTTTGCATTTCCATCATTTTGTGGAATGTCTATTTTTGGATATAGGTCTAATTCTTTTATCCAACTGTTAACCATACTCATATTTGCAGCAATATCATCACTAAAAGATAACGGCCTTCCTCTGGCATCTAGAATGAGACCAACCAATCCACCTTGTATAGTTTTCTTTAAAGGNTTACCTNNTCCAGTTCCCATATCAAAATTATTGTATGGCTCAATTAAGATTTCAGCTTCTTCACCAATACCGAGTGGCAATAATTCCAAGCTACCAAATGTTAATTCACCCTTTTGATTTAATGTTTTGCTACTGATAGTGTATTTAAAACAGGGTCTTCCTTTTGGTCCTATTCCTTTTGGGGCAACAACTGAACCTAAAAATAGTAAACAATCTTTCTCAAATACGTCCATAGCTGCCTGAGAATGTACCTGAGCAAGAACACCTAGATGAGGCATCATAAAGATACTATCCTTGGCTAGAAGTGTAATACCTTCAGGCTGAAATGAATCTATTAGCATCAGAGCAGTTTGCTGCATTTGAGGAGCATGGGATAACACACCACCTGATGCTACCAATAAATCCAGTTTCATATTATCAACAATTGTTTGACCGCCAACTTCCTGACTAAAGGTATCCCCGACCGTTCTTTGTTGCTGGATACCCTTTAATGTAGTNGCGAATTCCTTATGCTGTATATATGCTAACCTTAACGCTTCTCTTGCAACTGCCTGTTCAAATACCAAAGCATCAAGTGATTGTGGGATTGTAGTAGGACGGATCATTTTATTCTTGACTCTGTTCCTTAATTCCCGCTCATTCATTTCAAGATGCATCCAGCGGATAATATTCGGCATGGACGCTTCCGCGCAAACATTAGAAATGGAATAACTCATTCCNAAATTTGCGCTCACTGTGCGGTTAAATGTTCCATCAAATACACTAAAAACATCCGTTGTAGCTCCACCAATATCAACACCTACTACATTAATACCCTGTTTATCAGCAATCGTTTGAAGAATATTTCCGACTGCACCAGGCGTTGGCATAATAGGAGCATCAGCCCATCGGATTAGACGGTCGTATCCTGGTGCATGGGCCATTACATGTTCCAAAAAAAGATCATGAATTGCATCACGGGCGGGACTGAGATTCTCCCATTCCATTGTGGGGCGGAGATTTTCAACCACCGATAATTCAAAATCATTTTTAAATAACTCTTCCATATTCTGAGTTGCTTCCTTATTTCCTGCATAAATAATTGGAAGTTCGTACTGAGCACCAAATCTTGGTTGCGGTTTTGCCGGCGCAATTAATTCGGCTATTTGAACCACATGTGTTTTTGTACCACCATCCGTCCCACCTGACAATAATATCATATCAGGTCTTAATTCTCGAATACGCTGNATCTGCTCATGGGCCTGTCTTTTATCATTAGATGCTATTACATCCATTACAATTGCACCCGCTCCCAGAGCTGCTCGTTTTGCGCTGGCAGCTGTCATTTCACGTATAACACCAGCAACCATCATCTGTAGGCCACCTCCTGCACTCGAAGTCGAAATATAAATATCACATCCATCATTATCACTTGCAGGTGTTATGATTTTCCTATCATCATTAATAAGTTTTCTACCTGCTAATTCTGCGACTTCTGTCACAGAATTGACTACTCCAACTGTCACATCGGCAAATGGTTCTTCAACTGTGGATGGTGCTTCCCCTCGATGAGTTTGCCTATATTGACCTTCAATTTTCTGTATTAAAATAGCTTTTGTAGTCGTACTGCCACAGTCTGTAGCTAAAATAATATTAATGTTATTTAAATCGATTTTGCTCATTTTATAAAGTATCTTTTTAATATATGAATCGAAAAAATTAAAATTTCAATTAACGGTCAACAATTGAAGATTTTTGTCCTTCTTCTTCAATATCTCTTATACGTTCACAAAAATAATCTACGCTTCCTCGTTGTTCTAATAATTCAGTGAAATCAGTATACCCATCAACAGTGAGTACAGCAGAGATAATGGGTTGAAAAAAGTGCATTACCTGCGATCCAATATAATTTAAAGGTCTAAATGTTTCCAGTAACANGATTGCAGGCATCGCTAGATGACGCTTCACAACTTCACGACAGACCTTATCTACAATTAGTATTTGTTTTTCATTAGGAGTAAAGTTTTCTTTTTCACCTAACGCGAACGCGTGTTTTATTGAATCATTCATTTAATCATTTCTCGGATGGAAAAAAATTATTAAAGGATTAAAAATGCATTAAAAAATGGACGTAAAGATAGGNTAATGGTGTGGCAAATATCAATGAGTCAAACCTGTCTAAAACACCGCCATGGCCTGCCAGGAGCGTACCGCTGTCTTTTANACCTGCATCTCTTTTTAACGATGATTCTAAAAAATCGCCNATNTGACCAAAGAATCCCGTNATTATTCCAAAAACTATTGCATCTTTTAATGAAAAATAATCACCAAGCCANCCTTGATTATGAAATGCAATAAATACACCGAGTGAAGCAACCAAGCCACTGATTGAACCAATCCACGATTTCTTTGGACTTACGCTAGGAAAGATCTTTTTGGTCCCAAAAAGTGTTCCAAGAATAAATGCAACNGTATCACAAGCCCATATGGCCAAAACAAGTGTCAGGGTGAGTTGAGTACCGGCCCAATCGTCAAACTGCCTAAGGTCAATGGCGGTCCCAAGTAAAACTGGTATAAATAATATTCCAGCCAAGGTTGCCGAAATATTTTGTCCCGGATTTTCTTTTTCAGAAAATAGTTCCCAAATACAGGTCAGTATAATAATTAAGATTATTCCCCCAATTGCAATCACTCCATCCTGCATTTCATGGAGTATAATATCAGGCCGGCGATAANAATAGTCTGCAATAAATACTGATGATACCATNCCCATCCAACGCAGAGGTTGGGCCCCATTNTTCTCAGTGATNGAATAGAATTCTCCTAAAGCCAACACTGTGCAGATCAGGATGAACANAGTANAATAGAANTCCCCTTTCCAGATTAAAAATAACCAAATAGGAATTCCCAATGCATAGANGANGATACGATCTTTTATCATGTATAATAGCTTCATACTATTTTAAACAANTACGTTAATTCTTTNTGGTTCCATTTCTACATGAACTGGCGTATGACCAATTAACTCACCATCTATAGTTAATCCATTTTCTTCATCCGGGATAATTGAAAAACTATTTACCTGTTGATAATCAACCAATGGGCTTTTCACATGTTCGCCACTGAATAATTTAGGAAATAATCTTAACAGTTTTAACCTTGATGCCTTACGNACGATAATTAGGTCAATCTTTCCATCATCCAGTTTTGCAAATGGAGCCATTTTCATACCTTTACCCGTATGAATCGTATTGCACCCCAGAATAAAGACAAAATCTTCTTCAATTGTTTTATCATCNAANATCAATTTTGAAATTCGTTTTTTACCTTTTAACACNTCTANTATTGATGCAACGTCATAACGAATACCACCTAACCACCTCAGTTTCTCTGCTAATTCCCCTGCTTCAGTGACCAATCCCCAACCAACAATATTGAATGCATAATACAATTCTCCATTGGCATCGACTTTNGCTACATCAATNNTACGNAATTGACCCTGGGTAATTCTTTTGGCAGCTTCTTCNGGATCAAGGCAATCCATATCATACATAAATGAATTNCCAGTNCCTCCGGTCACCAATCCAATGGGTAACGTGGCACCATCTGATCTATTCAGCATNCCGTTAATCACTTCGTGCATGGTNCCGTCCCCNCCAATNGCACAAAATCCATCGTATCCTGCATAATCAACATCATGTGCATATTCTTGGGNATGTCCGGCAAATTCAGTTTCTAATACAGTCAGNTCTGAATCATATTCATNAAAAATGGGTTTCACCCTTNCCAGAATNTCTAATCCTTTTTTTAATCCACCTTCCGGGTTCACAACCATATAAAATTTTNTCATTTATTCCCATCTCTGTGTTGCATATACTCACCATCGCCCCATTCCATCACTTCTATCTTAACATTTGTAGTGCCTTGATTAATAAAATCTAATTTTTTTGCGGCTCCATAAGAACAATCCAAGATCCTGCCCTGCACGTAAGGCCCGCGGTCATTTATTCTCAAGATCAATGATTTATTATTTGCAAGATTAGTTACACGGCACACTGTATTCAATGGTAATGTTTTATGGGCTGCAGTAAGTCCATACATATCATATACTTCACCATTTGCTGTAAGTTTTCCATGAAAATCTTCTGCATAAAAAGAACTAACCCCGTTCATTACTTTACGATGTTTTACGTTATTACTTTTTGATGTTTTATTATTGGACGTGTTAGACGCTTTTGATTTAGTACTTAAATGTGTTGAGCCTGTTGTATAGCGTGGGGCACTGGCGCAGCCGCACAGAAATACCAACAGAAATATTAGGAGATAAGTATTATTCTTCATTTGCATTATTCTGGCGGATAGCTTCATAGAGTACGATACCTACACTGGTAGCCAGGTTTAAACTTCTAATTCGGGAATTTTCCATGGGTATCGTACAGGTATTGTGCCAATGGTTTTTTAAAAGAGCATCATTGATTCCAGCTGTCTCACTGCCAAAAACAAGGAAATCTCCTTTTTTAAAACGCCGGGAAGTGTACGGTTGTGATGATTTTGTGGTCAATAGATGAAAGGATTTATTTCGTACCATGGAAGAGCAATAATCATCCAGGTCAGGAAAATATTCCCATTCGATGTGTTCCCAATAATCAAGACCCGCTCTCTTTAATGTTTTATCCGATAGTTCGAATCCCAGTTGACCAACAACATGAAGCCTGCTATTGGTCGCTCCGCATAACCGACCGGTGGAGCCTGTATTCGGAGGTATCTGGGGTTCCAAGAGTACAATGGTAAACATCAGAGCCTTGAATGAATCCGCGGAATGCAGTAAGGGTCTAAGACAAGAGCTGTGGCCATTCCAAAAAGAGATGCGCCTGCTTCCTTAAGTGCTTGGACATGGTGAATTGTTGATATGCCTCCGGTAGCCATGATAGGGATGTTAAACTGTGCAAACAGGGAAACCATTTCCAATGTTCTTTGAAAAATTGCCGGTCCGGAAAGTCCTCCGCCATTCATGGCGAAATTTATTTGTTTCACGCCTACTTCATCGGGTGTTTTATACTGGGTATTTCCCGCGTTGATCAGTATTGTATCATAGGTTGCACAAATTTCACCGATTGCACTCAGGGTTTCATTTGATACATCCGGCGATACTTTAATGGAGATTGGGTTGGAAACCGTTTTCTTTACAGCACATAACAGTGAATTTAATGTGGCTGGGTCCTCACAGATGGTCTGGCCATTTTCCGTATTGGGGCAGCTGATGTTCACTTCATAAAAGTATGGCAGAGTATGGTGTTGAAGCACAGTCTGAACTTGGTCAATATTCTCTACATATTCATTAACTGTATCTCCCCCAATACTGATACCCAGGGGACGGCTATATTCCCAGAGCGCTGAGTGTACGATGTCATTTATAAAATTCGCTATGCCTGGTCCTGGAAGGCCCAAGGAATTTAACAGGCCCTTTTCTCCATGAATACGGGCATCCTGTAGACGGGGCCTGGCATTTCCAATACGTTTTTCTTTCATGACGGTTTTAAAAATCACTCCGCCCAGGCCCATACGCAACCAGATATCCAGGATATCTGATTCAGATTTAAAGGATGCTCCAATCAGCGGTGATGGAAACGTTAATTCATAGATTTCAATATCTTTACCATCGGGTATGGGAAAATCGTAGATCAGTTTTCCTAATATGCCAAAGGAGGATAGAACAGTGTCTCCAAGTTTGACGGCCGGCTCCAAATCCTTTGGCTTCAGAAAAAGCATTTGGAAAAAATAAATTAAGTTGGTGGTTAAGTACCGGATGGTGCGATAGCAGAGAGAGAGAAAACTTGCTCTCAATTATCTTCCTGCACACTGGATTCAAGCGTATCAGCGGGTACAATGGAAGATAAAACCATGTTCAATGTCTGAAGCCTGATACCTGCTTGTTTAGACTGGTCAGATTCAGGGTGATTATCCCTAATCCATTGATAATATTTCACCGCACTGTCTATGACGGCTGTCTGATCATAGTAATACCCAATTGAATACGCTGCAGGAGCTGCTAAATCCCCTTTCAAATCCAACGCTAAGGCAGACTTAAATAACTGGATTGCATTATCGATGTTATCTGTAATCTGAGATTCAGCCTGCAGGTACGCCGTTTCCTGGGCTTTGGTTTCTACCTGTGCATCTTCTGATAAATAGGATGCATAATCTGAAGAAGGAAACGAAGCCAACAGATCCTTTCTAGCTTCTTCAGCTAATTCTTTATTGCCCATACTTTCATGCACAAATGCCAGTGCAAACATGGATTTGGCCTGAAAAGGAGAATCGGGGTATTCATTAATAATTATATTTAAAAATTCTATAGCCAGTGGATAACGGTTAAAACTGAATGCTTCCAGATCGGCAAGCTGGTAATATAATTCCGGAACAGTTCTTTCCGGAATTATAATAGAGACCGATGTACTTAATGTGTCTTGATATGATGCTGCCTGAGTCGTATCCACTTCAATTGGAATATTCGCGTGCGAGTTCAGGTCCTTTTCAGCTTCCTGATATGTTGAAATGGCTTTGCTGCGGCTTTTTGCCATGGGAGAAAAAAGAGATTTGCTGGATTCCTTGCTCACCAGGTCAAAATATTCTTTTGCTTTCACCAGGTTCCATTTTTCTGATGTATAAATCTGTCCCAACTGGTAGTACGCCTCTGCAGATACGAGCGTACGCTGGTAGTCATTCACAATGGATTCCAGCCGGGTCTCAATTTCAGAGAATTCTCCCTGGGCCCTATAGAGCTGGACCAGCTCCAGTTCCAGGTTGCCAGAGATTCGATTAAACTTATCGTCCGCCAGCATGCCCTTTATTTTTCTTGATGCGGATCGATATTTTTTCTGGATCCGCAGGATCTTTAAGATCTGCAGGTGTGCCTTTTCTACATTGTTTTTTGACAGGGAGTGTGCTATCACATTGGAGTACCCATCTTCCGCCAGTTCATATTCTTCTCGGTTAAAAGCCATTTCTGCCAGGCGCCCGTAAATAACACCTTTTTCATCCCTGTTTTGCGTAAGTCTTGCTCCCTCCTGCAAGTGCGACATGGCTGTCTCTGGTTCTTTCAATTCCTGGGCGATCTCCGCCAAGGATAAATGACATTTTGACTGGATATTTTTTGACTCGGATGATTCCAACAGTACTGTCAATTCATTAATGCCTGTTTGAACATTCCCTTTTTTCCATTTACATAAAGCGCGCCAGTAGCCAGCCTCTTCAATCTGCTGCTCACTCCCTACCTCGGAAATAGTTTTAAGATTACCTAAGGCCAAATCATAATCTGAACGGTAGAACCGGGCTTTTGCCATGAGCAGGATCGCATCTAACCTGAATTTAGATTCCGGAAAATCATTTAGAACCTTTTGGCACTTCTGAACAGTTTTCCCATATTTATCCATGGCCGTGATGGGAATGGTCTCTCCTTCTTTTTGAAGACGGATCTTTTCCGCTTCCTGGTAATACTGTTGTGCATTATAGAAGGTATTAAAGTAAGCACACCCTCCGAGCCCAATCAATAAAACGGAATAAAGTATTGTTTCTGGCGCTAATGTGGATCGCATTTAACGGGAAATTTACTTATTTGATTTAAGGTGAAGACAAAAATAATTTGCCATCCATGGAAAGAGCAATTCATCTCCTGATCAGTATACTCTTACTCATTACCGGGCTGCAGGCGCAGGATAAGGATGATTTAGAAGAATTCGGTTTTATTGATATCAAAACAGACAGCATGGATGTTCCATTTTTTGTCGATGGTTTTTATGTTGGCAATCACCCCTTAAAAGTTCCGGTCCCTGTATTGCCAGGGTATCATGAGGTCAGTTATATCCCCCCTGATATTCAACACGAAAAGGTGCGGGATAATTTAACAGAAGGCATCAAGCGCGTTTATGTCGCGAAAAACGATACACTTGAAGTGTTCCTGTTTTATGATCATTACCTGGTGCAGGTAGAAACGCTGCATAAAGAGATCCAAATCCAGAATTATGTTGGTTTAACCCTGGCCCTGGTCTTGGTTTACATTATATTCTCAATATTTTAATCACCTGTACGCCTCCGTATAAAAACTCAGTAATTTCCCGGCATGAAGGAACATCATACATCAGAAGATGGATTTAAATACCGGCCTGATTATTCCTGGCCGGATACTGGCACAGAGCAGGACTGCCCCAAATGCGGTGATGGTCTCGAACTTATTGAAAACAAGGATTCCTACTATGGAAAACCATGGTGGTGCGCACCCTGCCAATGGCAATTTTCTGAAGAAGACCTGGCTCAGGTTAAAGTGGATTCAAAAAAAGAAGCATAAATTATGCCCTGGTCATCTTGGGGATCTGGTTGCGAATATCATCAATCACCCAGCTGACCACTTTTACATCATCTAAATACCCGTAATCAGGGATGATATCCGGAATTTCATCATTTTCATCAATAAAGTAGGACATGGCAAAGAGTATCTTTTTAATAACAGTTTCAGGCAGTCCGGGATATAATTCCAATATTTCAGCCAAGCGGGCCACATTTTCTATCAATTCTATTTCAACAGAGTTCAGATGCCCTTCGTCCAGCATGGTCTGGATCTTGATTCCCAGGACTTTGGTGATAGAATTCTTATGCCCAGGATCTATCTGTTTGATCATGTCCTGATAATGGGCTTTATCTTCATCGGTTAACTGGAATAATTTAGGATCAGTCATGCAGGAAAATTCTAACCCTTCTTCTGAAAATACAACGGCAATCGTAGGTGATATGAAAACGAGGCTTGAAGCCCATTTAACACTGTATCATTTTGAAGTAAAGGATTTTACTGGGCGCCACCTGAACCATAATCTCCATGAAGGAGGCTTCCATCTCGAAGCCGTAATTGTTTCGGATAATTTTAAGAGTAAAAACCTAGTTCAGCGCCACAGGATGGTCTATGATGCCATGGGTGAACTCATGAAACACGAGATCCATGCCCTGAGTATGAAAACGCTCACTCCCAATGAATGGGAGAACACGTAAATATGAGTTGGTTCAGTAATAAAAAGAAGATACCGCAGTTTAATCCTCCGGAAAACATGACCCCGATTGAAGCGGTTACTCACCTTTGTGCGTCCATTCAATTAGCAGATGGACAGGCAGATTATCAGGAGAGGGAAGCCTGGGTCAATGCAGTATCAGAACTGTTCCCGGAATTTTCAGAAGAACGAGCTGATCGATTCTTAAATGAAGCTCAAACAGTTTTGACAAAAAAAACAGGTTCGGATAGAATGAATTATATCCTGGACGTAATTAACCGTATAAAAGTATTGCTCAGTGATGAACAGATTAATGTTTTAAGCCCAAAACTTTCAGAACTGATTGAAGCAGACGGAATTGTAATGACGGCCGAAATGGAAATTGCTAAACTGGTAGAATCCCAGCTAGGTATTTCAATAACCGTGGATGATGATTGATAATTATTTCATAATTACGATCTACCAGAAAACAAAAAACCCCGCTGAGAAACGGGGTTTTTTATAAAGTCTAAAATAATATTTCAGATTTGAGCCGGCTCTTTTTTGTCTTGTTTTTTTGTGCATTCAGACACTGTGTAGGCAGTATTGGTCTTAAGACCTTCCACAATGTCTTTTGTTTCTAGTTTTTGGTCATCAAAAACAACCGTTGCGATTCCTTTATCAAAATCAACTGTGCATTCTTTTACGCCGTCCAATTTCTGAACAACAGAGCTGACCTTTCCTACGCATGAGTAGCTGCACTGCATGCCATCCACTTTAATGTAGGCGGTATTATCTTTTGCAGTAAGGAATGATAAAGTTAAGGTGAGTATCAATATTGTGTATTTCATAATAAATCCTGCCGTATTTGTTGGTGTAAACTAATAAAGAAATCGTGTAATAATACAATGAATAAATAGTGTTTTTTAATGTAGACAGAACCAGATATTTATTTGAATACAACCTTGGCATCGCGCGCTTCCTGATAATAAATCTCGTGGCCGTCTACCCAAGCGTTGTTCATAAGATACTTTGACCTGTTATGCAATTTACCATCCGGTAATAATTGGATGATTGTTTTTACTTTCGTTATGCCGTTCTGATTGCCGGAAACGTCTTCCAGAGCAATCAATCTTTTACCATCGAACTCAAATGTGGCCATGGTATAAAAACCAGCAGTCGTAAAATACCACGAGGCCAAGCTTTCCTTTTCTGTGTCCCACATGATAATAGATTCACCGCCATATTCCCCATTATTTACTGAATGGAGAATCCGAATTGCATTTCCGTTGAGAGCCCGTTCCCAGTGGGATATATCGTAGACCGGTTTCTCCGCTGTTGAATGTGCAAACTTTCCTTTAAACGTTTTTCCAACATAGGGTGCGAAGGGCATCAGGTGTTCGGATAAAGGAAATGTATCATTTGTATCCTGAGATAAAAGGTAGGTTGACAGTAAAAGGAATTGTATAATTGTTCTCATAGGAGTCTCCAGAGTTGATTTTTGAATTGATCTTTTTTCATGGATTTAAAAAGTAAATATCACCTAATAAATTTATCAGTTATTTCTTAGCCATTTTTTTATTTCATTAATAGCTTTATCAATATCATCTAAAGTATTGTATAAGTGTGGGGAAAATCGAATTGAATTACCACGAGTGGAAACAAATACCTGCGCATTTTGTAGTCCATTTTTCAACTGATAAGTATCGACGGATTCAATATGGGCTCTCACAATTGAAGTACGATCTTTATCATTCAATGGTGATGTGATTTTCGCACCTATTTCCAGCATACCCTCTATCAACCTATCCGATAGCAGTTTATTATGCTGAAAAATAGTTTCAACACCCGTTTTATAAATAAAATCGATCGATTCAGAAAATCCCAACGCACACCCAAAAGCCATAGTACTAAATTCAAACTTCGCGGCTGTTGATACATAGTTAATCCGTCTGGCGTCCAAGTCCCACATATTTTCATGACTGCGAAAACCTACTAATCCTGGCTCCAATTTTTCCTGAAGATAGGGAGTAAGATACATGAATGCTGACCCAAATGGACCGCATAGCCATTTATATGCGCCGCTAATTAGTACATCCACGTTATGTGCCTTAATATCAATCGGAATCGCCCCAGCAGATTGAGTAGCATCCACAACCAGCAGTGCATTGTGTGCATGGACTGCATCTGCCAGCAATTCCAGGTTATAAAGTTGACCATTCGCATATTCTACATGGGATATAGATACTGCTGCAGTATTCTGGTCTATCAGAGCAATGATGTCATCTGTATTAATAAAGTTATTTTTCTCTTTTGCCAGCCTGATTTCACAGCCCGTTGACTTTGCTACACGCTGCCAGGGATATATTGTACTGGGGAACACAGTTTCTGTACTGACCACATTTTGGTCTTTCGTGGGTGAAACTGCCCATGCAAGAGAGCATAATAATTCTGTGGCGCTTGATCCAGCGGCAATATCATCCGGTTCTGCATTGATTAATGCCGCTGCTGCAATATGTAATTTTTTAAATACACTCTCTTCAGCATTTTCATTAAAATTATTGCTTCCATTGTACGCCAAGTCTTTATGCCACTCTTTAATTACTTTTTCAGCTTCACCGTACATCAACCCAACATTTGCAGCATTTAAATACACAAATGAACCTGCAGATGGAAAATCTTTTTTCGACACGATGGAATTCATGAAAGCCAGCGAATGTATCCGTATATGTTCATCAGCGTGATAATAAAAGACATTGCTGCTGTTGAGTATGCTTTTTTATATATGGAATAAACGGCAACCATGGCATTGCCAATCATCCAGACTATCCAGGATGTTATATATTCATTGGCGTTCAAATAATATCCAATAATTACTAGAACAGCACCGAGCCAGCCAATGAGGGTCCAATTCCAAGGTTCCGAATTATTTTTAAACCAATCTATCATGTTCTAACATACAAATGATGCCCTGCTTACTCAATGTAGAACCTGTTGAAATTGTATCAATAATCTAATGATCCAATTGCCGTTGCTTAAACGACCAGGTGAATTCAAACTGGGCAACCATTTCACCGTTTATATCACAGCCGGATGTGGACACGGTTTGGACTTGGGGTTCCTTGGTGGCTACTGCCTCGTTTACAGCACTAAACAATTTTTCACCTTCAGTGCAGGTGAATGTGGTTCTGCCGATCGCTTTTTTAACAAAATCAGCTTTCATGTTGATAAGGATCAACGCTACGCTGGGATTCATCCCTTCCACTGCAGTTAATGCAAGAGCACCCGTACTTAATTCAGCAGCCATACTCAAAACGGCAAAATATGTGGAGCCAAAGGGATTCTTATTCAGGTATTTCAAACGCACGCTGGTAACACATTCATCCCCTTTACATTTCTCTATTTTCAGGCCTGTAATAAATGCCAACGGCAGTTTAGCGATTGAAACTGCCTTCAATAAAAGTGTACTGTTAAATCGATTTAACAGCAGCAACTGTTTTTGAGTTAATTCCATTCAATGTCCATTTCAAATTAAATTGAAAGTATGCCTTGATTCTACCTTAGAATTCAATCCGCGTATTTATCCGCTCCTAAAAAGTGGATTGACACATATTTCTGATCACCCAAAACCCAGCTATCATGGGGTTCCGGGGGCACATAGAATACATCCCCTTTTTTAACTGTGTGTATAGTGCCATCCTTGAAAACAACCGTGGCGCTTCCTGATAAGACCATCCCCAGGTGCTCAACTTCGCAGAATTCTGTATGTGCCAGCGGTGAAACATCCCTGCTCCATTTCCAGCCTGGATCATAAGTTGCTTTCCCAATTGTCATATTGGGCAATTCTACCAGTTCAAACCTTCCCTTTTCAAATTCACGTATCTCATCCGGGGTTTCAAAGTTTTTAATTATTGGGCTAATCATGGTTAATGTATTCCCTGTTTTGACTGCTGCTCTACGATGGGTGGACTAAGTTCTAAATGGTCTAAAATTGCTTCTGAAACTTCAACATAGGCGTCTTGAATGAGCCAATGTCCTGCATCAATTTCAATAAATCTATAGTAGGGAGCTTTCATATAGTGTAAAGTTAACTCAGTCCCTTTTCTCCCTAATGCAGGATCCTGATTGCCCCAAATGAAAAGAGTCGGTGTAATAATATCAGCTGGACTTTCTTTAATGCCGGTTATGTTTTTTGAACCAAGATTTGCTCTGTACCAATTTAACCCTCCCTTGAGGGCACCTTCACCTCTGAAAACGTCCAGAAAAGTTTCTATTTCCTTATCCGTGCTGCTGGTCCACACATTGCGGGTTAAAACTCGGTAATTATTAAATGAAAAATAAAATTCGGGTATATAGGGTAGTTTAAAAAACTTGAAATATCTGCTTTTTGTTTTTTGATCATCATCGGTCTCAAGAGCATCAAGAAATGCTTTTGGATGAGGAACGGACAACGCAGTCCAACTTATGATGCGGTCTGGCTGGCTAGCAACGGCGCCCCACCCAATGGATGCTCCCCAGTCATGTCCGATTAAATGGAACCGATCAAAACCAAACGCATCTGCTAATGAAAATACATCGTTTACAATTTTTTCAGCACTATACTCCTTTAAGCTTTTTGGCCTTGCCTTCGGACTATAGCCACGCTGGTCAGGAGCAACCGCTCGATATCCATTCTCAGCAAGGAGTTCCATGAGATCCACATACATATAAGATGTGGTGGGGAATCCATGCAATAGAATAACACCTTCGCCTGAATTTTTCACACCAGCTGTGCGACAGTTAAAAATAAATTGTCCTGCTTTTACTTCAACCACCTCTATATTTTTCCCCCATCCTGTTTCGATACACAGTATCAGTAAAATGATGCGGTATATCATTTCTTGGGTTTACGGTATTTTTTCCAGTGATCTTTGGGTTTATCGCCAGACTTATTTTTACCTATAATGAAGGTTCTAACTTTTATTAATGTCTCTAAAAAAGGCATATCTTTCTCAAATGGTTAATTATAATACCCATCATCTTAGTATAAACACTGAAAATGAACCACTATCTTGAATTCACCTTCACCTGGGATCATTACCAGTGAAAATAGTACATGAGGACCGGAAATTATGTTGAACATTACTGTGGAATATTGATTGGTATTATGCTTGCAAATTTATAACCCTTAAGGTGATGAAATAGGGTCGAATTATTACCTAGATCAAATATAGGATTCCAGTTATAACTAGGGCAATAAATACACCTTTCATAGTGAGCACCAGTGATGAACTTCGCTGTTTTTTTAGGAAAGTTGTATCCCGTTCTCTCTCGTACTTTTCTCCCATGTTTTTTGTACCAAAATAGGCATTTACAATGCAGGTTTTTTCTTTCACTTCTAAAAATGGTATGGTCGTCATTAGTGCAGGAAAAATTACCAGGCCTCGGATGTGCCCGGGTTCAAGAATCAACACATAGGTAAAGAAACAAAGTGTGAGAAATAAACCAAGATATCCTGTGCGCATGCGCCTATTAATTTCCTGACCACCAATATTGGGGCAACTATCCATTATTTTATATAATATATATTTTAAGTTTATCTAATATATCGGTATGAATACTACATACGGGCCGAAGTTAAGCCCACCTATTCTTTCTATTGTTTTGCTCTTTTCTTTTTTAAACGGTCAACCTGCAAATAAGGATTATTACAGAACGGCGGCAGAGGTCGGTGTGTTTCTCTTTTTAGAATACGGCTATACTGGTGAATCGCCTTCGCTAGAAACTAGTACTGAAGCACCCAATAGCTTTGATCAATTTTTCCGGAATAAATTGCGCTGGAATATAGATAAAATCGATAATGCTAAAACGGCAAGCGATATCTTATTGTATGGTCTATTCTTAGGGGGAATTCCTTTTACGCCTCTTATTTCTGATGGAGATTATAAAACAATGGTTCTTGCGAATGTAGAAATAATGGCCATTAACGGACTAGTGACAAACCTTGTAAAACACACAGTCGACCGCAAAAGGCCTTCATCCTACTACCAAACACGGGATGAAGGCGGTGATACCTATAAGTCTTTTTTCAGCGGTCATACCAGCCAGGCATTTTCCATAGGTACATCGACAGCAATTATGTTATCAAGGTCCCACCCCGATAAAAAAAATCTCATCTGGGGTTCAGCCATAACATTGGCTGCCACAACCGGTTATTTTAGAATTGCTGCTGACAAACATTATATGACGGACGTATTGAGCGGTGCCCTGGTAGGTTCCATTATAGGCTTCTGGGTACAGAAAAAGCATGCTAAAACTTATTTTTCCATAGGTGTAGACCCGGCATCCACTCATTACCAGGTGATCTGGTATTTTTAATTACTTATAATTCTCACAGATTTTCAGAAATAAAAAAACCCCGCAAATTGGCAGGGTGTGATACATCCACTGAGATAAGTTTAGTAGCAATCCTCTTTAAGGCAATCGGTGGTGAAAAGCCACACTGTATTATCCAGGGTGCCTTTGTAAATAGTTTTTGACACCAGATACCCATTGGCATCGTAATTGACCAATTCAATTTTATTCCCCTCGGAATCGTATATGTAGATAATATCTGATTCCAGAACTTCCCTAAAATCACCATGCTTCTCTTCGAATTCATAGTAAGAATTCTTTTCACTTTTTATAGTATTGATGGGTTTTTGAGTATCCGGTTGACTCTGTTGACACAACCCAAATGAAAAAAAGATGAGTAACAGTTTAATAAACGATTTCATTTCAATTATCCTGTCCAAATTTACCCATCTTAACCCAAACAAAAAATCCCGCTAGTCAACGGGGCTTGATGTATTAAACACATTTGAATCATTTAGTGATCACTTTGCCAGATAACTTCAGCTCCAACAGGATTTGGTGCAGACGTGAAAAATTGAGCCATTCCTCCCATAATTTCCCGAAACTTAGGAGTAGCATTTTCCATTGCTTCCTCATTGTCATATTGGGCTACAATCATTGCACCGGTTTCGTTTGTTCTACATACATGAGCAAAATTCAATCCTTCAATATTTTGCACTTGATCCTTTATACTATCAGCATAAGCCATCATGTCATCAAATTGTTCCGAATTAAACTCATAGGTTGTTACTCTGTAATGCATTTCATATTCATCTATTATATTTAACCAAATCTACCAATCATTTTACAAATAAAACACTCCACAGCTAGGCGGACGGCAGGACTGAAATGAATATGGAACATGTTTACATTCAGACCTTCTCTTCAAACCATTGCTATTCAGTATTTTGATTGTTCAATATTTCATCAAACCCTTTTTTAATAATAGCTTTTCCTTCATTGCAGGCAAGTAAAATGGTATAGTA
>PBCV01000041.1 GCA_002717915.1 Fidelibacterota bacterium | reverse complement strand
AAATGAGTACCACTCAACATCGCCTGCATAAGTGGTAGCGCCTGTAACAGGATCTAAACCATCAAAGTCGCCCGTATACTCTATAGCAATGTTGCAAGAGTCGCCTGCATAGTAGCAGGAACCGTCATCCACGGTTGCATCAGAATTGTAGTTGACAGCGTCCGGATCGGTACAGCCAGGTACATCATCGCTTTCACCCAGGGTAAGCACACCGCTATAGGGTGCGCCGGCTGCAAGAAGGACCGTCCCTGCTGCGTCTTGAATCTCCCAGGACACTTCACCCTGCCAGGCGCCGCCGTCACAGGTTACTGAATAAGAGCCGTCTTCTAAACAGGCTGATGTAGTGTCTGCAAGCCCACTTTCTAAACCAAAGGTTAGATCACCAATAGTGAGAACGTTGCCGTTCCAGCCGTCACCGTAGGAGTCATGCAAATAAATACTTAAATCATTTAAATCACAATCAAAGGGTGCATCTATGTGCCAGCCAAGATAATCCCAGACTTCATTATCAAGGACAATCCATTCTGAATTGTCTTCATTGGTGCCTGCAGAAGATGCCCAATCACCGCCATTGCCTTCAGTTACATCGTCTTTCCTGACCAGGGTATGGTTTTGTGTTGCGTTTTCAATCCCCGCAACACTCCAACCTGAGCCCGGATCTCCGTTCCAGTCTCCAATACAATCGACTATTACGTAGGAGTCTTCTGTTCCTTCAACAAGACAAAAACCATCGTCTCCATTGCTTAAATAGGTAAAAGTGAAATCTGTTTCTGCCAATATTATTTCATCGGCTGAACCATGACCAATAACGTAAACATCACCGGGAGCAACCGTAGCGCCTTCGGGGAAAGTGTTCCAATATTCATACACACCAACTTCTGTCGGATCATTGCTGACATTTGGAAAAGCAAATCCTGTTAAATCTACATCAGCATCGGTTCCGTTATATATTTCTAAATATTTATTATTGCTTGACCCTTCTGCGTACTCAGAGAAAAATACAGCAGGAAGCGGATCCGCTGTAGGGCTTGCACAAAATTCTATATCCCAGTTATAAGAGCCAGCAGAATAAACGCCGTCTATGTCCGTACCGCAGCCCTGGGGATCAGATCCGTCGTCTGAAAGTAAAAAGGGAGCAAAGTCTTCTTGCCCATCGGCGTTAACATCGCCAGCGCTGGTTGTACTAAGCACAACAACCTTAACATAACCTGCTTGTGCAAGTTCAAATGTTGTATTCTCCCAGGTCACTTCACCCACAGAGCCATCTGTGGTCATTGTGGCTTCAGCAATGCTCGCCAACGTGGTCCCATCTGCGTCTGTGGTGGCAACGGTAATGGTCGCTGTGGCTTCTGTTAAACCAACCCACGTGTTTGAATAATCTGCAATGTAAACCGACTCTAACGCATATTCACCGGCTTCAAGGAGAAAGAGGGATGCTCTTCCTACGCCTGCTTCGCCATACCAGAGGTAGTTCCATGCTGCATTATGGTTCAAACATTCACGGTTCAGGGGGTTTAATACAGTATCATCCAGGGGTTCCTGGTTTGGTTCTAATTCTGTCTGAATATTGTTTGTGTTGCCCTGATGTACAATATCATTGGCACAAAGACCAGCCAATAAACCCAGAAAAACAACAGTTGTAAATAGCACTTTTCGCATTCTAAACCTCCAAGTTTAGTTTATCTTTTACTTTATTTTTGTTTTGTGTACGGTAGGTATGTAGAATGCACTTATACGGAATAGATTTAGAAACTATCTCATCCAAGGCTGTTTAATATAGCAAGACAGAAAAATTGGAGCAAGCATATTTAATATTTTTATTCAGAAAAATTTCTTATAGTTAGCTTTTGGTTAGGCAGGAAACTTTTTGATGAAAATAACTTGTTATTTAATCCATTCAATTTTTCACCTATATTTATGAGAACCAATTTTTTAAAAAATTAAATCATTGCCAAACATAGATAATAAATTCAATAACCTGGGGTCAAAAGAATGGCTCCCGTTTCAAAAATCTTTTACTCGGTATGCTGAAAAAGAATCTCTTATCCGGGATAATCTGCGATTTTTCACAAAACCATCATTGCACTACAAACCAAACGTTCGCGTTTTTGGATCTGAACAGTATAAAATCACGGTCCAAAAACAATGTGCAGATCTCGGCCTTTTATACCATGGGGAGAATAAACAATTCGATTTTTTATTGGCCGACTTGACCTCGAATTGTAATAACCTTTCGGTCCTGCTGGATTGGGTGTTTCAATTTGGCCCAAAATTAGGCCAAAGAAAATTCCTTTGGATTTTAAGCCCTACAAAACATCTAAATACAGGTGATTTTCCCACAGCATGGGCACTGTCAAATTGTATCGCTGAATTCCTGACCCGGAAAGACGAAAAAATTATTTGTCTACCAGATGGTACAACCTGGACATCCCTTTACTTCAGGAACGATGAACTGTCCAGATTCCAAAAAACTGTGGAAGATGTATCATTTAAGAATGAACTGGGATCATTATCGTTAAAGGACTGGTTTATCCTAAAGCCAAAACCGAGAAATAAAAATGAGGTTCTTCATCCAGCGAAATATCCGGAAGACCTGGTCCAAATGTATGTGCAAGAATTCACCAAGAAAAATGACACCGTTTTTGACCCCATGTCCGGTACCGGGACTACACAGGTGGAATCTCTGCTACTGGGGCGCAACGCCTATGGGATTGAATTGAGTGATCTGTTTTATTCAATCGCGCAAAAGAGGTGCAGTGATGTAGGTACTACTCATTCGGATTATAAAATATTTTTTGGTGATGCCAGGAGCATATCAAAAATTCAATTACCTGAAATGGATTACGTTATTACATCACCGCCTTACTGGAATATGCTGAATATGAAAGGCGCAGAAGTTCAAGCCGCTCGCCGATCAAAAGGATTAAAAACCAATTACTCTGATAGTGAGAGTGACCTGGGAAACCTGGATAATTATGCGGAATTCCTGGATGCATTAATAGAGATCTATAAACAAACGGTTAAAATATTAAAGCCCGGTGGACATATGACCATCGTGGTTAAAAATATAAAAAAGAAAGGCAGCCATTACCCCCTGGCTTTTGACTTGACCGAATCTTTAAAAGAGTTTTTAGAATTAAAACATGTTGGCTTCTGGTGCCAGGATGATCTTCAGATCGCGCCCTACGGCTATAAACATACCTGGGTAAGCAATACATTTCACCATTACTGCCTTACCTTCTTAAAACCTTAATCCAGGATTGAGCCTGGCTCCATACATATAGTGAAGCCTTGGGTAAAGATAAAGGAAAGATGAAAAATAAAAAAGGGGCTCAATCGAGCCCCTTTAAATAAATCATTCAGGATATTATCCCAAATATCTGCGAAGGTTCTTACTCCGTGATCGATGCCGCAATCTCTGGATGGCTTTTTCCTTGATCTGCCGGACACGTTCTCGTGTTAGATCAAACTCTTCACCGATCTCATTCAGCGTCATAGCGCTGTCGCGGTTGATGCCAAAATACATCTCAAGAACCACACGTTCCCGCTCAGACAATGTTTCAAGAGCACCGTTGACTTCTTCTGACATGGATTCCATCATGATCTTTGCTTCCGGCTCTTCCGCTTCCGAATCTTGAATAATATCCAGTAGACTGCTGTTCTCCCCTTCCTGGAATGGAGAGTTAAGGGAACTGTGCCTCCGGGAGTACTGCATTGCCATGAGTACTTCATCACCGCTCATTTCAAGTTGGGCGCCAATTTCATCGCCTTTTGGCTGCCGTTCTACTTCGGATTCCAGTTTTTCCGCAGCCCGGGTAATCTTGGTAATTGTCCCCACCCGATTCAGGGGCAGGCGGATCAAACGGGATTGTTCCGCCAGGGCCTGTAAAATTGACTGACGAATCCACCACACAGCGTAGGAGATAAATTTAAAACCACGGGTATGATCAAACCGCTTGGCTGCCTTGATCAGTCCCATGTTTCCTTCATTGATAATATCAGCGAGGGACAACCCGTTTCCCTGGTATTTTTTAGCAACAGAGACCACAAACCTCAGGTTCGCTTCCACCAGTTCTTTCATGGCTCTCTCATCGTTATCCTGGATTCGGATCGCCAGCTCAACTTCACGCTGAGGCGGCAGGGGATTGAACTTGCCGATTTCAGCCAGGTACATGCTGATACTCCCGCTGGAAACTTTGCTGGGTTTTGCCTTTTTCTTTATGGGTTCCTTTTTAGCGGTTGCTGTTTTACCCTGGACGTTTTTTTCTTCTTTTACGGAAGCACCCTGAACTTGTTTAGTCTTAGCCAATATAATGACCCCCAATCAATAATGTTTTTGATGTTATCGCTCTGGACAAAGCCGGCGAATTTAAAAAGAATAATCTATTTTATAAATAAAATCTTTTGTGTTTCAATCAAATTTTTTGTACTCGCTTGAATGATGTATGTTCCCGTAGGAAAGTGTCCAACAGGATGCCACGAAATTTTTTTATTGCCCCTATGGGATCCATCCAGGGCAAATTGGTCAACCTGTCTTCCCATTATTGAATAAATGAAAATATCGATAGGATCCGTGGTGACACCATCCAGAATAAAAGAAATTGAACCGTTGAAAGGATTTGGATAGGCCGGATGCATTTTAAACTGCGTTGGATGAGAAGTTGAAGGATCATCTGAACCTGTTGAAACAAAATCAGGGTATCTTGATATACCTTCATTATTGATCACTACGAACTCTTGGTGCTCAATCCCCTGCCACTGGAGTTGATGGTTGCTGGCAGGTTGGGTCATAACTGCAACATGCTCTTCAGAATCAGCAATAGACAGGCCATTGAGTCCTCCAAAGACATAAAGATTCTCTCCATCAGAAAAAATGATATTTAACTGTGCTGCAATTACTCCTTCGCTCAAAATAGTTATCAGGGCAGCCTGCAGGCCAGAAACAACATTACCGGTCTGATTAATGTGTTGCATGATGTATAAGATGATCAGTTCTGAATCCACAACATTTCCCCAGCCATCATCGCGCCAGCCTCCACCCCCGAAGGTCTGGGGTTCATGCTGATCCAGCCAGGATAAGTCCGTACCATTTTCTGTGATCAGGTTATACAGGATATCTTTACTCACCGTACCGTTATGGATGAGGGAGTAAGAAAGACCATTAGCGTAAAACATCCAGGGATGTGGATTGGGAATTGAATTTGAGCCGGAGGAGGCCACCCTCAGGTGCCCCATGCCTATGAAGGTTGATTCTTCGTTTATCAAGGTCGCAACAGAATTCCAGTACAATGTAGAATCTGCCGTTGCTGGAAACTCTGACCGTTGGATAGGCACAATTGAATCTGTACTACTATAATTATACCCCAGCAAAGCCCAGCCATCCAGCATGGCCTCTGATTGATGATAAAAAGATGTGAGTTCGTTTTGGATAATGGTTTTTTCAGTTTCCGAAATGGTTGGGAAGGTGTGACCCGATTTCACACAGACTGCCCAGAGTTTACAGGCAAAAACAGGTTGGGTAATTAACCCGATGAAAAGGGTAATCTGGATCAAGGATCGCATCGATGTAAAATTAACTTTAATCAAAGATATGTTCAAAAAGTTTAGTTACCTGATTGAATATAATCATCTACATGCTGTTCAAGTATGTCCAGGGGAACAGCACCATGCCCCAAGACCACATCATGAAAATCACGGATATTAAAATCATCGCCCAGCTCTTTTTCTGCTTTGGACCGGAGTTCCCGTATCTTCAGTTCGCCAATTTTATAGGCCAGGGCCTGTCCTGGCCAGGCAATATATCGATCAATTTCCACGGTCACATCATTCTCTGTTTTTGCTGTGTTGGATAACATGAAATCAATAGCTTTCTGGCGCGTCCAGCCCAGGGCATGCATGCCTGTGTCTACCACCAGCCTGCAGGCCCGCCACATTTCATAGGTAAGCTGACCAAACTTGCTGTAGGGGTCTTGGTAGAATCCCATTTCTTCCGCCAGTTTTTCCGAATACAGTCCCCATCCTTCTACAAATGCAGTATAACCGCCGTACCGCCTGAACATGGGGATATTCTCCAGTTCATGGGCCAGTGAGATCTGTAAATGATGTCCTGGAACCGCTTCATGGATAGATAAGGCTTCCATCTCATACTTTGGCCGTGTTTCCAGCTTATAGGTATTGGCCATAAAATAACCTGAACGGCCAGCTTTCTGATTCCCCGAATAGTAATAGGCTGTTGGGGATGCGGGGGCCTGATAATCCGGTATCGGCTTCACACCATAGGGCAACCTGGGTAACAGTCCAAAAAATTTTGGCAGTTCTGCATCGGCTTTTTTACAGATCACCCTGTAGGCATCCAATAGATCATCTTCGGAAGTAAAATAGAATTCCGGACTGGTTCTTAGGAAAGATAAAAATTCATCGAAGGTTCCCTTGAACTCAGCATCCTTTTTCACATCCATCATTTCACCCCGGATTCGGGCTACTTCATCCAGCCCTATTTGATGTATCTCTTCAGCGGTCAGATCCGTGGTGGTATAGCTCTTGNTCTGGTATCTGTAGTATTCAGCACCATTAGGGAATTCTCTGCAGGCAATGGATTCCCTGCACGCCGGNAGATAGAAATCATTGAAGTATGTAAAAAGTGAACGATAGGCCGAATAAACATCATCGCTCAGGACCCTTTCCACNTCGTCTAATAATCTTTTCTGANNATCNANGGGAATGGATTCTGGAAATTCTTTGAATGGTTNATAAANNGGNGATTCAACAATTGGTTTTTCAAACTGGGATTGGATCTGGTCTGGGACAGCACGAAGCACGATCTTTGGTGGAACCCAGCCCGATTCCACCCCCNGCTTCATCAGGTCAATGGTCTGAGCNATTTTTANAGGAAATGCTTCCATTCTGGAAATATAATTCTCATAATCCTGAACGGTCTTAAAAGGCATNTAGTCCGAGATGCCCGCGAAACCGATCTGGATGCCTCCCATTTGATCGATGGGCATCAAATAGGATAAGAATTCAAACCCTTCGATACGTTTGTTGATGCCATTGAGATAGAGATCATAGTTCAGTATATCATCATCAGGCAATTTAGACCGATCAATACCTTCCACTTCCATCAGCAGGTCTCTGNTTTCACCNTGACGCTTGANAATGGTCTCATAGGATTCATCGTTCAGTTTATCATTGAAACGATTATCTCCTAATCGTGTTGCCCACTCCGGATTGTTGANGATGCCCTTTTTCCATTCCTTATCTAATAGNGCGTGAAATTTTTCTGTTTCGGAAATACTCCCCATGTCAATATCTATGTCAACCTGTGATGAACAACCGATAAGTATAACGGCTGTAAAAAGGATAAGATTCCTCATCGAAACCTAAAAAGAAACGCTTATAGAATACCCTTGAACATCATTAAAAACACCAAATTCAGTNAATACATAATCAATACGCAATTTGGGTCCTCTGGGTATCTGGTATTTTATTCCCATGCCGACTGAAAGACCCTGCTCTGATCCTTCATGAACCTTAACCCCATCTTCAAAGAAGTTTTGCTGATAGAGAGTGTGGGACTGTCCTAACCTTAGAAATACCATATCCATTGCACTATACTCTACACCAACATTTAAATATTCCGGATTATTGTTCGGATGGATGGCATCCACTGCTACCAGATATTTCATATTTGGATTGAGCACAAATTCTCTGCTCAAACCAAACCTGAACATAAGGGGCAGTGGCCATTTTGCCGCGTCCAGGTGACCATCAATCCTATCATTATTTCCATATATATTTTCATCAANATCTATATCCACCAATGTATTTATACCTTCCATACCCATTTTCCCGCCAAAGTTGGAAACACTCATACCAATCCTGAGATTTTTCTTTGTAATGAACAAGGTTCCTATATCGACAGCGATACCCTGGGCCTTCATCTGCCAGATAGATTCCTGGATAAATTTTGTCTGGAATCCAAAAGAAAATCGGTCGGTGAGTTTTTTAGCATAGGCGATGCCCATCGATATATTACCTGCATCAAATTTCTGACCATACTTANTTGGTTCCGGNTCTTGTACGGTCCTGACCATCATCTCATCCATNGTCACCGCAGTAAAGGAGATACCCAGNNTNCCAAACCCACCCATGGGAATGACAGCAGTATTATAATAAAATTGGGTCTCCACAAGCCAGGGTGAATAATAGGTCTGAACTTCTGGGCGGGATACATACACGATTCCAGCAGGATTCCAATAGAGTGCACTGGCATCATCAGCAACAGACACAAAGGCGCTTCCCATTGCCAGAGACCTGGCCCCTGGCCCTATTTCCAGGAACGCTGCTGATGTGGTAGCCACATTATTCTGCGAAAACACAACGGTAATACAAAACCCAGTTAAAATGAATAATCTCTTCATTATTTTATCACCGCGAACTTGCCTGTGTGCTCACCAATACCAGGCGCATCAACATGGTAGAGATAGACCCCGTATGCGATATCAAGGTTATCCCTTGAGAGCAGGTTCCAAGACTCTGTTCCGTTTTCATAAANATCATTATGAGTGATCGTTGTGATCAGATAGCCGGATAAGGTAAATATCTTGATGGTACATTCATTGGGAAGATTAATAAAATCAATTTTTCTAGGTCCCCTTCCCGACTGGTATTGATGCCTTGGTTCCCAGGATGCGGCTACTANATAGGGATTGGGCACTACAGCTATAGAANTCAGTTGAGCTTTTGCCGAATCAACGTCGATCCTTGANGCGGTTGTAGTAAANCTGTATACATCAGNCATGGAAAATGGCCTGTCTATCTCAATATGGAAAATATCCCCAGCTACAGGATCAATAACTTCAAGATGAGTTGTGTCATANAGTGTCGTATCTGAATAAACCGTATCCGTACCTGTAATAGTAGTATCATAGATGGTAGTGTCAGAAATCGCCAATGAATCCTGATTGAATCGTATTGAGATCAGAGGTCCATCCTGGATCGCAGCATAAGGNCGNATNGAGATCGATTCATTCGAATCCCACTGACCNTCCTGGTCAAAATCAGAGATTCGAAACGGCGGTTCATCATCGTGGGTAACATTTTTTACTCTGAATGGAACGTGTGTTCCATAGGGATCAACCATCACTGAATCCCCGATATTTCCTTCAAACTGNAGCTCAAAATCTGCTGGATAGAAGCGCGAAACATTCATCGCTAAGANACTATAGTTNCANTCTCCAATTATCCATCTTGTTGAATCCTCATTNAGNTCGTATTCTTTATCTTTTACAATAACTCTCATACCATCAAACAATGGGTTATCTGTTTCACCATTTATAGTTTGCAAATGATCTAGATGAAAATAGCGATAGCTTACTGCCAACTCACCCGCAGAGAGAAGACCAGGGTTAGTAATGAAGAATNTTCCTACCGTAGAATTAATTGTATAGTCGACTCCAATATTATATGTGACATCGCCCGCCACATTGGTAACGGTGACCGGATAGGTAGTGTCATAGACCGTGCTATCATTGACCACTGTAGAAGTAACAACCATTTTTGCATCAATATGATCATAGGATGCAGCAGCACTACTGTCATCATGGATGGTCAATATTTCAATAATTAGTTCTTCGTTTCGTACACTAAATCCAAGGTCTTCTATTGTTTCAAGCGTATCAAAAACAACCTGGTATTCATTGTTATCCTTGATCGCAAAAGGATCTATTACTTCAACCGTTATTAAACCAGAACCATAGCCGGCTATATGGCTAATAAATTTTTCACCTTCTACAACAGTATTTGGTGGAACATAGCCTAATGCTTCTGAATTTGGAACAACAATGGCTGCATTCTCGCTTAAACTGACCACATTACCCTTATAATCCAAGTCCAGAGTTATGGAGCACTCCGATGGTGCTATGGGCTGCAGGTTATCNGNNGTTGTANANCCATTCTCAAAAAAATCCAGATCGTACCCTTTATCNAAGGCTGTGACCGCATAGTAGTAGGTCTGTCCATTAATTACACTGTTAGAATCAACATAAATATATTCCAGACCCGTATCTTCACCCATATCAAACTGGATACCATTATAACCTATTGGATGAGGTCCCATTAATCCATCATCCAGATCAAAAATGGCTATTGGTTCTTTAAAAGTGATATTTCCATAGGCATCGGTGATGGTATATGCATCTATAAAGCCAGGATCAGTACTTCTATANACACGGTATCCTTCAAAATCCCTACCGTAGATTGGATCCCTTGATTTCTCTGAGAAACTATTCCAGTATAGTGTAACCCTATTATCTCCCGGAACCGCNGTCATGGTCGGCTTTAGAGGCGGTTTGGCAAAACTGTAGTCATTATNNTAGATATTCTGCATTGTACTGGTATTACGCAAGATATCTGCCATGTTTTCACCATATACCATTGCAATGGCAAACTTTTTCTTTTCACCTGGTTGTAGTGAGATATATCCTGANCCATATAAGAAAGTCTGGTCTACATTCTGAGAAGGTACCTGGAAAATTCCTGGTGACAACTGACTCCACATGACTTCATCATTGGAAGGATACACACTGGGATAGGGTGCAGAATAAAAACTGGTGAGCCCTATCTGGTCAGACTCATCATTATCCGTGATCTCGAAATTTGGTTCGCCAAGATCCGGTATACCATTNCCTTCTGTCCCATCTTCATCCGGACCTGTATAATTAATATGATATTCTGCAAGTCCATCTGCACCTATATCATCTCTCTCAGGATCCCAGTCACCATCATTATCAATACCATCAAACTGGCTTTCATCCACCATTCCATCCCCATCATTATCAATACCATCATGAGGGTTACCGGGAGACTCCAAAAAACTCCATCCAAAATAGGCAGGACGAAATCCACCATAGGATGTGCTCCANNTATCATGATCCCACTGGTAAACCATGTCATTTTCCGTATCAAACCAGGCATCATCATCGCTGAAACTGGATGGNCCTCCTACATCAGCATCACCGTACATTCCAAAGACAACACTATCTAAAACACTGGTTCCCACGTTTGTGATCCAGTAGGTTACAATAATAATATCTTCAGCAGCCGGGTGATTCCACTGATAACCACGTACTTCCAAATTTACGCCTAGCCCCCTGCGGTGATCATCCGGGTCTGCCGTAGTCGTTTCAGGGACATCGTTCTCATCAGGCCAGAATTCAAACTCACTATTATAGAAATCATCCATTACAAAATAGGATTCCTGATCCGCCCTGACATATTTACCATATTGCCCNTTCCANTCACCCCACCAGTCTTCATCCCTATTTGGCCAGGAGCTTGGCCACGAACCAGGATTATCACTCATGGCCAGGTATTCCTGGTTTGGGTTTGCAAATCCTGCCAGAGGCTCAAAACCCCACGGGGTACCTTCAGGAGAATTATCTACCAGGCCTATTGTACCATCTGAGATGATATGTTTTCTATTACCGTTTGTATCTATTACACTTGCAGCAACAACAGGTGAAAACTCATAGATATAGGCATGCCCTGAGCCTAATGGATATACACCAGAAAAACTGCTGCTCTGGTCCCCTATAGCGCCATGGTTATAAAACCTGCAGAGAACCCGATTACCGGACTGGTCTCCATACTTACGATCTTCTCTGCCCAAAACTTTTGCGGCTGAATAGGTCCTCTCCTGATATTTTTTTTCAGGATAATCATTGGCCAGCCCCATTGAAAAAGAAAAACAATACACCAATATATATAAATATTTTTCCATGAGCCTATTGAAAAGAGAAAGAAATTCCAAGCTTGATCTGCCTTGGGGCTGAATAATAGGAAGGTACAATCAGAAATTCATCAAGAGTATTAAGCATGGGGCCACTGTACTGCGGTGTGTAAGTTGGTGTAAGCGAATAGGATGATCGTCCCGTATCACCATAAACAGTTNGCTCATTTCGAATATCAAACAGGTTATACACATTAATATGTGCTGAGATCTGGATGGATTTAGTCAAAGTAAAATTATAAAAGCTTCTCATATCCATATTAAATGTAGCTGGTTTACGTCCATTATTCTCAAAAGACGTTCTCTGCCCGTCTGGATTTGTAGTGGTATAAGGAAACCCGCTTCCATAGTTGAATACAAGGCTTATACCTGAGAGTGCTGTGGGATGATAGGTCATGGTACCATTTAGGGTGTGCCGCTGATCCCAGTCTAGAGGAACAAGCATTTTTTCAGGCTCAATATCAGACTGTTCATCATAAAACGCAGCAGTAGGATCGGAAGCGTTTCCTTCAGATACGGAATNGGTGTAATCCAGGTTACCGGAAAAGTTTTGAAGCGAACGCTTAGAAAGTGCAACCGTGATTCCTTTGGAATTAGCGTGGTCCTTATTGACATACATGCCATAGCGATCACCCGCAATAAAAGAGTTTTTTATTTCCGTGGAGTTNAGGTTTCTGATATCCTTAAAGTAACCTGTGATTTCCAGTCCAATGTCCCTGCCAAACTGTTGTGAAAATCCNACTTCATACTGAGTGGTCCGCTGTGGCTCCATATCAGCGTTACCCATGGTTGAGCTCACTCCGGATGCAGCCGGAACTTCAAACTCTGGGTTATCATAGATATAGCTAAAACTTGGGTTCTGGAAAAAGTGACCATAAGAAAAATGCAGATACCCTTTATCTGTGATGGGAAAAGCGAGGGCAAACCTGGGACTGACCTGGGTTTTCGGATCAGCCTTACGGTACCAGGGATCGCCATTCGCGTTCGACTCTAAACGTTCTGATTCAGGTTTCACGTTATCAAAACTCATTTCTTCTTCAGATATCTGTCCATCCCCATCTGTATCTTTCCACCTGTTGATAGGTATAACCGGTGACATATAGTTTGGGTCTTCCGGGTCATTTAATACCCAGAACTGGGAATCAAAATAATCATACCTAGCACCAATGTTAACAACCATATCATCACTCTCGATCTTGTCCTGTACATACGTTGAAAATTCAATGGGGTTACGTCCATCCAATGGTTTAGCTGTAAATGGATCCTTCATAGACTGGAATGAATCATGGATNGTATTATCNTCAGGTTCAAGGATCACAGCNTCATAGTCTGTCCAAGCTGACTGAAGAACGGTAAGATTATTATATGTTATGTGGGTTGTTCTATATTCGGTTCCAACTTTAAGCTGATGTGCTGCATTATACTGGCTGGTGAGTTCCGCTTTATATGTTTTTACATTTGATTTNCGATTATATATATCCGTGTATTTACCACCAACTTCATAATTATTTCCTGTTGCATAATCAAANATGCGAGGATCAGTATTGTATAGATCTTCCTCAAGAGTACCATTGGAAAAACCCCAATCATTAAATGTAAGAGTATCAAATATTTCATAAAAATCTTCTTTACCACTTAAATGAGTCCGATAATGATTGACTGCATTAGAATACATTATATTTGCAAAAGTAGATTGGTTTAAAGAGATATCCATACGAACAATATCGCCCGCACGAGTATTGAAAGAGTAAGGCCTTCCATCCGGGTTCCAGCGATAAGCATGGGAATAACCTTGTGATTTGGTANCGCTATACATTCGGTTATAAGCCAGTTTGATCCTGGGAGTCACCCGCCAACTGACCTTAGCTTGATAAGTAGTCTGCTTACTCCAGTTCATGGACACCCAGTCGAANGCATTTTGGTCTCTAAGTGTATCAATCAAAGATCTCAAACTGTCCTGATAATATGCGGGCAGCCACAGACTATCTATTGGAATATAATTATTTCCTAACCCAACACTAGAGTCTATGCGGAACATATTCTGCGTATCAGACCATAAATAGGAATTTGGATAAAAAATTCTTTCACCATATAAATACCCATCATTTCTTTTTTGGCGTCCGGAAACAAAAAAAGAAATCCTACCCGGAAGGATAGGACCTTCAATATTAGCCTTCAAATCAGAAATATTATTCCAGTTAGCATTATCTACCTGAGGGAACAATAGATCTTTTGAAATGTAATAGTCACCCATGCTGCTAGATATGTTGCCAGAATAGTCAGAATAATCACCGTCTTTCGTCACAATATTGACAATTCCAGACATGGCCTGGCCATATTCAGCATTAAACGTACCGCTGATAAACTGCAGCTCCTGAATGGCATTATTCTCAATCTCCACAGCGATACCAGAGTTATAGGGATCTGTAACAGTGATACCATCAACCATGTATGATATCTCCCCACCTCGTCCGCCGCGAACGTGGATCTCACCACCAGTTACAACCACACCTGCCTGGAGAGAAAGCACATCTTCAAACTCTTCCACTGGGAGCATTTCAACTTCTTCACTGCTGATATTTGCCTGGGAGTATGTAACATCGGTNTGGATCATGGNACGCTCGGCCTGGACTACAACTTCTTCAAGACCTACGACACTTTCATTGAGAGCACCATCGATGGTTGTAGTAAGATCCATACTGACACGAACATCATTCATGACCAGGGTCTGGTACCCGATCATGGTGAATCTTACGCTATAGGTTTCAGGAGGAACCTGAAGAATGAAATAATTTCCGTCCAGATCGGTTGCGGCGCCCAGGGGCGTACCATCAACCATTACATTTGCACCAATAAGGGGCTCACCCGTTTCTTTGCTGGTGACTTTACCAGAAAGTTTTCCAGTAGTTCCAGCAAATGTGAACTGGATTNTCAATACAAGACAGATGAGGATACTAATCCAATATCTGGNAGTCAATTNCACTCCAGGTTATTAATAAANANTATAGTTNCAGNATATTNTTGTGGTTTATTTAACCAGAACNAGNTTNNTNANNGAATGNAANNNNGNANTTTTCATCTCATANAANTACATACCNGATGGNAGNGANGANCCCTTNTCATTNAGTCCNNTCCANTTNATNGTATANANTCCTGNATCCATGNTNCNATNAACNAGNGTGGCAACNTTNTGNCCNACTANNTTAAANANANNNANNNTNACNTNNGATTNTTCNGCNACNTCAAACTGGATATTTGTTTCAGGGTTAAATGGGTTCGGGTAGTTCTGGTGCAATGCAAATTCAATAGGGGTAATCTGTGGNTCATCCACAGAAACTTCTACTCCTACACCAATCAGAANNGAGATANTNTTNTCACCTGACTCAACGAGTAGTTCGTCTTCAATAGAGAATCCATCATAGACACCAAATGCNCCGACCTTNACTGCTATGGAATCGTTGTAACTATTTAACGCAGAAATATTTCCCCTATAGGGTGATACCGTCAGCCATGTAAAACTGTCACCCATCTTAATAGCCATATTATCAATCGCAACACCATAGCCCCACTCACCACCACAGTCTGTATACTGAAACGCGACCCTGAACGAATTTACTTCACTAACATATGGCTCTAGATTATACATATAGGAAGCCCAGTACCAGACGCCTGTTTCCATGGTGGAATCAACCAGCATCCAGGTTTCGCCATCATCTATGGATACCTTTACCTTGAAATCATCAGCATATGTCGCAGCTTCTTCACAAGGGCCAGCAGGGTTTGGAAAATACAGATCAAAAACCAGGAATGATGGATCACTACCAGAAAAAGCCGGGTTCGAAACAAGCATTGGCGTTGCAGGGTTAAATGGATCATCCCCTGCTGCATCGTCATTGTATAATGCAAAGTTCTGTGAGCCGTCCGGAGGCGCAGGGAAAGGTAAGTAAGTTGATGAATGAGTGGCTGAATCACCAACAGTCCATTCTTCTCCTAAATCTGGAATATTTGTAAAGTCGCCTAAGGTTCCATCTTCAAAAGTTGATAACACTAAATCTAGGGCTGCATCAATATTAGACAGTTCAACTGAACTAATATCAAAATCAGCATCAAGCGTATCAAAATTTTGTATAGTTACTATTTGCTCAAAATAATCCCCTTCCATCAACTCGTCAAAGTTAAGGGTTTGAGGGTTAACTTGGAACGGACCCTGCGGTACAGCACATACCGTTGCGCTCGGCACGGACTCACCTTCATCATAGACTGATGTAATTTCAAAACAATATTCAGTATCATTCACCAAATCTTCAGCTGTATACAAACCACTGCTATCGGCGGTTCCAATTAATGCACCATCCATGTATACATTAAAATGATTAAATGTCCCACAAATGTCACCATCACCTTCATTCCCACCCCAAACACGGATATCATCTACGAACCAGCTCTCACCATATCCTACAGAATCATAATAACGGAACGCTACCCAGACTACATTGCCTGCATAAGAAGAAATATCAATGGTATTGAACCAGATATCTTCATCAACATCCCAAGGCTTTGATGCATACACCATTTCCCAGGTTGCTCCACTATCAATGGATACTTCGACCATGTTGGAGTCCGTTGCATCCTGCGGGTAGTTGTATGCTTCTATAAATTCAACATAGGCTGCCGTGTAGCCCGTAAGGTCTAAGGCATCTGTGATCATGCGGCTATCTACGGGGGCATACATATCGGTTGTAGAGTCTGTACCTGAATATCCTGCATAAGCAGAGAAATCATCATTACCGCCATCTTCACAGGGATACATTCCCTCTCCACAGTCTGCTTCAGTACCATCAGAATACCTGAACCATCCACCCGAACACGCGCCACACGAAGTATCTACGTGCACGACTTGCATTGCTTCCACCGCAAGGGAGCAAGATGAAAAACATTCATCAAATAAAACATCTCCGTAGGATGATGACTGGACCCAGGAAAGTTCAATCTTTTCACTATAAAATAACGCGTCAACAAAAGCAGGTGGGCAAAGATCCTGACTAATCAAAGCAGATGACGTTATAAGACCTAGAAAATAAAGTTTTAACGATTTCATCATTTAACTCCCAATAAAATTGTTCAAGAAGGGCCAAAAAGATACAATCGTAGCCTATGATATCAAAATAAGAGAATACATTTAGATTTTATGTATGGATTGGATAAGTTGGCATCAGAATATTTATTATAAACATTCCAATTATATTATAAAGATTACTTTTTGTAAAATCAGTTCATGACCCATCCCTATTTGCTTTTTACAATCGCTATATTTATTTCATTATTGAATGGGAACAATACCGGACGCCCAACTAAAGTATACACATCGGATCCATATACAATAAACCAGACTGCTCGCATTGGTGATAATCCTTTTCCCACCAATCCCATGAGCGATAGAGCGCGGGGTTATTTGCTACAGGGTAAGGCACAGACTGCCATTATAAACTACGGGAATTTCATTGACATTGAAGTGAACCCCAATGGGGCATGGGGAGAATATGCCTATCTCTATGAAGTCACCTTTCTGGCAGGGGTTCCAGGACATTCCTACTCATCCAACTACACCTGGACCATCATTGAAACGATCACAGATGATGAAGGTTTCCCAATCTACAGCATCTGGGAATCCCAGAATGCCTATGAAGCCTGGTACGAAGATGGGGATACCAACTTTGTGGGCATCCTGTTTGATGCAGAAGATGATTACGGATTGTGGGAGCCTGATAGTATTTCCCGGAAAGAATTAATCGATCAGATCACAGGTGACTATCAATGGGCTATGGATGATGAAGCAAAAAAAATAATTATCAGCACAACGGGTGATCTGGACCCAAATAAATCTACATCACGGATTGGATTTATTTATCCCTGGGCACTGAGGCCAAACCTGATCAGCCGCGAAGATCAGTTCGATTACTATGACTATGGCAAGGACCAGGAAGAATGGACAGCCGATGATAAGTATTTCTATTTTGGAGCCAACACAGCAGAGTCTTGTTTAACCTATTATAATCCGAGCTATAATACGGACTGGCAGGCGACCACCATGGCAAGAACCAATTCACACAATACAGATGTTTCTGCAGGAGATATTTTTGGAAATACCTATGTCACCGACCCAGCTGATACCTACCCTTTGCTGGCTCATTCAGGATATGGTTCTACCTGGCCAAAAATAATGAATGATATGACAGGAGAAATCGAACCTTTCTGGCCCGGATGGTGGGCCCAGGATTATAACATAAATCTTCCCGGGTGTTCCCAGTCGCGGAAGGACCCGGACTGCTGGGAAGACGTCCCCGGAAGGTTTATCTCGGATATGGATGTTTACCTGGAGTTTGATGATCGCTGGGCACACCGCGGAAACCAGGTGAATACAAATAACGAGTATGAGCAAACGGGATATCCCATGGGAATCAGGGTCATGTCTGAAGCACACTCTTACGGTGTCTCCTATGCAGAAGATATTCTTTTTGTCACTGTAAAGGTTCGAAATGAGAGCGGTGACTGGTGCGCTGAAGATGAATATGGAATACCCGTCCGGGATAAAAACGGTAACCAGATCTGCGGCGAAGGCATGGTCATGCCTGATGGCACAAAACTGAACCGGGGAAAAGGGTTTGATTATGCTGGAGTAAGCCTGGGGTTTTGGAATGATGGAGTGATCCTGACCAGTGACAAATACGGCAACAGCAGTTACTGGTCCAGCGCAGATGACTATATGAAGTATTACTGGGAAATATTTGAAGTAAATAATGAACGTATGCTGATCAGCATGGCTATGATCGGTGACTATGATGGCTACTCCGGAATTGCCGGCTACGCCATGAACCCGGACACTCCCAGCCCGGGGAATGAATTTGGACTTGTTGCCACACAATTGCTCGATTCGCCCAAGGCTACAGTACCTGTAGATCTGGATCGGGATGGTGTGATTGATATTTTTCCGGGAGAACCCCTGAAAATGACAGACTGGCACTGGCTGGACTGGTACCTTCGACCCGGTGTGACCCATCCTGAGAGTCTTTCCGGTGACTGCTACGCCGGAACTCCCGGCTGCCCCCAGGCCAGAAATAAAGAAGAATTATTTTATAAGATCATGATCGGGGACACAACCAACCTGAGTGAAAATGAACATGCCTGGCACTTTCACACCTTTGATCCCGGGACAGATCTCCCTTCCGACCTCAACCCTCATTTCGATTCCCTGGAAGGTATTGAACAGGAGATGGTATTTCAGAGACCTCCGGAAGGTGTGGATCCCTTGGTGCTAATGACCTGCGGTCCCTTTGACCTCCCTGTGGGCAGGGAAGTTCCCTTTTCCTTCTGCATTATTTTTGGGCAGAATGAAGAAGATCTGATCAATAACGCACGGTTTGCCCAGGTCATGTATAATTCCAGATACCAGGGATTTACTCCCCCAAACCGGCCCAATGTTTATGCTGAAGGAGAACTAGGCAAGGTTAGGGTTTACTGGGACAATTACGGTGAATCTTCCATGGACGTGGTAACCGGCTATGCAGATTTTGAAGGATACAAGATCTATAAAAGCAATGATGGAGGAGAAACCTGGGGTGCTGCGGATGATATGATCTACGATACAGATGGTATTTTTGTCGGATGGCAGCCGTTTCAACAGTTCGACCTTTCTGCTGAAGAAGATTCTTTGCATTGTGTATATGAGAACAATTTTGATTGTGAGCCTGAGTTGTCAAGGGGCCATTCAATCAAAGGCCAGGATCCCTATTTCCCCTGGTTCAGTTTGGGAAACGACTCAGGATTCGATATGATTCGGCTTCCAGAACTTCATGTGGTCGAAGGGGATACCTTCAGGTACATGTTTGAAGATGATAATGTCTTGAACGGGGTCGAATACACCTATGCAGTTGTCGCTTACGATATGGGCGTGGAACCTCCCTACCATGTTACTTACGTGGATATAGGTAATGGCCAGTTTGAAACCGTGGTGGATACAAATTATTCAAATCCGAATAAATGGGCCGATCCAGATGGCTATGCTTCACTAGAGAATTCAAAGGGAACAACCGTTCTAGACCGCAACTTCATACAGGTGTATCCAGGAATCACGCCCCAGGCTAATCTCAACAATGTTAAAGTGGTCCCAAATCCTTATGTCGCAGGCTCAAAATTCAATGAAACAGAGCACCTGAGACGAATCCGGTTTACCAATTTAACCGGGAATTGTACTATCCGGATCTATACCCTGGCTGGGGAACTTGTGACCACCCTAAAACACCAGAATGAATTTTCAGGGAACGCTTTCTGGGATATGAGAACTATCAACAACCAGGAAGCAGGTCCTGGATTATATATTTACCATGTCCAGGAAGATGGTAATGTTACAAATGATCCCTTTATCGGAAAATTTGCAGTTGTGCGGTAAATGGATTAGTTCTAAAAGAATTTAATTTATTGTTATTAATTATTGGCTTAGATTAATTGAAATTAAATCTTAATTAAATATAGAGAATGGGAAATTTTATTCAATGAAAAAAGTTTATCAACCCGCTATAATATTTATCTTCCTTGTCCAATTTGTCATGGCAGCTTCCATAAAAGATAATCAACTGCCTGATTCCCGGATAAAAATGCTCAATGGAGAATACGCAAAACTCTCAGACTTTAATGAAGATGGTCCGGTAATAATTAATTTCTGGACAACCTGGTGACCCTTTTGTGAGAGGCAGTTAGCCTATCTCGATCAACTAAATTCTAATTTTACCGAAACAGGGTTAAAAGTTCTAGCGGTGAATGCAAACAAGCCCCAAATACTTAACCAGGTTAGACCCTACATCAACAAAAGAAAATATAAGTTTGATGTCTCTGTGGATCCCCGAGGTAAATTAGCAAAACAGTTTGGTGTTAAAGGGTTTCCAACATTATTTCTTGTGGATAAAGATGGAACCATTATTCATAAATCAGACGGTTATGAAGATGGTCAGGAAAATAGTTATCTTGAAGAACTGACAAAATACCTGGAAAGCAAAAACATCAACTACGCTGACTTTCAGTATAAGAAGCAACTGAACAGTAAGAAAGATGCTGTAATAGATATAGATTTTTAAATATAAGAACTAATATTCTAGGTTCTGTTATTCGACTATTTCTACATTAGTAATCATATAGATCTTCCACGCCTTAAACCATTTAATCAATAATCCCAGCGGACCAAATTTGTCACCTTTGACAAAATTATATAATACACGCTGTTGATTTATTGTATTACCTTTGTTATCTAATCGTGAATAGGTTACATCTGCAACACAGAAGTAATTAAAGAATGCATTATTAACACGAATGCTATCGATCCTTGTACTATGAAAGTTAGAGTTAGGCGAACGCTTCCAGGCGCTAAATATTGCATCAAACTCTTCCTTATCCTTTATATGATGTGGTTTATCAGCATTGAAGTGTAACACAAGTGGCATTGCAAAAAATCTGTACATGCCATCAATGTCTTTGTTATCTACTTGAGCGAAATAATCTTCTAGTATACTGATAATCAGGTCCTGTTCCTTGAAGGTGGTATCCTGTTGAGAAAAAATTATATCAGCAGTCAATAAGATAATTAAGAATATTATCTTTTTCATAGATCAGTTTAGAAGCTAGAGTAAAAAACTACTTTGATAGAGATTTTAATGAAAAGCCTGATGTGATAATAATTCCATAAAGGTTCATAGAACCTTACTATTCACTAACATCTATTTTTTCATTGAAGACTCTCTTGTGCTCTACACTGCTTCCTAGGACTCCACGCCTATAAGCTCTCTCAAGAGTACGTTTATCAATACGTGCTTGTTGTGCTGCTTTTATGTCAGCCTGACTTCCGCTGTCCACATTACTGATCATATAGATCTTCCACTCTCCTTCCACATTCACATAATGATATAACGCCCTTTCCAATTTGATCACTTGACCGTTACTATCAAGTCGCTTGTACACAACATCGGCAATACATAAAAAATCTTTAAATACTTCACTGACATTAATGGTCTCACGCTTGGTACGATGGAAATCAGCTTTGGATGAATTTTTCCAAGTATTGAAAATTTCTTCGAACTCTTCCCTGGTCTTAATATTATGTGCAACATCTGCATTAAAATGCAATACCAACGGAAGTGTAAAGTAATTGAACATACCTTCAATGTTTTTATCATCAACTTGGGTAATATAATCATTCCATAAACCGATGATTATATCCTGGTACTTAGAAGTGGTATCCTGTTGAGAGAAAACTGCCTGCGCAGCAACCAAGATAATAGTAAAAATTATTTTTTTCATAGACTAAATTGAAATCTAATTCAGGCCTGCGGCCGGGTAAATACCGGTTCCAGCGGTGTAGATAATGAATAGTCGAAGGTATAGCCGCCCAAATTAAAAGCCAAGATATCTTTTTCGTTTTCAATTCGGTTTTGGATAATAAACCGGGCCATCATACCCCTGGCTTTTT
>PBCV01000040.1 GCA_002717915.1 Fidelibacterota bacterium | reverse complement strand
TGGTGGGATGGTTTTCGCGATCATGACAACCTTTGTTGTGCCCATCTTGTATTGCGCCCTTCAAGAAAAGAAACTTTTATATCGTAACAGACATTTCAAATCTGTATTAAACTAAACCCTGACAGGAGATAATAATGAAAACAATCATATCAATCCTTTCATCCGTGGTATTTGCAGCCTTGATTGGGTGCGGTGGTGAACATGTAAATGCAGCTGTGAATACTCCAACAATCCAATGTGGGATGTGCCAGAAAACCATCGAAATGGGGTTAAAAAAAGTTCTAGGTGTGACCCATTCAGCCGTTGACTTGGAGACCAAAACAACGACAGTTGTTTATGATATGAAAAAAACAGACTTGACTCAAATTGAAAAAGCCATTTCTGAACTGGGCTATCAGGCCAATGAAACACTTGCGGATCCTTTGGCATACGAAGCATTGTCCGGATGTTGTAAAGTGGGTGGAATGTAATTCGTATTTTTAAATAGAGGTAGGAATCCATCCCTTTTTATGTTTGTCAATTCTCACATTGCATCAGGTTATCTTGCCGGGAAAATAGCTAAAGATGATTCCAAATGGATCGTTCTTTGGATGGTGGCCGCCACAATCCAGGATATTGATGGGTTATGGTCAGACACGGTTGCTGGGCACCACAGTATACTGCATACACCGATTTTTTGGATAGCTGTTTGCGGGATTGTTTGGTGCATAGGTAATTTCCGAAAAATTCAAGGATTAGAAATGGGTGCAATGATTGTTTTGGCTGCTACTATGCTTCATCTTTTCACAGATTGGATCACTGCAAGAACCGTTGGCATTCAATGGTTTTATCCATTTTCAGATACAAATTACTGGGTTTATCCTATTTCTCCGGAAAAAGGGAATATACCAATCTGGGAAATGGTGGTACCGCCCTATATCAATTTTTATTTTGAAAATAAGATTTTATCCTATGGAGAAGTTGGATTGAATATTTTAGCGTTAGGGTGGTTTGGGAAAACATATTTAGATAATCATGAAAAATAGTATTTCATATTTATTCTGTCTAATAATCATTGGGTGCACAGTACCAGAATCAGACAAACTACCTTTTGGTGAAGGAAGCAGGTATCCCCATTTAACTAAAAACTATTCAGGAGGATTATTAGTCTCCTGGTTCGAACCGGTTGATTCAACAACATTTGGATTATTTTGGTCTGAGTATGATAAAGGAGTCTGGTCAAAACCTGGGTTGATATATTCTTCAGGAGATTTTTTTATTAATTGGGCAGATTTTCCATCTATTTTTCACTTTAGGGATAGTGTATTCGTCGCCCATTGGCCTGAGATGAGTTCAACAGGAACCTATGACTATGATGTAAAATTAGCTTTTTCGATGGACAGAGGACTCTCTTGGAGTGATCCGATCATTCCGCACCGCGACGGTAAGAATGCAGAACATGGATTTGTGTCTTTTTATAAGGATGATAAAGAGAATCTTGGCCTGGTCTGGCTGGATGGACGGCAAATGGCAGGGGGCCATGGAGGGCAAGGAACCCCTGGAAACATGAATCTCTATACCACTTCATTTGATCAAGATCTCATTCAAAATAATGATATATCGATAGATGCCATGGTCTGTGAATGTTGTCCTACATCCGCTGTGCAAATCAGGGATGTGACTTTAGTTGCTTACCGCGACAGGTCCGAATCTGAGTTACGAGATATAAATATTCTAAGGAAAGTAAACAGTATATGGCAAGACCCTTACGCCATCCACGATGATGGATGGGTCATTTCTGGATGTCCGGTCAATGGACCAAAACTGGCAGAAAAGGATAACAAGGTTGCTGTCGCATGGTATACTGCTCCTCATGGTGAACCAAGAGTGAATGTTGCTTTCTCGAATAACCTGGGTGAATCATTTTCTTCTCCCATTAGAATTGATTCGGGAAGCTCTGAAGGCAGGGTAGATATTACGTGGTATAATAATAGTGCAGTAGTTGTATGCTGGTTAGAAGCGCAGGATGGATATTCGACCTTAGTTTTTAGAACGGTATCGGAAGATGGAATACTTTCTCCCATACAAGACGTTGTAACTCTGGCAGGAGGCCGAGGCATCGGCTATCCTCAAATGGTATACCTGGGCAACGAATTATGGTTCCTGTGGACCGATTTTGATAAAAAAAATGTTGTAATGTCAAAAAAAGTGTACCTTTAAAAAATGCTTTGTAAATTGCATAGAATGTGTAATTTCAATCTGTAATCCGAGAATATGACTTCATGAGATTCATAAAAAGGCTATTGGTATGTCTAATTCTGATGGGTGTTCTGCCCATTTCAGAAGCAGGATTTGTACATGCTGATTCTGCTGAACAACAGAAAAAGAAGAAGAAAAAGAAGAAGAAAAAGAAACCATCTAAGAAGAAAAAGTCTTCCANNNAAGAAGAANAAGTCTTCCAAGAAAAAGAAGAAGTCTTCCAAGAAAAAATCCAAAGAATCAGCNNCTTCTGCAGAAGCAATTGAAGCTCCTCCAGAAAAAAAGAAAACAACACGATTCAACACTGCTGCCTATGCTGATGAATTGTTTAATCTGACAGGGGAACTGCAGGCTTCTAATAAAGAACTGGCTCGAGCTACACGGTATTTCTATGAAGATGAGCCAAAAAAGCAAGCCGTAGCCCTTGATTCAAAACCCTATTTCACAAGAGAAGATTTTGAAAAAGAATCCAAGTTAAATCCAGATAATCTTTATATACAGCGGCAGCTGGGAATGCACTATGAAGCNAATGGAGANTATGCCTNAGCCAAGGAAGTTTACCTGCGTGAAGCAGGCAAGAATCCAGATAATCCGGATGCACACTTTTTNTTNGGGTCTTTGTATGCGACTCTGGGNGAATACCAGAAAGCAAAATATTCATTTGAAGAGGCACTTTATTTAGATCCTAATCACGGGGCTACTATAGAAGCCATGTCCATGTTTGTACAGACGGATGATAAAAAACAACTGGGCCGTGATGTTCTCAGATATTCNTCTCAAAAAGCACCGGATGGTCCTGCACAGCGGATCACGATCATTCGAGAGACAATGGCGGCAGGTAATTATACAGAAGCACTCAATCTTGCCGAGGAAGCTACCGAGAAATATCCAACCCATACTGGGTTTGTGCAGCTGATTGGTGAAAATAATTTAAAGCTGGGCCGGCCTGAAGATGCCAAGAGATCTTTCCAGCGAGCCATTAAATTGAATTCCAAAGATATTCAACCGCACCTCTTACTGGCAGACCTGTATTTTGAACAGGGTAAATATGTCTATGCAGCATTATCCTACAGCGATGCAGTTTATTTAGATCCAGATAACAGTGATTATCGTTACATGCAGGGACTCAGCTATTTTAATGCCCACGAGTGGGGNAGAACGGCTGCATCCTGGGAAGATCTGCTCCATTACCGTCCNAATGATGCCATTGTNAANACNCTGCTGCCCCAGGCNTATTANGTTTTGGCGGTTGAATACAACAGAATTGGAAACCCGACCATGGGACGCCGGGCATTTAAGAATGCACTCTCTGTTAACAATAATACATCATCCTGGTTNCCGGGAGCTATGNGTGTTTTAGGAAAATTTTACCGTGAAAAGAACATGTACAACGAATCGCTCGTTGCGTTTCAGGAAGTTCTTGAATTAAGCCCCAATGATGCGAATGCATATATGGGTATGGGCATTACCTATTGGAAAATGGATGAAAAACAATTGGCCCGTGCATCGTGGGAAAGAAGCCTGCAGATCAAGCCGGATCACAATGAATCGCGAGGNTGGCTCATTTTATCTTCGCAGGGCTCCTAGATCTCNTNGTTTCNCCTATAAATTAAAAACCTNACACCCTGTTTTGTAGCNGCAATGTTTCGCTTTATTNTCTATTCATTCTTNTTTNTNTCAATAATGTTNTCAAAAGACTATTATAAAGGGGATTCACTNGTAATAAAGGGCGTGTATGCATTCTATAATTATGAATTTGACCAGGCCGTAGAAATCCTGACCGATGCCCGGAAACAATTTCCAGATCATCCCGGTGTCCATTTGATATGGGCTGCTTCCCGCTGGGTCAAAACCCAGGCCAATGCACCTGTAGAAGAGACATATAAAGTCCTGGAAACTGACTTGGCTGAGATCCANCCCGTGTATGCAGAATTGGTGGAGCGGTATGATTATGATCCCAATTACCGACTCTATCAGGGGTCTGCCCTGGGGTTGAGCGCACGGGTAACCCTGGGCAGGAAACAATGGCTGAGAACCTTATATCGTTCATACAGGGGGTTATCCATTATTAAGGACATTGCGAAAGAAACTCCACAGATTACGGATGCCCAGCTTCCTGTCGGTATTGTGGAATATTATGCTGGGATCAGTCATTCCCTGTTAAAATGGGCCGTGGAATTGTACGGACTGGAAGCATCAAGAGAGTCTGGATTACGAAAAATATCTTTAGCTGCAGATGAAGGAAGCTGGGCCTGGATAGAAGCAAAAGCAATCCTGAGCAACCTGTACCTCTGGGTTGAAGATGAACCTATCCTTGCCTACGAGCATTCGAAAGACCTTGTGGAACATTTTCCNAAGAATTTTTATTTTAATCTTTTACATTTAGAGTCCACAATTCGCACAAATAAGATAGAAGCATCTTCCATAATAATAGAAGATATGAATATTCTATCAAGTAGTTTAACAGATCGTCAGAAAGAGTGGTATATTCCATATTTAACTTATGAAAAGGCNCTATCTTTTTTTTACAATGAACAGTATANAGANGCNTTAGAATTGTTGNNTAANACNATTGATTCTTATACAGCGGAACTGGACATTATACTGGGTAATGCATATTTATTGCAGGGTATGGCATACGATAAGATNGATCAGCGGGGCAAGGCAAAACAAAGTTACAAAGACTGCACTGCCTTGAATAATTTTTCATCTGCCATGAATAAGTCAAAACAATATTTGATCCAGCCATACGAAGGGGATTGATGCAGGTTTATTGTCCCAGTTTAACTCAATACCAGCGATGGGAAACCCGCTGCGTCATGATCGGGAATGTAGGCGTTGGGGGAGATAATCCCATACGTATCCAATCCATGACCACCACGAACACCATGGATACAGAGGGAACTATTGCCCAGTCCATAAGGATGATTGAGGCAGGATGTGAAATTGTACGTATCACCGCCCCCAGTATCAATGAGGCAAAGAACCTGAAACCTATCCGGGATAGTATCAGGGCCAGGGGTTTTAATACTCCACTGGTGGCCGATATTCATTTTACACCTAATGCGGCAGCAGTAGCAGCGGCCATCGTTGAAAAGGTTCGAATTAATCCCGGNAATTATGCGGACAGGAAAAAATTTGAAACCCACGATTATTCTGACCAGTCCTACAGNGAAGAATTGGAACGGATCAGNGACCGATTTATGCCCCTGGTCCGAATTTGCAAAGAAAACGGTACAGCCATGCGGATCGGNACNAACCATGGCTCCCTGTCTGACAGGATTATGAGCCGATACGGGGATACACCATTAGGGATGGTTGAATCTGCCATGGAATTCATCCGGTTTGCTGAAGAAGAAAACTATTATGACATTATCTTATCCATGAAAGCCAGCAATACCCAAGTCATGGTCCAGGCCTATCGGTTGCTGGTAAAGACCATGGTGGATGAAGGGATGAATTACCCCCTTCACCTGGGGGTTACGGAAGCAGGTGAGGCAGAGGATGGCAGGATAAAGTCTGCTGTTGGGATCGGTACCCTTTTAGAAGATGGTTTAGGAGACACGATACGGGTTTCATTAACAGAAGAACCGGAAGCGGAAATTCCGATAGCTAAGATACTTGCAGATCGATATGAGCAAAAGAACGATGGCTCAAGACCTTTACCGGCAATCAGTACGATTCCATACGATCCATTCTTCCATACCAGGCGAAACACAACAAATATATTCAATATTGGGGGAGATGAAGTACCTAGGGTTATCGGGGACTTGTCGGATAAAGCATTCATACACTATGAAGACCTGGGCCAGTTTGGCTATTTATATTTCCCAAATCAGGATAAGTGGCATATATCTGACCTTGCCATCGATTTTCTTTACATCGGGTCAAATTCAATTGATTTCGAAATCCCAGGTACTTTGGGAATCATTCAGGATTATCATGGTACAACATCGAGGGAAGAGTATTTTCAACTGTTTACCGTTAAGCAGCTTGGCGTCATACCTGAGGATAGGGTTTCTTTTTTAATTTGTTCAGATTCCGATAACATTATTTCCACCCTTAAATCTTTACCAAATTGCATCCTTATTCTTGAAACTGACCATGAATACGGGTATGCAGCACAAAGACGGTTTTTTATTGGGTGTATAGAACAAGGCATTAAAAAACCGGTTATTATTAAACGCAGNTACGCCGGGTATTCAAAAGATGAGTTTCTGCTCTATTCTGCTACTGATTTAGGTGCCTTACAGGTGGATGGATTTGGGGATGGAATTTGGCTGGAATCTGANCATGATAAGGGATTTATCAATGAAATATCGTTTGGAATTCTGCAGGCCAGCAGAACCAGGATTTCCAAAACAGAATACATTTCTTGTCCGTCCTGCGGGCGGACCCTTTTTGACCTTCAGGAAACGACGGCAAAAATCCGTGCCCGCACCGATCACCTGAAGGGTGTGAAAATCGGTATCATGGGCTGTATCGTCAATGGCCCAGGAGAAATGGCAGATGCAGATTATGGTTATGTGGGTACTGGGCCTGGTCAAATTTCCCTGTATAAAGGGCAGGATGTGGTGGAAAAAAATATCGATGTTGATGGTGCAGTGGATTCTCTAATCCAATTAATTGACTCTCATGGCGACTGGGTTGAACCCGGTGATGTTTAACATTGTCCATCTGTCTCGTAGAATCGTATTATTAGGCTTATCAAATCGATCAAGATTCTGAAAAAGAGACCATCATGAAAAAACTCATCCTCGTATTTGTTCTATCCAGCTTATGTGCACAAACCGGGGCAGGTGCACTGTCCCCGGTAGTGACCTATTGGAAAACCCTGTCTCAGGAAGAAAAAGAAATCTTCCTTTTTTCCTACCTGACCCAGGTTTATGAAACCCATTCAGAACTCAAGAATACCGTTGGCTATGGCGGGATTACCGAATGGTACTATGATAATCGTGCTGAAATGGTGTATGGAATTTTTGATCAGCTGGAAGTGGTTAAGATTTCAGAAATGGTTAAATGGATCGATGAGTTTTATTCCCATGGTGAATATGCAAACCGCCCTTTCTTTGAAGCCCTTGAATTTGCCTACCGATTCGCAGAAGCATCAGGCGCCAANATGTGGGAAAAATACGAAAANCTGAAATTTGACAGAATAAAACCCGGAAAAGAATAATGTCTTTTCGTCAGCCGGAGTTTATAAAGAGTTGGCTGTACATTTATCGTGATGGAGGGTTACTGCACCTGTTGAAGGTGAAGGGCTGGGTTGTTGCCGGTGCCTTTTTTCTCTTTTATCTGGTTCGCGATTCTGTCCTCTATATTATCATTCCCTACCTGGCCTACTCCAATATAAGTTCCTGCTCTTAAATTGAATTCAAAGATCCTCAGCAGTGCGATACTTGGCATTGATGCCTATGTCGTTGAGGTGGAATGTCATATCACAGGATTCTGGGTTAGTGTGTTTATTTCTGGTTAGTTTTTAGCCATGTTTCAACGGTCATTTTTATTTCTTTTTCAGTTCGGATTTATCCTGAGTCAAACCCTAACAGACAAACCCATCGAAACCTGTGGCCATGCATTTTCTGCAGCTAAATGGCTCTCAACAGAATCCAGCTTAACGGAAAACCAGGAAAAGATAGATATTACCTATTATAGAATAAATTTTGAGATTGATATTGATGCACAGGAAATAGATGGGTCTGTATTGGTCAATGGCTCTGTTGGCATGGATCAACCCGATTCAATTGAACTGGATTTTGCGGATCAGATGACAGTGGACTCAGTCAAATTTTATGGTGAGTTGTGGACATTTAACCATGAAAGCTACCGATTAAAAATACCTGCTCCTGAGGCAATACCTGAAGGATATGAATTCAGCATTGAAGTTTTTTACCATGGAACACCGCCACACACCGGATTTGGAGCCTTTAATTTTGATCANCTATGCAAATATAGATCATATCTGGACACTCTCTGAACCCTATGGTGCCCGGGACTGGTGGCCCTGCAAGGATGATCCATCGGANAAGGCAGATTCTGCCGATATTATTATTACGGTTCCAGAAGAGCAGATCGTGGCGTCCAATGGACTCTTGATCGAAGAAACAGAACTGGATGGAGGCAGAAAACGATATCACTGGTCAGAACGGTACCCCATATGCACCTATCTTGTATCGGTGACCACGTATCCGTATACGCTCTGGCATGATGAATATATTGGGATGAATGGCGATACCCTACCCTTAGACTATTATGTATACCCGGATCATTATGACCTGGTCCATGATAATTATTTGCTCACAAATGATATGATGGCAGCATTTGCCCCAAAGTTTGGCGAATATCCCTTTATGGGTGAAAAATACGGGCACGCAGAATTTGGGCGCGGGGGAGGTATGGAACACCAGACGCTCACCAGCATAGGAGGACATTCCCAGTGGCTTATTGCCCATGAATTAGGCCACCAATGGTGGGGNGANNTNGTTACNTGNGCCAGTTTTCACCACATCTGGCTGAATGAAGGATTTGCCCGGTTTTCCGAAGCGATNTGGGAAGAAGCTCACAATGGAGTTGATGCCTATAATGAATATTGGCAAANTCACGCCTATTANGGGCCAGGGACAGTGTTTGTAGAAGAGCCTAACACGACAAGCCAGATTTTTAATGGNAACCTGACCTACAACAAGGCNGGCTGGGTGGTTCATATGCTCCGGGGNGTTATGGGTGACAGCCTGTTNTTTNANNCNCTCCAGTCCTATGCATATAACGATTCCTTAGCCTATGGTGCAGTCACCACAGAAAATTTTCAGGCAGTATGNGANGATGTATCCGGATTGGATCTGGATGATTTTTTTCAGCAGTGGATCTATGGCGAATATTACCCAAGGTATGGGGTATCCTGGGACATGCTGGATACGGATGAACTGGTGGTAACGATTGAACAAATGCAGAGCTGGCAATATTTTAATATGCCCATAGACCTGCAGGTGGTCTTACCGGAGGGTACACTGGAGTTTACCGTAGATAATCAAGGACAGAGTCAGGAATATAATCTGGGCCTTATCGGTGGGTCCGCCTATTCAGTACAATTGGATCCGGATAATTGGATATTGAAAGAAGTAGAGTACTTATCTGTTGCAGGTACCTTACCGGACCAGGCACAGCTGATCCTTTATCCAGCTTATCCAAATCCATTCAATCCGGAAACATCTATCCTGTATTATGTTCCTGATGATTTTGGAGAAATCGAACCCACCATCCACATTTATGATCTGAAAGGCCGATTGGTGGACCAGGTATATCCAGGCCTGTCCGGTCCAGGATTGAACAGGACGTCCTGGCATGCTTCCGGCCACGGGTCAGGCACCTATTTTATTCAACTGGAAGCCAATAGCTCCTTTTACCAGCAAAAAATACAATTAATCAAATAGATGGATAAGATCCGCATACTCAATCTTAAAATCCCTGCTAAACACGGTGCTTATGAATTCGAAAAAGATAAAGAAAGATTATTCGAGCTGGATATTGAAATGCACACGGATCTTTCAGTGCCAGGATCGTCTGATGATCTTAAAGATACGGTCAATTACGATGAAGCCGTTTCACTGATCACAGAAACATTTACGGAGAAAGAATATAACCTGATCGAAGCAGTGGGGGAAACGATATGCAATCGCCTGCTTCAACAATATCCTATTCAAAAAGTAAGGATCAAGATCCGGAAACCCCACGCGCCCATCATGGCGAACCTGGATACAGTGGAAGTGGAACTTACCCGGAAACCATAAATGGATCCTGCTCAGGTATATCTCTCCATCGGATCAAACATGGGAGACCGGGAATCGAACCTGGCCCAGGCCACAATGGCCTTATCCATTAATTTTGAAATTTCAAATATTGTCAGTTCTTCCTATTACGAATCGGAACCCCTTTACTACCTTGACCAACCGGATTTCTTGAATTCTATTGTGAAATTAACAACAACCTTAAAACCCTTTGAAGTATTAGATGTGGTACAAAAGGTGGAAACAATGCTGGGCAGGTCTGAAAAAAGGGAGAAGAACCAACCGCGGATCATTGATATTGATATTCTGCTCCATGGGGACGCGGTATTGGAAACAGATGAACTCATTATACCCCACCCCATGATGGCCTTAAGAAAATTTGTATTAATACCGTTTGCCGAACTAGAACCAGACTTTAAACTTCCCCATTCAAATTTGTCAATAAATGATCTGATTGATCATTGCCCGGATACATCCAGGGTAACACGCCATTATATGGATACACAAGCTTGAGAAATTTATACTATATTGCAATTGAAGGACCTATTGGTGTAGGAAAAACCAGCCTGGCTAACCTGATGGCAAAGGAACTGGGTGCCCGACTGGTGCTTGAAGAATTTGAAGAAAATCCATTCCTGCCGGATTTTTACAAAGACCCTGAACGATACTCATTCCAGACCCAGCTCTTCTTTTTGCTCCAACGGTACCGCCAGCAACAGGAATTACGCCAGGTGGATATGTTCCAGAAGCTGCTGGTCACAGATTATATGTTTGTCAAAGACCGGTTGTTTGCATCCTTGAACCTGAATGAAAAAGAAATGCAGCTTTATGACACGGTAGCAAACTTGCTGGAACGGAATATCATTAAACCGGATCTGGTTATTTATCTGCAGGCAGATACGGACACCCTTATGAAAAATATTGCTTACCGAGGCAGGGAAATGGAAACAGATATTACCTATGAATATATTGATGCACTGGGCCAGGTTTATACAGAATATTTCTTTCGCTACCAGGACACGCCCCTGGTGATTATCAATACAAACAATATTGATTTTGTTCATAATGAAAACGATCTGAAAGAAGTGATTCAGTACATTCGCCAGCCCGTTTCGGGTACTAAATTTTTTAACCCGGTTTCAGAAGTTTAATGATAAAATGGCTGCTGCTGGGAATAATTGTTTATCTCCTGTACAGAGCAGCAGGCCCGCTCCTGTCCATTTTTAAATTCAACCAGTCTATCAAGCAAAAACAACGCAGATCCGAAATACGCAGCAAGGTAGCAAAAATGGATATCCAGGATGCTGAATTTGAAGACGATTCCAAATGAAAGCCCTTAAGAAACTGACATCTGCCGAAGAATTATTTGAACATAGTAAAGATTGGGCCCTGCTTATACTCCGGATAATTCCATCTTTTTATTTATTCTTTTATCATGGGATGAGGAAAATTACCGCAGGAACAGAATCCTGGGAATGGCTTGGTAAAGCAGCCATGACTTTGATTGGAATAAATTTTGGCTACGTTTTATTCGGATTCCTGGCAGCTTTCAGCGAAGGGATACTCACGTGGCTGGTTTCACTGGGTGTTTGTACACGGGTATCATCTCTTTTTATTATGATCACCATGTTTTTTGCTGGCGCCTACCATTTAGCAGATGGCGAAAGCCCTGAATCCCCCTTTATTTATTTCACTGTTTATTTGGTACTGTTTTTATTGGGGCCGGGAAAATTCAGTCTTGATCGTAGATTATTTAATAATGGATGAGTATAAAATAGATAATAAAATGGCTGAACCCATCTATGGAAAAGTGCTACTTTTGGCCTATGAAAATATTTTTTAGTTTTCTTTTTCCTGTACTGCTGCTGGGGCAGTTTGACCAGGCCTTTAATGGATTTGGTCTGGATATTGGATCCAGCGGTTCCGGTATGTTCATTACACGCCAACTCACTCACACATCTGAAATATATTCTTTGAATGGTGAACTGCGTTTTTATGATATAAAAGCGGATGATGAAACAATCGTATATGACTATTACACTGGACAATACCAATCGGTGGGAGGGAAAAGCCTTTTTATGATGCCGCTGCTGATTGGAGCCAATTATTATCCTTTTACAGGAAAGATTGAGAATAATTTTTCTCCATTTATTACGGCCAGGGCAGGTGCTGTACTCACGGTCGACGGTAAAGAGTTTGGCACGTTCAGTGAACGATGGAAAAATCCTGACACCCAGATTTCTCCTGGGGGATTTATTGGAATTGGAATTGATTTAAAAATGGTGGGACAATCATCTGTTTCAACAATGGTAGGCTTGGAATTATTACCTTTAAATGAACAAGCTGACGGCCAAAATAATTATTCTGGATTTTTGATCCACCTTTCGTTTAATCGTCGACCAAGGTGATCCCAGATAAAGCCTTCTATATAGATCCAGGCAACGTGAACGGCGACACATTTGTACTGGACCAGGAAGAATCCCTTCATGCCAGCCGTGTACTGCGTTTAAAACCAAATGATGAAATTTGCCTTTTAGATGGAACAGGGACCGGTTTTCATGCTATGATCAAATCTGTAATGCATGATCGGGTATCCGGGGTAATAAGGGAAAAAAAACAGGGACTTGGGGAAAATAAAATATCGATAATTCTAGCCCCAGCTATGATTAAACGGGACCGATTTGAGACTCTTTTGGAGAAGGCTACGGAGTTAGGAGTTAATGAGATCCAGCCCCTGGTGCTTGATCGGTGTGTGAAAAAAACAATCAATATTGATAGATGTCAAAAGATTGTTACAGCGTCAGCCAAACAATGCAGAAGAAGCCGCTTCCCGGTTGTCAAAAACCCAAAAGACTTAGAAACATGGATCAATACAATGGATGGTCCGTGTATTGCTGGATCGCTGAGTGGTAAAAAGACAATATCCCAGTTAAATCTTGGTGCGGAAAAACCGATCCATATTATTATAGGGCCAGAAGGAGATTTCAGCGATCAGGAAATCAAGCAAATGAAAAAAGCAGGTGTACAGTTTTATTCTTTGGGGGAAAGACGTCTGCGGGCAGAAACAGCGGTCCTGGCCACACTATCTGTCTTGAATGAACTCATGAATTAGGGAGCGACTATGGACGATTGTTTATTTTGCAAAATCATTGCTGGGGACATTCCTGCCGATAGGGTATTTGAGAATGAGAGAATTTTAGCATTTCGGGATTTAAATCCCCAGGCACCAACCCATATTCTGATTATTCCGAAACTTCATATCCCGACCTTGAATGATCTCCAACCGGAGCATTCAGAATTAACAGGGGAGTTGATCCGTACAGCATCTGAGTTGGCAAAAAAGGAAGGTATTGCTGAAGCGGGATACCGGACTGGATTCAACTGCAATGATGCGGGAGGGCAGACCGTTTATCATATCCATTTACACTTACTGGGCGGCCGGACTTTTGGATGGCCGCCTGGGTAAATCGTTTAGAATTATTAACACGGATTCAAAACCAGCACCATTAAAATGCAGCATTTGTGCTAGTATAATCCATATTGGAGATATTTATGCATCGGTATTTTTTTCAATTACTAATTAGCGCTTCGCTGGTATTTTTTTCATCCTGTACCAGTAATAAAGAAGAGTTCAAAATTGAATTCGAAAAATACACCCTTGAAAACGGTCTGGAAGTTATTCTGCATAAAGATGATTCCGATCCGATCGTAGCGGTCACGACCCTTGTTCATGTTGGTTCAAGCAGGGAGAAACCTGGACGGACCGGGTTTGCACATTTTTTTGAGCACATGTCGTTTAACGATTCGGAAAATGTTCCACGTGGTGCCAACCGCAAAATGATACCTGAACTAGGTGGGGTACGAAATGGTGGAACCTGGTCCGATGGTACAATCTATTATGAAGTCGTTCCTAAAGATGCATTTGAAAAGATACTTTGGATTGACTCTGATCGAATGGGGTTTATGATCAACACGGTTACTGATGAAGCACTAGAACGTGAAAAACAGGTTGTAAAAAATGANAAGAGAGAGAGAGTTGATAATAATCCTTATGGNCACACAGGTGCTGTNATTCGAGAAAATTTATATCCTGAGGGTCATCCCTATAACTGGACGGTNATTGGAGACNTGGAAGATTTACAGGCTGCCACGCTGGAAGATGTNAAAGAGTTTTATGAAAAATNTTATGGCGCCAATAATACNACTCTTGTTATCGCAGGTGATATTGATATTGCAGAAACAAAGAAATTGGTNGAAAAATGGTTCGGTGAAATACGGCGGGGCTCNNCANNTGANCCNNTANNTCCNATGCCNGTTTNCCTNAANGAAACACGATCTTTATACTACGAGGATAACTTTGCAAANCTACCGGAACTCCGNATGGTCTATCCTACTATTGAAGCCTACCATNANGATAGCTATGCTCTTCAGGTCCTTGGTGAAATATTATCGGGCAGTAAAGAATCGCCTTTATATAAAGTCATTGTTGAAGAAAAGCANCTTGCNCCTTCCATTTATGCTGGAAGTAANCCCAGCGAACTTACAGGTGAATTTGCACTGGTTGTTCGCGCTAATGCAGAAACAGACCTTGATAGTGTAAAAGNTGCAATTGAACTCGGATTAAGTCGNTTTGAAACTAAAGGGTTTAAAGATGTTGAACTNACNCGGATCAAAGCAAAAATTGAAACTGATCTTTATAACAGCGTAGAAACAGTATTAAATAAATCTTATCAACTTGCATCTTATAATGAATTTGCTGGAGACCCNGGTTACATTACTACAGAAGCAAANCTNACNCGNNCCGTTACACGCGAAGATGTTGTANGGGTGTATAATCAGTATATTAAAAATAAATATTATGTGATGACCAGTTTTGTACCTAAGGGACAATCAGAACTTGCTGTTGCGAATGCTTTGTATGCTGATGTGAAAGAAGAAGAAATTGTCAATCAAGTAAATAATGAAAATGTTTCGCAGGGAGATGAAGCTGTATACGAAAAAACGAAGACGGAATATGATCGCTCCGAACCTCCTTTGGGTGAAGTACCTATATTTAAAATGCCGGAAATTTGGCAAACTGAACTGGGCAACGGGATGCGTACTTATGGCATAATATCTACAGAAATACCCCTTGTAAAGTTTGACATTTCATTTAAAGGGGGCCAGTGGCTGGATCCAATCGACAAAACCGGTATTGCTGGTTTGTTATCTGATCTACTTATGGAAGGTACAATAAATAAAACGCCCAATGAATTAGAACAGGCTATAGAGCTTTTAGGGGCAAGCATCAACTTTTCATCAGGCAGAGAAGATATGCGAATTAGTGTAAATACACTTTCTCGAAATTTTGAAAAAACCTTGGACNTGGTTGAAGAAGTACTTTTTGAACCACGGTGGGACGAAAAGGAATTTGATCGATTAAAGAGAGAACTTGTGACCCGCATTCGTGGTCGTGAATCAAATCCTACTGCTATAAGCAGGGCAGTAAACCAGCGGCTTCTTTATGGAGATGGACATATTTTTGGACAGGCTGCAATAGCAACACCATCATCAGTAGAAAAAATTTCCCTTGATGANCTGNANCAGTATTATAANAACAATTTTAATCCAGGGCTGGCATCATTCCATATTGTGGGGGATATTCAAAAAAACAGGGCCTTGGCAGCTTTAACCAACTTTTCAAAAGACTGGCTAGNTAAACCAGTCGATTTTCCTGAATACAAACCAGATCCGCAAGGAGTCGATGGGAATTTATATTTTGTGGATGTCCCAGGTTCGAAGCAATCGGTAATCCGTATGAGCCGGCTGGCTTTACCTGCTAACCATCCCGATTACAATAATCTGGGTTATGCAGATCAAATTATGGGAGGCGGATCAAGCGGGCGCCTGTTCCAGGTACTGCGAATTGAAAAGGGATACACCTATGGAGCGTTTTCTTTTATGGGAAATACAAAGGANATTGCACCCTACATTGCTTATACAAGCGTACGTGCAAACGTAACGCGTCAATCATTAGATCTTATCCGNGAATTGTATGAAAATTACACGGATACTTTTACTGANCAAGANCTGGAACTCACCAAGAACAAAATTATTAAAGATAATACGCGGAAGTATGAATCATTGAGTTCAAAGNTGAATGTATTGCGTCAGATCAGCAAGTTTGGTTATTCAAATAATTTTATTGAAAATAACCAAAAGGAACTTTTAGAAATGACCCTGGATGATTTTCATCTGATGATCGAAACGTATTTAAATGAAGATGAGATGTTCTATTTAATTATAGGTGACGCTAAAACTCAGGTGGANCTGTTAAATGATTTTGGTAATACCAAAGCGATAATGGTGGACATAAGAGGNAATCCACTATAAATGCGAAAATAATAGGTGCTCCATTTCTAACCAGAGTAATTTGATAGCAATANATCCGTAGACTTGATTATAAAATTAATTGTTATTTCCTGTATTGATATCAGGTAAGGTTAAAGTTTATAATGTATTTTTGTTACGGATTCTCCTTGAATTATTTTATAATAAAAATTAGGTGTCAGGTTGTTAAAAGTTTCTTTGTTTGATCCGGGCCACTCAATTTCTAGAGTGGTAATTAATTTATCNTGATTAATTCCAAATAATACTCTTTTATCATTTGATGTNAGATANCTGCCGGCTGGATTAACGTAGGCTGTCTGATTACCAGAATCAGTANTGATTATTATTTTACTGCCGATGGCTTGTCGATTGCAGGATCTGCCTTCAAGNTCAAATCCNATCCAATTNTTTTTTGGTGCTCCCTCATTTAATAATAGTTCGGCCTTATCATTATTATTTGATACAATAAAGTCAATATCGCCATCATTATCCATATCACCAAATGCAACGCCTCGGCTCACTGCTGGTTTAAGAAGGTCTCCTCCGATTTTGGTTGTTTTGTCTATAAAGGTTCCATTTCCCTGGTTGATAAATACCTGATTGGGTTGGGCATGCTGGTACTCTCTGTTGAATAAATTAATATTATCTATAACGTGTCCATTGGCAACATAAATATCAAGCCATCCATCCAGNTTTAGATCGACAAACTTTGTACCAAATGCAAGGAANGGTATGCTTGGTTTACCCAGTCCAGTTTCAAGGGTAGCATCTACTANAAAACCCGATTTTTTATTTAAATANANTGTATTGGTTTCACCGCTAAAGTTCGTAACAAATATATCCAGCCAACCGTCNCNGTTAACATCTCCAAAATCTACCCCCATNCCTGCTTCAGCAAGTCCATTNCCATTGAANCCAACGCCCATTAATAATGCTTNTTCNGTAAAACGGCCTTTACCATTATTTATAAATANTAGGTTCATATCTTTATCATTCGCTACATAGATGTCCATATCNCCATCGTTATCAATATCACCAGGCACCACTCCCAACCCTCTGAGTCGGACNCTGCTTATACCAGAACGGCTTGATCGATCTATGAATTTTCCCTTGCTGTTATAGTAAAATTTATCTTCAACTCCATAAAAGACATCGGGATCGCAATACGATCGCGCAAATAATTCACCATGCATTGGATTTTGAACAGGGCTTGTGCATTCAGGGTTATCTTCAATTGAATAATCAACATAGTTTGTAACATAAAGATCAAGCCATCCATCATTATCACTATCAAAGAATGCCGCACTCATGCCCATATGGGGGTTATCAATACCTGCATCAGAAGTAATGTCTGTAAACGTACCATCATTATTGTTACGNTAAAAAATATCCTGTCCATAATTTGTNACATATAGATCTGTGGCNCCGTCATTNTCATAATCTGCACAGGCACAGCCCATGCTATAACTCCTGTCACCGACCCCNGCTTGTTCTGTAACGTCTGTCCATATTGAGCCATCATTTCTATAAAGTTTATTTTCCAGTATAATATTTTTTCCCCAGCCTGGCAAAGAAGCTCCCTGGGGAAAGTAAGCATCCAGGTCNCCATCGCTATCATAATCGAAAATGCATATTCCTGAGCCCATGGATTCAATATAATAGTATTCTCCAGATCCTCCATGGTCATGAAGGAAGTTTAATAATTGTTCATCCGCACTATCTTTAAACTGGANGGATTGTGTCCACCCAATCGATAAAACCCCCGCTGCAATTATGAATCGTANATACATTAAAGAAAAATTACAAAAAACATGGATGCGGTTTTTTGGTAGNAATGTATTTTTTAGATTTTTAATCGCTAAGTAANGATTGTCTTTATAAGATAATAGTTTCAATATTCTTCTGTACCATCGATTGNNCCGTCTTTGTTATAGTAGGTCCATTTACCATNTTGATTTCCATTAACAAANTTTCCTTCCTCTTTTTTCTGACCATTTTCATACCACTCAATTCGTAATCCATGGGGNCTTCCATTNGNNAATTNCATTTCAGATTTTTTNTGTCCATTCTCATGCCACAGCATATGCTTTCCAATTGGAATCTGATTTTTGTAGTGTCCTTCTCCTTTTTTATACCCGTTTTCATACCACTGAGTCCACAACCCATTTATAGTTCCTTTTTCTTTTTCCCCCCCATTTTCATACCATTCAATGCGTGATCCCTTAATTTCACCCTTAATAAATTGAGCTTCAGATTTTTTNTGTCCATTTTGATACCATAGTGTATGTTTTCCTGTTTCCTTGTTGTTTTTATAATTTCCTTCNCCGCTTTTTTTCCCATTCGGATACCACTTTGTCCATTGCCCGTCAAATTCATTATTTTTGAAATATCCTTCTTCTTTTTTCTGTCCATTTTGATACCACTCGGTGCGCAATCCATTTGCCTTTCCGTCTTTAAAGGTTCCTTTTAATTTTAATTTATTATTTTCATGCCATGAAACCCATATGNCATCGGCTTTTCCATCTTTATAATATTCTTCTGCTTTTATNTTTNCGTTTTGATACCATTCAGTCCACAAGCCATCTTTTCCCCCATTGATAAGATTGCCGCTATTTTTTTTCTTTCCATTTGGGTATAAAGAAAATATTGGTCCAGTATAGGGTTTACTCTGGTTTTTTTTATAATAAAAATTATTTTTTTGAAAAAGCTGTGTTTCGTAGTTAATGGGGTCTTGTGAACACCCGGTAATCTGTAATAATATCAGAAGGATAGGTAATANTGTTANNATAAATCTCATTTTTTTGATTAAGGGTTAAATGTTGAGATTATTTTAATTAATAGTAATAACTGATTCCAAGGCCAAACTTTGAGATGNAATTGTACGATTTGATTCATTTTACAGACTCTTCAGCTCAAATATTTTACCAGAACTACAGACTCTATTAATAATTTATGGTAGCTCATCTTATCTATTATCAGCACAATGTGGCTTTTGTTAANCANTAATTNNNTANTTAAAGTAATCTTATGAATCTTAAAAAGTTTAAATGGGGTATAATTGGCACGGGAGGGATCGCAAATGCATTTGCAAACGATCTGGCANATCTAGATGATCATCANGTTGCTGCTGTTGGGTCGCGTTCTATGAAAAACGCAGAGAATTTTNCAGCTAAATTCCCGGAATGCGTTGGCTATGACAGTTACGATAAATTAGTAAGAGATCCCAGTTTAGACGGCATTTATATAGCAACCCCAAATAACTTTCATATAGAGCATACACTTCTAGCTTTAGAAGCCATGAAACCAGTGCTTTGTGAAAAACCGTTTGCCATTAATACCCGCGAAGTAGAATTAATGNTAGATAAGGCAACTCAAAATCAATTAACCCTGNTTGAAGCCATGTGGACCCGCTTTTTACCCCACATAGAACAGGTGCGAACGATTATTAAAAGCGGTGTCCTTGGGACTATCCATACCCTGCAGGCTGATCACGGGCAACGCCTTACGGGTTCTACTAATCCACGTTTATGGGAGCCTGAACTTGGCGGAGGTGCATTGCTTGACCTTGGTATTTATCTCGTCTCGTTTGCACATTTAATTCTTGGGGCTCCAGATAAAATTACAGCAAAATCCAGTTTTACCGATAAAGGGGTAGATGAACAGACATCCGCAATTTTTGAATACAGAAATGGTGCTCAAGCNATACTTAACACNACATTAAAAAATGCAACACCCTGCAGGGCTGTTGTGTCCGGGGACAATGGATGGTTAGAAATTGACCGTACGTTTTACAATCCTGCTTCAATGAGAGTCGTGCTCTTTGATGGAACTATAACTGAATACCCTAACCATTATGAAGGACATGGATTGCGGGAACAAGCGATTGAGTTTTCCCGGTGTGTAAGAACCAATCTAATTGAGTCACCCCTTATGNCGCATGGCGAGAGTATTGCAGTGATGAGTTCAATGGATGAAATAAGAAGGCAAGTCGGACTTCGTTATCCGATTGAATAAAATTTATTTAATCCAATTATTTATATGTACTTAAGTCGGGCTCATAACCCGATAATCATCTCAGCTAGTAAATTTATGTCAATATCATCTATGCTTCGGTCTCTATTGATATCATATCTGTATAAGTGATAAACATCCAATTCGGATGTGTCTTGGGCAGTATAGTCAGCAATAAAATTTATATCAAGGATGTTGACCTGGTTATCCAAATTTGTATCACCGGGAATTAAGTTTGTTTCAAATTGCCAGGTATGCTTTGTAACTCTATAGCAATAAAAAGGATATGGATATTGTATCTCGAATACAATGTTTTTATCATAATCAACTTCTGTAATTACAGCACCCTGATTAAGGAGCCTCCCCCAATTAATGAGGGTGTTATTGTTTGGTAATCTTTGAACGCTCCCCATCGCAAGACCAANATAGCCTTCGGGATGGGAAAAATCCCANACNAGNTNTGCAGTCTTTTCNCTTTCATCTATCTCATATTCTACTGCTCTTGAGATTGGAGGATCATGGTCATTTCCATTATCAAAAAGAAGAATATTCCCATTTTCGATTCTTCTTACATCATGTTGCCTGCTGAAACCATTATAAGGATCATTTGTTATGCTAAATTCATTATTAGGNCCACCAAAATACCAAATTACATCACCATTGTTTCGATCAATTTTAATTACNTCNCTGCTCCTTCTATTTGATACAAGTATATTGGAGTCCAGATCAATATGAATACTATTACCATGCATCCATACAATTCTATTAGAGGTTAGGTTTAGATTATGGTAGTCAGCAATATTCANGTGTTCCCATGCATTCCACTCAAAAATCAGGTTTTTATTGGAATCAAATTCTTGAATTATCAGTATGATTATCAGTGCATTAGTATTTCCGCCGGGATCTATTTGACTCATATCTACATATATTGAGTCATAGGTTTGTAANAAATAGCCACCATTTGCCAANAACTGTATATCATGGAAATCTGCAAGATACCCATTAACACATTCNAGTGTNTCTGNTTCGTTCATATATTCGTTTAGTATTATCCATGACTTGTTATAATTATTGAAATAAGATAGTTTATTCTGGTTAACCTTGAAATCAAGCCCCAAAGGTCCAGAGTTGATAAACCAAGAAGGATTAATTAGTGAGTCGATTATTGCCATGTATCTTGGTTGGGAGCCCATAGTGTGTATGAACATGTTTGCTGGATATGGATCATTATTAACAATGATCTCAAAGTCTAAATAGTTCATATCTCTCGGGAACATAGCAGATGCCAATAAGAAAAAAAGTAAAGTTCTATTTTTNATGAAATTCATAAAGATCGATATGTTTCATTTATTAATAAGAAATTATGACATTTCTAAGCAATGTATTATGGACAATTTCTTCAACAACATGATTTCATTCGTGGGATGATTCGATGCCAATTCGTCNTCCNGCTAATTTAAAATAGAAGAAGCTGCGTGAGGCTCATAACCCGATGGGTTAGAATGCAGCATAGGAAGTGATAAATAATAATTAGTATAACTATGGTTTAACGGCGAAAAATTAAAGAATTCTATGAAACAAATTTGGATAGCAGGTATAATCATTGTAATAGGGCTATCTTCTATCCTTAATGGANCAGATGGTCTATTGACTGGTAGAGTTCGCGATACTAATACGCACCAGCCTCTAATAGGCGTTAATATTATTATAAGCGGAACTGATCTGGGATCAGCGACTGATTCTCTTGGGAATTTTATGATCAAAAATATTCCGGTTGGGAGTTACGATGTGAATGCTTCTATGATCGGTTATAAACCAATAACCCGCCCTAATGTTCATATCGTACCTAAAAGGGCAAGCGTTGCAAATTTTGATCTACACCNNACAGTGCTTGAAGGTGANGATATAGTTGTNACGGGTAATTATTTTGAAAAAACAAAGGATGCTGTCACCAGTAATAGAACAATAGATATTGAAGAGATCCGATCTGATCCTGTTGGGGTATATGATATTATGGCAATGATGCAGGCTCTTCCTTCCGTTATATCTGGGAATGACCAGAGCAATGAAGTTATTGTAAGGGGTGGGATGCACAATGAAAACCTATTTGTGATGGACTATTTAGAAATTCCCTTTCCTAACCACTTTCCACAACAGGGTAAAGGTGGTGGCCCTGTCACAATGGTTGAAACAGATTTTATTGAACGGATCGATTTTTATGCGGGAGCTTTTCCAGCAAGNTACGGTGAAAAATTATCATCAGTGATGGATGTAAAACTTAGAGATGGTAACCGTGAAAGACATCTTGGTCAACTTAGTATGAATATGGCTGGGTTTGGCGGAAATATTGAAGGGCCACTGATGAAAGATGGATCCTATTTACTTTCCCTGCAACGTTCATTTTTAGATTTTGTGATGCGCGGGACCGGTCTGCAGGCCATACCGGAGTATTGGACCAGTCAGGGCAAACTAACCTTTAACATTTCACCCACTAAAAAATTAATGTTTAATTATCTAGGGGGGATAGATGCGGTTAATTTGGAAAACGAGAATGACCCCTCCATGCGAGGTGCGGAGAATGTTGATTATAGTTCCAAACAGATCACATCAGGTATCACATATAAAGATCTTTTTTCTAAAAAGGGTTTTGGTATAGTATCAATATCNAGCAGTGCACTTATCTTAGATCTCAATGTTTATGAATTGGAATTAAACGATAATGATAATTCATATAAAAATGATTATGCTCGGAATAATGATATAGAGATCGAAAATACTCTACGAGGAGAGATCAATTATTCACTTTCAAAGANGTTTAATCTAAATACCGGTTTTTCTACAAAGTTATTAAGACTTGACTATGACAGATGGTTCAAGATCAGGCCAAACTATATNTATGGTTATTCTTTTNCNGGAGATATTCCATCAATTATCAGTAGGNCTGAGTTTGATAATATATACTTTAATAATNAAAATACGATCGCCACACCNTTAGACACAATTGGTATACCNGATACTAATATAACTAATCATCTTCTCGAATTATGGAAAACAGGGGGATTTATTCATCTTACTTATCAACCAANTAAAAAATTAGATGTGTTGGTTGGAGGTAGGTATGATCATCTTAGCTACACAAATAAAGNGAGTTTTTCTCCACGCCTCGGACTCTCATNCCATGTAAACCAGATTCTCNCTCTTAATTTTTCTGGTGGACGGTATTTTCAGTTTCCTNATAATAGAGATCTAAATTCAAATAAATTGGGTCAAAGTTCCTTAACCAGTTACTATGCGGATCAGAGCGCTATTGGTATTGAATATTTTTCCGCAAGAGATAAACGAATTACGCTGGAGATTTATACTAAAACAATGGGNGATATAGTCATAAATGAAATATTAGAGGACTCAGATGGCAGGGATAGTATAAATTATAAAAAGATNATAAATGCTGGTAAAGGCAGGAGTAAGGGGCTAGAACTTTTCATTCAAAAAAAATATTTNNACAANTGGTATGGNTCTTTNGCCTGGTCTCATTCAATCTCTGAGATGTGGGATGACCGTGATGAAGGTAAATATTATAATTGGGACTATGATTATGGGGACGTGATCAATGTCATTGGTGGGTATAAGATCGAGTACAAAAAATATGATTGGTACCAAAAATATAAAAAAACATATTGGTCTTATTTATTTANCTTGCTCCCATTTTCACCAAGCGATGAATATGAGATCAGTTTTAAGNTTCGTTATCTAGGAGGAAGACCGTATACACCTAAAACTTATGATCATAATATACGTGAATGGTATACAAGCTCTGAAGGAGATTGGAATACTAAAAGATATGGTTCATATCTTCGATTTGATCTAATGCTTCAACAACGGTACTACTTTGANCAGATCAATATNGTCATCTTTTATGATTTTCTAAATCTATTTAATAAAGATAACGAATGGGAGAATATATATTTAGATGATGGAACAATAAAAATAGCTTACCAGTATAAGACAATTCCCACTGCTGGTGTGATTATTGAATTTTAATAATTAGTATAAAAAATTTATTCTGTGGATAAATCGATGCCCATTCGTCCTCCAGCCAACTTAAAACAGAAGAAGCTGCGTGAAACTCATAACCTGATGGGTGGATTGTTGTTTATGTGATNAGATGTAGATTCGGAAAGGATAGTTTTTAAATTAAATTAAATGAAAGTGTTTGGTACAGGATTTGGTCGTACAGGTACAATGTCTTTAAAAATTGCANTGGAAAAANTGGGGATAGGGCCATGTTATCACATGCGAGAGGTAGTTTCACATCCATCTCACATCAAAATATGGTACGATATTTCTCTTGGAGAACATCCAAACTGGAATAGGTTATTCAGTGGCTTCAATTCTGCCGTTGATTTCCCTGTAAGTCTATTTTATGAAGAACTAATAAATAAATTCCCTGAAGCAAAATTTATTTTAACCTTAAGAGATTTTGATACATGGTACAAAAGTACAGCAAATACAATCTATAAAGTTCCCACTATGCTACCAGACTGGTTTAAACGGGTGGTGTATCCCATACGAATGTTCATAGAAATGCAGGTTAACCTAATTTGGGTTGGGCTATTTAAGAATAATTTTTCTGATAGAGAGTCTACTAAGCTAGTTTACTATGAACATATAGAGAGAGTAAAAAAAACAATCCCCTCTGATAGACTATTAATCTACCATGTAAATGAGGGCTGGGGTCCTTTATGTGAATTTCTCAATTTTGACGTGCCTGAAATTCCTTTCCCAAAGGTTAATGATACCGCTGAAATGTTACGAAATTTTGCTATTATCAAATCGCTTCCATACGTGTTCATTTTATCTATGATTACTATTTCAGTAATTTTATTTATGTTGGTTTTATGATAGAAATATAGGATTGTACTANATGAANTAANNANTNCAAGCNCCACANTCGTNGGGNTTTTTGTTTGTNGGATNATTCNNNGCCCATTCGNCNTCCANCNAATTNAAAANAGAAGNAGNNGCGTNAGGCNCATAACCCGAAGGGTGGTATTTTATGATCAAGTTTATCTTTTAGTCCTTAGATTATCTTGTATTTATTTATATAAAAACTTTCTTAAAATGGTATCATGTTGAATTTAGCGGTTGATTATNTTGGTCTTTTTCTTTCAGAGATGTGGTCTCTTTGTCTGGAGATGTCTCCTTTTCTTCTTACGGGAATGTTTGTTGCCGGGCTTATCTCTATGTTTGTAGATAGCCGTTTGATTCTGAAGCATATAGGCTCAAAGAGTTTTTCATCTATTTTAAAGTCCACGGTATTGGGGATACCTGTTCCTCTATGTTCCTGCGGNGTTATACCTGTTGCTGCTACCCTCAGGGANGGAGGTGCATCAAAAGGATCCACTGTATCATTTCTCGTTTCTACTCCTCANACAGGCGTTGACAGCATTTTCTTAACGTATGGAATGCTCGGTCCTGTTTTTGCATTGTTCAGGCCCCTGGCTGCCTTTATTTCGGGGGTTTTTAGCGGTCTGGTTATTAACAGTTTTGATGATGATGTGCATCACCATCTTCCTGATTCAGACCATGTATCGGATGCCAAAAAGCCCTTGGTTGAGAGGCTGGAATCAGGACTTAGGTATGGTTTTTTAACTCTGCCATCNGATATAGTGGTTCCCCTGTTTCAAGGGCTTATTGTAGCGGCAGCGATAGCCCTTTTTATTCCNCCTGATTTTATTGCAGAAAATTTTTCTTCTAGTTCGTATATCATGCTTTTTATGATGCTTGCCGTATCACTGCCTATTTACGTCTGTGCAACAGCATCCATACCGATTGCTGTGGCTCTTATGGCCAAGGGTGTAACAGCAGGAGCNGTTTTTGTGTTTTTAATGGCAGGGCCTGCAACCAATGCGTCTTCAATTGCCGTGGTAAAAAATATACTTGGACGCAGAACCATGGCTCACTACCTGTTTCTGATTTCATCTACAGCGATTGTATTCGGTTTTATTCTTGATTNCTTTTATAACCATCGGTCTACCTGCTATGTCAAGCAATGCACATGTTCACGCAGATGATAGCTATATGTCACTTTTCTTAACGATTTTATTTGTTCTGATCTTACTTAACGCCTATTTCTACACGCTTAAAGGGGAGATGCCAAAGCCTGATGAGAGTAAGAATGTTATTGATGGGTCACAGAACCATCTTTCAATCAAGGTTGATGGTATGACGTGCAGCCATTGCAAGGAGAGTGTTGAGAGCGCAGTTTACAGTTGCACCGGTGTGANAGAGTGCATCTGTTGATCTATTAAAAGGCTTAGTTTTAGTNATAGGAAGCGGGCTTGATGAGGGTGCTATAAAAGACAAAATAAAGAGCAGAGGATTCTCATTAGAATAAAAAACATCTATCTTATTACGGGGAATGATTCAAGGAAATAAAGATGGTTTGTTGGATTTAAGGAGATAGGTATTGATATACAGTTAATAGCAAAGTTTTTGATTAATCCCCTGCTGGTTCTATTTGCTGGACTTTTATGGCTCATGATCAAACTGAAGGGNCAAAGGAAACTGGTCATCGCTATCACATTATATCTCTACCTGGTCAGCATTCCCATTACCGGGGCACTATTCTGGAGTGGCTGGAAGACAGAAAATACGTTCAAACCAGAAAAAGTGTATGATGGGGTTGTGGTTCTCACTGGAGGGGTTGATTATAACTGGTACATTGATGAAAGGGTATACAGNAAATTATTGTTTGAACCTGAACAGTACTTCCGTTTCACCCNCCACGCGGAGAGAATTTATGCCGGCATTGAATTTGTTAAATCGGGACAAGCNAAACTTTTCCTGTACGGCAAATGGATCCCCCGNATTTTTATCCAGGACCGTTATGAGTCTTTTAACACNAGTGAGTTNGTAAAGAAATTTGCACTTCAGCACGGTGTTCCGGAAGAAAAATTCATCATCTATGGACAGGGAGTAGAAAGGACGCTTGATGAAGCCATGCAATTGAAATCTTTTGCAGAAAAGAATTCAATCCAGGACATACTGCTGGTTACAAGTGAATCTCATATGCGGCGGGCTGCTGCACTGTTTAGGAACCAGGGGTTATCCCCTGATCTTTATTCTGTTTTACGAACACCCTCGATCCTGGTGACACTGACAAAATTGAAAAATTATGTGCCAAGCCCTAAAGGGCTGAAATCCACAATGGGATGCCTATACGAATTGGTGGGTTATTTAGGATATTTTATTATGGGAGATATATAGAAAATGGAACATCATTCCTGATCTATTTAATTACAAAAGAAAGCATAGTTATTTCAATCAAGACCCGCGTCAGATTAAATCCATTTCATAAATTAGTACGGTTGTAATTCAAAAAAAGGATGGTAGTATGAGTGATCAACAAACACATGTACCCTTATGGTCCCACTGGGCCCGTTTTACCGCATTTATCACAGAGCGTTTTCTGGGCGGCCCCCAAATACTGAAGTTAGCCTGGGTAATAAATTTCCAAAAGACGGGCACATTTTTCTATATACTATTCTTAATGTATTATTATCAAAACTTTTCTTTAGCTGCAAACGTGTATTTAGCCTTGCACGGGATGTATGGTTTTTGCTGGATGCTTAAGCATTTTGCATTTCCTGATCGAAGATGGGAAAAGAAGGTTACCCTTGGCGGTGGGCTAATGGCGTTTATGTTAGTGCTGGGACTGTACTGGGTTTTCCCCTTTCTGCTAATTTCAGGCATCCTGGGGCCTGATCAGAAAATGGCCAGTTTAACGGTTTTAACTGCTGCTATATCCTTACATACATTAGGCGTGGTGATCATGATGACTGCCGACTGCCAGAAATATTTCACCCTGAAATATCACCGGGGACTTATTCGCGAAGGTCTCTTCAAATATATCCGCCATCCAAATTATCTGGGAGAGGTCATGCTTTATGCATCGTATGCACTGATTGTACAGCATTGGATTCCCTGGGCCATTTTGGCTTGGGTATGGATCGGAGTTTTCCTGGTTAACATTCTTCAGAAAGAAGCTTCCATGGCCCGTTATCCAGAATGGGCAGAATATAAAAAGCGGAGCGGTATGCTTATTCCCAAGCTGTTTTAATTTTTTTAATTCGAACTTTTTTGCTGGGAATTGTGTTTTTGATACAATAATGTACAATCCAGCGGTGGAATTCCAGACGGATTTCACGTAAATTTATACTCCACATCCAAACCAGTTTTTGTGTATATATCAGAATTAAAAATGCATGGCTTTAAATCCTTTGCCAATAAGGAAGTCATGAAACTTGGCCAGGGCATCACCACGGTCGTGGGGCCAAACGGGTGCGGAAAAACCAATATTGTTGATGCAATTCGATGGGTCCTGGGGGAACAGAAGTATCGTGTTCTGCGCAGCAGGAAAATGGAAGATGTTATATTTAACGGTGCTGAAGGCGCCAAGCCCCTGGGCGTCTGCGAAGTGTCCATGACCGTTCACAATAATGCCGGTAAACTCCCCATCGAATACAATGATATCGAAATCGCCCGGCGGGTATACCGCAGCGGTGAATCAGAATATTACCTGAATAAAACCCAGTGCCGCCTGAAAGATATTATGGATCTTTTTATGGATACGGGGATGGGTGCTGATGCCTATTCTGTCATTGAATTGAAAATGATTGAACAGATCCTTTCAGAAATGGCAGATGACCGGCGGAAAATGTTCGAAGAAGCTGCTGGCATTCATAAATACCGTACCCAGCGTAAATCTACCATAAGAAAATTTGAGATCACACGGGTAGACCTGGAACGTATCCAGGATATTATTGCAGAAGTAGAGCAGAAGGTGCACCATCTTGGCCTACAGCTCAAGAGATTCAAACGGCATGCGGATCTCACTGAAACCCTTGAAGCAAAAGATATTAAACTGGCATTTTTACAGATTCATCGTTACCGGTCACTAGCGGCCCCGCTCCAGGCCCGGATTGATGAATACCGTCATTTACGGGAATCGCAAACATCGGAATCATCTGCTCATGAGAAAGAATTAAACCAGCTGCGNACCCTGTACAAGACCCAGGAAACCAAGTTGAACGACCTGCAGTCTATCATGACTGAGATGAATGAAAAACGTGAATCAATGCGCAATAGGATCCTGGTCTGTTCAGAGCAGGGCCGGGGTGCATTATTGACCATCGATCGCCTGGAACGGGAAAAAAGCACCAATTTCCAAAAAATAGAAAGTTTAAAACAGTTGAGTCTTGATTTTGACAAGGAGATGACTGAACTGGAACCGGCCATTGATGACCTGCTGGAAGCCTATAAAACTGAGAAAAATGAATTTGGACAAATAGAAGAGTCCTATCAAAAAACGGTACAGGCACTGGATGATGCCCAGAATGAACGGTGGGAACTGCAGCGTAAACTGGCAGACGACCGTTCCCTGTTCGACCGTACACAGGCTGTCATAGCGGAAAAGGAAGGTGCCGTTGAAACATTAAAGCAGCACATTATTGATCGGACAGCAGATGAAAAAAACCATTCAGCCAGCCAGAAAGAATTAACGGAGGAAAAGATGAAGGCAGACAGGGATCTGTCAAATGCTAAAAAAGAGCTGGAAGAATCGGAATTAAAACTAAATGCTTTAAAAGATGATCGTGAGTCCGTCTCTGAAGAAAAGCATTCTGTATCGGCTTTGGCCAAGTCGCTTAAGGGCCAGCGGGAATTTTACGCTGAATTAGTTGAATCCAGGGAAGGATTCCCGGAAGGGACCCGGTTTGTATTGGAGAATCCCAAATTATTTCCCGGTGTGCTGGGAACCGTGGCCGATATGTTCCAGGTGGATGAAGAGTATCGGGATGCATTGGAGTCAGGGCTGGGAGACCTGTCCCACTGCCTGATCGCTAAGGACAGGGCGTCCGCCGTTTCAACTCTGGAAAAAGCCAAACAAAACCAGGCGGGTGATCTTACGATCATACCGCTGAAAGAGGCGGCTGATTTGAAAACAGACCTGAAGAATCTTCCAAGATCCGGCTTGGTACAGTCCAGGGCATCTGACCTGGTCAAAACAAGCAGTCAGCTCAGGCCATTGGCGGATCACCTTTTAGGATCCCTGTTGATCGTTGAAGAGCTGGGCCCTGCTCTTAAATCCAAAGATCTCCGGGGCTGGGGTCTCGTGGACCGAACCGGAGCCTATTCGGGCAGGGATATGATCCTGAAGAACAGGCAGGCATCTGAACACGGGAACCTGATTGGCCGGCAGAAAAAGCTGGACAGGATTTCAATTGAGCTGGAGGAACTTCTGCATAAGGAAATAGAACTGACAGAACGATCGAAAACACTTATGGATACCATTCATTCCAGCCAGGCTCTTCTGAAAGAGCAGCTCCGCGGGATTGAAAAGCACCACCAGGTATCATCCCAGCTGGCAGCAGACTTAATCCGTGACCAGCTTATCCATACCCAGATCAAAGAATCGATCCAGGCAGNAAAGCAGGAANTGAAGGACACGAAAACTGATTTAAAACAATCCCATTTGGCGCTGAAATCACTTCAGCCCGCCATGGATAAGGCCCAGAAAAAGCTGGATTCCTTCCAGGAAAAAGTTGATCAGGCGAATGAAGCTATGCTTTCAGCCAGAAAGACACGAGATGAGTTTCAGCNCACCCTTCAGGACTCGAGNATTAAACTGATTGAGCTTGAATCCCGCAGGGATCAGCTCAAGTTCAAGAGATCATCGGGAGAAGAAACCCGGGCTGAGTTAAAGGNCAGGCAGGAATCAATCAAACAGGAGATCGATGAACTGCAATTAAAAAAGAAAGACCTGGANGTTGAGATCACCAAAGGTGAAAAAGAACTGGACACCCTGAATGCTGAGATCCAGAAACAGCGTTCCATTTTAGACCTGAAACAATCAGTGTACAGNGAGACCTACCAGAGTATTGAAGAGATCCAGGCCAGAATTGCTGCGGAGCAAAGAGACCGGGAACAACTCCTGGAGGACTTGAAGAATGCAGAATTAGAAGCGTCGGAAACAGATCAAAGAATCCGCCTGGTGGAAGAGCGGATCCGNGACAGGTATAATCAGAGTGTTCCTGGGGATNTGATTGTGGATGACTCCGAAGAGCAGCTCGAAATTGAAATTGCCAAGATTCAGCGAAGTTTAGAAAATATTGGACCGGTCAATATGGCAGTCCAGGATGAATATAACGAAGAGANTGANCGCCTTGAGACGTTATCGGTCCAGCGGGATGATCTGTTCGAAGCAGAGGAGAATCTCCGTGAGACGATCCGCAAGATCGATAAGGTTGCGCGGAAACGGTTTCAAGAAACGTTCGACCTGATCAAATCCAATTTTGAAACATTATTCCAATTATTCTTTGAAGGTGGGAATGCCACACTGAAACTGGTGGGTGACCCGGACCCTCTGGANGCAGATATAGGCATTGAAGCACAGCCGCCGGGCAAACGGAATACATCGCTCCGTCTCTTGTCCAGCGGGGAAAAAGCCCTCACCGCNATCTCACTTCTTTTTGCCATTTACCAGGTCAAACCCAGCCCCTATTGTATCCTGGATGAGGTAGATGCGCCGCTGGATGATGTTAATATCCACAAATTTACCCGTGTGCTGGGGAAATTTTGTGANGAAACCCAGTTTATTATAGTGACCCACAATAAACTCACCATGGAAATCGCAGATTACATGTATGGCGTAACCCAGGAGAAAAAGGGAATCTCAAAACTGGTATCCGTGAAGTTTGATTAACATGGATGCCGTCACCCAATTCTTAAATAGTACATCCTTTACNGATCAGTGGCTGGTGCCGTTAGCTATTGTTGCNGGAGGCACACTGGCGGGTATGATTTTTAANCGGGTTGTCCATTCCAGNCTAATAAAAGCTGCAGAACGATCCAAGTGGGAAGGGGATAACGTAATCCTCGCTGCCGTGGAGTCACAGATTGTCCTTTGGTTTTTTCTATTAGCCCTGTCGCTTGCGTTTCGCGATGTTCCAATCGATGAGCATTACGGNCTGTATATTTCAAANATTCTGAAAATNATACTGATTGCATCTATTACCCATGCTTCAGCAAAACTGGTGGTTGGACTCTTTGACATCTGGTCCAAACAGCAGGGCAGCNGCTTTCCGTCTACAACCATATTCACCAATATTGTGTGGATCACGGTGTATGCTATTGGGTTACTTATTATTTTAGATTCCTTGGATGTATCCATTACACCCATGCTTACGGCGCTGGGTGTGGGAGGCCTGGCTGTTTCACTTGCTTTAAAAGATACCTTATCCGATGTATTTGCTGGCCTGCATATTCTGCTGAGCAAGAAAGTTCAGCCCGGAGATTTTNTCAGTCTCGACTCCGGGGAAATGGGGTATATCCAGAATATCAGCTGGCGTAATACCAAGATGCTGGAGCGGTCCAACAATATCATTCACATTCCCAACACCAAACTGTCTTCAGCCATCATTAAGAATTATGACAGCGGTGACCCCAGTTTTTCTGTAAAGATTCCCGTAGGTGTTGGATATAACTCAGACCTGGATCAGGTGGGAAAGGTTGTTATGGAAGTGGCGACTGAACTCCATTCCACCATGGAAGAAGTGAATAAAGACGCAGAGCCCTCCTTTAAATTTCGTGGATTTGGTGAATCCAGTATANATCTTGCGGTTTATTTCCGCGGNAATAAATATGGCGATCAGAATCCAATTATACACGAATTTATAAAAAGACTCCATAAACGGTTCAACCAGGAAGGAATCGAGATTCCTTACCCTGTACGGACCGTGATCCAGCGTTCAGAATAAGCCATGAAAACCTGGCTGATTGTTGGGGCTTTCCTGGCTGGTTTAGCCGTTCTTTTGGGCGCATTCGGCGCCCATGGATTGAAATCCANGGTTTCTNCTGAAGACCTTGAAATTTTTAAGACTGGTGTTCGCTATCACATGGCCCATGCTATCGGGCTGCTTCTGATCGGTGCAATAGGATTCCACTTAAATCATGATCTTATTCACATTCCTGCCTATCTTNTAACAGCTGGCATTGTGATCTTTTCCGGAAGTTTATATCTTTTGGTTCTGACGAATANGAGATGGCTCGGAGCCGTTACACCCATTGGNGGTGCGTGTTTTATCGCGGGTTGGCTCCTTCTTGCGTTNAATATTTACCGTTCCTGATCCTTGACGCCGATTTCACCAGNCCGCCATATTTCAGTCTGGACCGCTGCATCGTTTGTTGTGGCATCCATGATCGGAACNGGTGTTTTTACCAGCCTGGGCTTCCAGTTACTCGATATACAATCGGTTTTCCCTTTAATCATGCTCTGGGTCATTGGCGGAATTGTTGCACTTTGCGGTGCTTTAACCTANAGTGAACTGGGTGCNGCACTTCCACGATCCGGCGGTGAATACCATTTATTGAGCCGNATTATTCATCCATCNGTTGGCTTTGGAGCCGGGATCGTTTCAGCNACAGTTGGGTTCACGGCTCCTGCGGTTTTGGCTGCCATGGCCTTAGGAAGTTATTTGTCAGCAGTATTCCCNGGGTTAAACCAAACAATTGTGGCATCCCTAGTTCTGGCAGGGTTCCATGGGCTCCATATGAAAAGTGTCAAATGGGGCACTTTTTTCCAGGATAGTTCCACAGCAGTCAAAATTGGGCTGATCCTTGTGTTTATTGCATTCGGATTTTTTAGTGATGTTCCCCAGTCCATTTCCATCTTGCCTAAACCCGGCGATGGTGCACTCATGCTGGGTTCTGGATTCGCTGTGAGCCTGGTTTGGGTTTCTTATGCCTACACCGGTTGGAATTCAGCTGTGTATATTGCCGGTGAAATCCAGGATCCNAAAATTAATATTTCAAGATCNATGNTGATNGCCACTGGGTTTGTTATGATTCTTTACATATTGCTTAATTATATTTTCCTCTATACGGCACCCATGGCTGCCATGGCGGGGAGGGTCGATATTGGATATATTTCCGGTGTTCAAATATTTGGTGAAATTGGGGCGAAGGTCATTGGTTTGGGAATATCGATCCTTCTTTTATCCACGGTCAGCAGTTATGTTTACATCGGCCCCAGGATCATGCAAATCATGGGCGAAGACCACTCATTTTTAAAATTTCTAAAAAACAGAAATACCGATGATATTCCNCTGAATGCATTTTGNGTTCAACTGGGCTTATCATTCCTGTTNATCCTCACATCNTCCTTTGAGCAAGTGTTGATGTACGCAGGCATTTCCCTGATTATTACCACAACATTGACCGTCATTTCACTGTTCGTCCTGAGAAGGAAGGAACCCAATCTTGATCGGCCATACAGGGTCTGGGGGTATCCAATTACCCCGCTGGTATTCCTGATCGTAAATGTGTGGATCCTTGCTTATTCTATCCGTGAAACCACGTTTGAATCATTCATTGGAATTGGAATTATCACGTTGAGTATTGGACTGTATTACCTGATGTCTGCCTTGAACAAATCATCATGAGAAGGCCTCTGATTCTTGATGGGGCCATGGGAACCGAACTAAAAAACCGNGGCATTGATATCCCACTGCCAATCTGGTCAGCAGATGCTAACCTGGACCATCCAGAAGTTGTAGAAACCATTCATTCGGATTATATCTCAGCCGGTGCGGATATCATTACAACCAATACNTTTCGGACTACAACATGGACCTATCGGCGAGCAGGTTACACACCAATAAAAGCAAAGGAGCGGGCTAGAGATAGTTTATTAAAAGCAGTTGAGTGNGCCCAAAACGCATCGAATAAGACTGTGAAAATCGCAGGNTCCATCACAGCGGTAGAAGACTGCTACTCACCAGAAAAATTTCCNGGGAAAACAGTGACTGAAGATACGTACGGCGAAACCCTGGAATGGATGAGGGATGGAGGTGTGGATCTTATCCTGTTTGAAACAATGGGGAATATTCACGAGGTCACACTTGCCATGGATATGACACAATATTTGCCTATACCGCTCTGGTTAAGCCTGATTATGAAAGACAGCGGTCGTATTCTGGATGGTACCCCCATCCAGGATTTATTATCTATGATTCATGAATTTAAAGTGGATTGTTTATTGACCAATTGTAACCAACTGGAAACAACNTTNAGCAGTATTGATCAGTTTAATTCCACGTGGAAGGGTNAGTGGGGCGCTTATCCAAACCTGGGGTGCACAGATTACGAAAATGATTATTTTGAAACCATAGATGAATCTAATTTCAGTGACGGCGTGACATCCATTTTAAACAAAGATCCTGATGTGATCGGGGTCTGTTGCGGTTCAAGACCNCACCACGTTAAATTGNTGAAATCACTGGTCACNTAAACATAAATGCATTTAAAGATTAAACCCTTTAACAATTCTATCAGATCCTTGTATGAAAACCACGGAAGTTTCCATGATGGGGACGCTGGGATTGATCTTTTTGTAACTGAAGACCAAACCATACAACCGGGTGAAACAGCACGAATCCATCTAGGGATCGCATGTGAGAATGCAGAAAATAAACCTTATTTATTAATCCCCAGNTCCAGTATATCCAAAACACCCCTGCGCCAATGCAATTCAATTGGGCTGATAGATGCTGGCTACAGGGGGGAGATCATGGCGGCTGTAGATAATATTAAAGATAAGCCTTTTACATTAGAAACAGGCCAACGGCTTTTCCAGTTGGCTGCCATGGATGGAAGTCCAATTCATTTTGAGTTAGTGGACGAATTGACAGAGACAGACCGGGGAGAAGGCGGTTTTGGATCAACAGGAGCATAGTATTTCTTTTTGCCATAATGACATAAAATTTCACTATTATCATACAAAATGAAATAAAATGCCAATTGGTATATTTTTTGTGTAAAAGGGGAGATGGCGGACATTATTTAATATTAGGCTGAAATGTTGTGAAAAACAGATTTTGGTAGGTAATTTCGCCGCCGCTTTTAGAAATATAATTAAAAAAACAATCAACGTATATAAGGAGTTGTAAAATGGGTTTAAACCTCAAGCCACTGGCTGATCGTGTAGTTGTTGAGCCTGCTCCAGCAGAAGATAAGTCTGCCGGAGGAATCATACTTCCTGATACTGCCCAGGAAAAACCACAGCAGGGAACTGTTGTTGCGGCTGGACCTGGTAAAGTGAGTGATTCAGGAAGTTTGATCAAAATGACCGTTAAAAAAGGGGATAAAGTTCTCTACGGAAAATATTCCGGCAGTGAAGTCGCCTTTGATGGTACGGATTACATAATTATGCGCGAAAGCGATATACTAGCAGTTTTATAAAGGAGATAAAAAATGGCAAAAGAAATCACGTATTCTCTAGAAGCTCGCGGTTCCCTGAAAGCCGGTGTGGACAAATTGGCCAATGCGGTCAGGGTCACCCTTGGTCCGAAGGGACGGAATGTAGTGATAGAGAAAAAATTCGGTGCACCAACCGTAACCAAGGATGGTGTGACTGTTGCAAAAGAAATTGAACTGGAAGATAAACTCGAGAACGTGGGTGCTCAAATGGTTCGGGAAGTAGCGTCAAAGACATCCGATGTTGCAGGTGATGGAACGACAACCGCTACTGTTCTGGCTCAATCCATCGTGAATGAAGGAATTAAGAATGTTACAGCCGGTGCGAACCCGATGGCTATCAAGCGTGGCATCGACGCCGCAAGGGATGCTATTGTAGATGCGATTCAGGGGCAATCAAAAGATTTGCCCGACAGCCAGCAGATTGCCCAGGTNGCCACCATTTCTGCCAATGATGATACAGAGATTGGCGAGNGAATTGCTGAAGCAATGGAAAAGGTCGGCAAAGACGGTGTAATCACGGTTGAAGAATCAAAAACTGCTGAAACATTCCTCGAAACAGTGGAGGGAATGCAGTTTGACCGGGGATACTTGTCCCCTTACTTTGTGACCAATTCTGAATCCATGGATGCAGAAATGGAAGATCCCTATGTTCTGATTCATGATAAAAAGATCAGCAACATGAAAGATCTGCTTCCCCTATTGGAAAAAGTGGTCCAGACCGGAAAACCGGTTGTGATCATTGCCGAAGATATTGAAGGAGAAGCATTGGCGACTCTCGTAGTAAATAAACTGCGGGGTACATTCAAGGTTCTAGCNGTGAAAGCACCAGGTTTTGGTGATCGCCGTAAAGCCATGCTGGAAGATATAGCTGTCTTGACTGGCGCTACTGTTATTTCAGAAGATGCTGGATACAAGCTTGAAAATGCAAACCTGGATTATCTTGGTACAGCTAAACGGATTGTATCTGATAAAGATAATACCACTGTAGTGGATGGCGGTGGTACTGCAGATGCCATCAAAGCCCGCATCAATGAGATTAAGGTACAGGTTGATAAAACCACATCCGATTATGACCGTGAAAAGCTGCAGGAACGATTGGCGAAACTCTCCGGTGGCGTTGCTGTGATCAATGTTGGTGCTGCCACTGAAGTGGAAATGAAAGAGAAAAAAGCCCGTGTTGAAGATGCGCTGCATGCAACTCGAGCTGCTGTTGAGGAAGGTATTGTACCTGGGGGCGGTGTAGCGCTTCTTCGTTCCATTCCTGCTCTGGACAAAGTAAAAGTGGAAGATGAACAGCAGGTTGGCGTTAGTATAATGCGCCGTGCACTGGAAGAACCGATTCGTCAAATTGTTGCTAACGCAGGTTCTGAACCAGCCATCGTTGTTCAAAAAGTCCGGGATGGAAAGGGTGACTATGGNTGGGATGCCCGGAATGGTGAATATGTGAAAATGTTCGAGGCAGGCATCATTGATCCTGCTAAGGTAGCCCGTGTCGCTGTCGAGAATGCTGCTTCTATTGCAGGAATGGTATTAATAACAGAAGCTGCCGTCACGGANATTCCAGAAGAAGATAAAATGCCACCAATGCCAGACCCAGGAATGGGTGGTATGGGCGGTATGATGTAAACGCATCAGTCTCAATCTGATNATTAAAAAGGCCTCGAAGAAATTCGGGGCTTTTTTTATATAAATGAGAGTGGGAGAGNGGATTAGAGTGCCGTAATTTTTTACTTATGTCTTTTAATTTAACCGCTCGAAAGCGCTTTTTTATTATAGATGGATATGCGATTTTGTACAGAGCTCATTTTGCGCTAATAAGAAATCCTCTNATTACCAGTTACGGTCTNCATACCAGTGCACTTTTTGGGTTTGCCAATCAGGTCCTGAAATTGATTCGATCTGAAAATCCAGATTATATCGCCTGTGCCTTCGATTCGAAGGAAAAGACATTCCGTCATGATATGTATAAAGAATACAAGGCAAATCGCCCNAAAATGCCTGAGGAGCTGCAAATGCAGTTGTCCCACCTCTGGGACATGCTGGAAGCCATGAATTTGCCTGTGTTGAAAAAACCCGGTGTGGAAGCAGATGATATTATAGGCACATTGGCTGTCCAGGCAGAAAAAGAAGGACTGGACACCTATATTGTAAGCGGAGACAAAGATTTTATGCAGCTTATGAATGACCATATTTTTATGTATGCACCNGGAACACGAAAATCACCGGGCCCCATTATCTATGACCCGGTTAAAGTAGAAGAAAGATGGGGTGTGCCGCCGGAAAAAATCATTGATCTGCTAGGGCTGATGGGCGACAGTTCAGATAATGTTCCGGGTGTGGCAGGTGTTGGTGAAAAAACTGCGGTGAAACTGATAANAGAATACGGATCTCTTGAAGGAGCACTTGAAAATTCGGACAAAATCACGAATAAACGTGTCCATAATGGATTAAAAGATGGGGTGGAAAATGCAAGGTTGAGCAAGGAGTTGGTTACAATTCTAACTGAAGTTGATCTGACATGCGCCGTNACNGAATTANAAAAACGGGATATGGATCTGGATGCATGTGCGGAAAAATTTACNGAATTAGAATTCCATGCATTGATCAGGCAATTACAACCCGAATCAAAGTCTGTTTTAAAACCAAAAATATCCGAGACAGAAAAACAGTATAAAACTATCCTATCTGAAAAAGNCCTGGACGANCTGGTCAAAGAGTTGGGACAGGCTAAACGAATCTCTTTTGACCTGGAAACCACCAGCGTACTGCCCATGGAAGCTGAGATAGTAGGATTAAGTTTTTCAACTATACCTGACTCCGGATGGTACATCCCCATTCTGTATCAGGAAAAAGAAAAGAATAACTTTGGAAAAAATGACATGGATACTGTCCTAAAGAAANTGGAGCCAATATTTCAGGATAATTCCANGGNAAAAACAGGCCAAAATATTAAATATGATGCTTTAATACTCAAACAGCATGGTATCACAGTTCGGGGACTTGAATTCGATACCATGATCGCAGCNCATTTACTNAATCCGGCGGCGCGGTCCTACAAATTGGATATATTAAGCTTAGAATATTTGAACCATGAAATGGTACCCATCGAAGATTTAATAGGAAAGGGGCGAAATCAGATCACAATGGATCAAGTCCCTTTGGAAAAAGCAGCTTTTTATGCAGTTGAGGATGCGGATATCGCATTCCANCTTACNGAAATGTTGGAGATAAGATTACAAGAGGCAGGTCTCCACGATTTCTTTACAAACATTGAAATGCCGCTGGTGCCAGTACTGCTTGAGATGGAGCATGCAGGCACCTTCGTAGANCCTGAATTTCTCAGGTCAATGTCCAGTGAGATNNATACAAAACTGGAAGGTCTGATTACGTCGATATATAAACTNTCCGGCACTGAATTCAATATTAATTCTACCCAACAATTGGCCAATATCTTATTTGATATTTTGGAATTGCCCNTGGTCAAAAAACGCAGTACAGCAGAAAATGTGTTAAAACAACTCCAGGAGCACCACGATCTGCCAAAACNAATTCTAGAATACCGTAAATACAATAAATTGAAAAATACTTATGTAGATGCACTGCCCGAATTAATCAATGAAAAAACGGGACGAATACATTCCACGTTCAACCAGACCATNGCCGCCACGGGCCGTCTATCCAGTACCAATCCAAACTTTCAAAATATTCCCATCCGGACCGATGAAGGCCGTGAAATACGTAAATCATTTCGAGCGCAAAAAGATGGGTGGAAAATTTTCTCTGCAGATTATTCACAGGTAGAATTGCGTGTTATGGCCCACTTCAGCAGGGATAAGGNATTGATTGNTGCATTCCAAAATGGTGAAGACATACATTCCAGGACGGCCAGCCATGTATTTAATGTGCCCATTGACCTGGTATTACCAGAAATGCGCCGAACAGCAAAAGTGGTAAATTTTGGCATTATGTATGGAGCGGGTCCATTTCGCATGAGTCAGGAGTTGGGCATCCCGAGAAAAGAAGCTGTCGCCATTATTGAATCCTATTTCGAACAATACCCGGGGATCCAGAACTATATTGATACCACCCTGGAAAAAGCCAGGAATGAAAAATATGTTGAAACCATCCTGGGACGGCGGCGACCGGTATGGGACGCTGATTCTGATAATGGTCTCCGGCGCCAGGCAGCCGAACGGATGGCCATTAATATGCCGATCCAGGGCTCTGCAGCTGAAATGATAAAATTGGCCATGACCGCGATCCAAAAGGAGATTATCCAACAGGAAATGAAAACAAAATTGATTCTCCAGATCCACGATGAACTTTTATTTGAATTTCCCAATGATGAAGAAGAAATTCTTGTAAAATTAGTTGTGGATAAAATGGAAAATGCAATGGAATTGTCCGTTCCCATTATCGTAGACCACGGAATTGGAGAAACCTGGTATGATGCCCATTAAGGATTAGAATGGAAGCAAGCATAACGTTGAAGAAGGTTGGGAAACTGGTGGGTGATAAAACGATCCTAGCCGGTTTATCTTTTGGGGTTGAACGGGGCAGCCTTGTGGCAATTGTCGGAGTTAATGATTCGGGGAAATCCATCCTGCTCAAATTATTGTCCGGTTACGAAAACCCTAATTATGGGCAGGTGTTTATCCATGGTCTGGATATGGAAAAACGGAGGAATGAAACTCGTCAGCTCATTGGGTATGTGCCCCATGAAAATGATCTTGACCCCTGGCTGACCCTTGAACAGAATATTCGGTTTAATGCAGATCTGTACTCTGTGGATGAACAAAAATGTGCGGACAGACTTAAACGCTATTCATCTGCCTTAAATTTGGATTCTTATCTCAAAGAATATGCATTTAGAGTGTCTGGAGGAATCCAAAAAAAAGCCATGCTGGTTCGGGGGTTGATCCATGATCCAGATATTCTAATTCTGGATGAGCCCACAGGATATATGGATGCAGAATCTATCCGGTTAACCTGGGACCTGCTAAAGGAATTAAAGGGGGATAAATCTGTCATTTACGTCAGCAATTCTCTTTCAGAAATTGAACAGGCCCATGATCGTATCCTGGTGTTTCATGAAGGGCGGATCCTGATGGACGGTCATTTAGATAAATTGCTGGAAAGCACAGTGGACTATCACCAGTTTCAAATTGAATTTGAACAGTTATCCGATGATCTGTACAAAGTCTTAAAGAATATAGCTACCGTGGTTTCCCCAAACCGTATGGATAATTCATTTCATTTTTACGGCCGGACACGAACGGTCTTCTTTGATGCAATTAAAGCTGCTTCTGATGAAATGATGATTGACCTGGATGTTAAGAAACTGGGACTCAGGGATCTATTGGATTCCGAATTTGCCGGCAAGGGCCTGGATTGATTACTGCACTTATAAAACGCCGTGTCTGGTTATGGCAAAACCGATTAATCCCAAGTGTATTTCTTTTATTGCTGCTGCCCATTTTTGTATTCGCTATGATTGGTGTTCCCTTAAAGAATGTTATCCGATACAGCCTTGCTGGCGTGTCCTATGATATTTGGGTATTTCCCGGGTTGATTTTTATCCTGAGTTCATTGAGCCTGTACCCCCTTTTGTATCGAGAGTTTTTTGATCTTCGAATTCATAGAAAAGTATTGGTAAACATTGCATTAACACCCCACAGCAAAAATAAGATTGTATTTGCAAGCCTGGTTGTTGCTGGCCTGGAAGCCCTGGTGGTTGCTTCTATTGGTACCATCTTTTATACCGGGTTAATTCCAATTGTTTTGACACTCCCTAATCTTATATTTTTATTGTGTTGCCTGGTGGTTTATTTACTGTTGCTTGGCAACCTATTTATTTCTGTTTCACTGCTTATTGATACTCTTACAACCATGAGTCTGGTTATGTTTATGGTATTCCTGTTAATCTTATTTGGAAATGGTTTTCTCATTGAGTTCTCATTTTTCCCTCTAGGGTTTGAATCGTTTCTCAAATGGCAGCCCCTCTCACTGCCATTCCAGTCTTACCAGAGGTTCAATGCTACCGGGATGATTGACTGGTCCACGATGGTTTCATTGATCCCAGTGATTTATTTTTGGATAATATTGAACGGGTATTTACTTAAACGAAAACTTCGTCAATGATCGCTTATTTATCCGGTGCCATGGAATATGCTCAAAATGAAGGAGCGGACTGGCGANTAATGATGAAAGACTGGTTAAAAGAGCATCTGTCCCATGAAGTAATCGATCCTGTAATGGAATCCAATAAATTGGTGGTGCATTATGATGCAAAAGATTATCGAGACTGGAAAAACACCAACCCTGGGAAATTTAAAGAATTTTTCCGTTTATTGATTCAACAGGATCTGCGGGCTGTCATGGGCCAGTCTGATTATTTGATCGTTCTTTGGGATAGAGGTGTTTTGAAAGGCGGTGGAACCCATGGTGAGGTTACCATGGCTTACTGGGTTGATAAACCGATATTCCTGGTCAACACACTGCCTGAAGAAGACTTAAGTGCCTGGATATCCTCCTGCGCTACAGAAACTTTTGCTTCTTTCGATGAATTAAAAGCAGTTCTGCTTAAAAGATATAAAGAAACCAAATGATCGGNCCCAAAGCCTATATTCATTCGGATCGATTAAAACAAAACATCTGGAATATCCGTCGGCAAATAGGCGAACGAATGCTCATGGTTGTCGTGAAGGCTGACGGATATGGTCATGGAGCACTCAATATTGCATCTGTCCTTGCTGGTGAACCTGGAATCATCTTTTGTGTTTTTACAATTGCGGAAGCCAAAGAACTAAGGGAAGGTGGGATATCGAATAAAATTCTGATTTTTTCAAAAATGCAACGCGAGTGGCTGGATCAAACCATTGAATACGATTTATGGGTTAATGCGTCTGCTATGGANGATCTAAAAGCTCTNCGAGAATTTCATAATAACACNGGGGACTGCCCGGTCGTGCATTTGAAATTTGATACAGGCATGACCCGGCTGGGGTTTGATGCAGGACAGGCAGATACGGTTTACCAATTCCTGGCAGAAAATTCTAATTTACCTGTTGAAGGTATTTATTCGCATTTCGCCACTGCAGATGAGGGTGATCTTTCCTATGCGGAATTCCAACTGAAACAATTCAATACAATTGTGAAACAGGGCAACGAGGCGGGAATTAATTTTAAATATACCCATTGTTCTAACAGCGGGGCAGTCCTAAATCTGCCTAAGTCCTATTTTAATTCTGTTCGTGTTGGCATGCTGGCTTACGGTGTCGCCCCTTCGGATGAAGTTTCTATGGATGTGGATGTTGAACCTGTTATGAGTTTTTGCGGGCCTATTGTAAACATCAGGCGGGTCAAACCTGGAACCCAGGTAAGCTACGGCGGTGTGTACACTACCCGATCAGATACGAATATTGCAGTAGTGCAAATGGGCTTTGCCGATGGTTTTCCCCGGCCCTGGTATGAAAACGGATATGTGAGCTATCAGGGACAGCATTTTAAGATCGCAGGGNGAGCCTGTATGGATCAATTNATGGTTGACTTTGGNGATGTTGAGCCATCTNTAGGNGATGAAGTACTAATTTTNGGTAAAAAAGANGNGAATCAAATTCCTGTTGAATCNATTGNTGATGAGATTAGAACAACCACCTATGTGCTCTTAACTGCAATCCATGGCAGGACAGAGCGTATTCTNATATAATTTATAACGCCCCNTATTAAGGGGCTANGTTCTGTAATTAANTACTATTCTTTTTCTGGCGNAGCCCTAACCCAGGAACGACGGTTTTGAAATGCNTCNATTTTTAGGTTTNCCCATTCTTCTATAATTTCTTTTAATTGGGCTGACTGTTCCGGGTGCTCAGCAAGATTCTCATCTATAAGGTCAAATAATTGATTTTTCCGTTCTTGAACCTGACCATAGGTAGCAACTTCTTCTTGAGACATCTCTTCCTTTTCAGCAATATTTTGTTCCCGTTCACTCTCTGCTACTGACTTTTTTTCCTGTCCATGAGATAACATTGCATAAACCATGACACCCAGGATGACAATTAGAATTAATGTATTAATATCCATTATAATTCTCCTTTAAAATCCAATACCACTTGGATCGATTCCAAGAACACCGGTCCACCACAATATAATAATGGCAGATAGAACTAGCATGGCAGCAGGCCAGCCTAAGGTTGCCATGCGTATGAAATCCTTGGATTCCAATTGACCGCTGGCATACACAATTGAACTGGCTGGTGTACCAATGACCAGCCAATAGGCCATGGATGTAGCAATGGCAAGTCCAACACCAACAAGGATTGGATTTGTTCCTGAACTCTGTGCCATATCAAGTACGACAGGACCAATAACAGCTACGGTTGCTCCCGCGCTCATGAGATTGGTAAGTACAGCACCAATAAAACACATGAGAATCACGAGCCCTACACCAGAATTGAGCCCCAGCGGTGCTACCAGTGTCATGATCTGGTCTGCAAACCAACCGGATGCTCCAGTGACCTTAAAAACAGTTCCCAGGCTGATACATCCAGCATAGAGGACTATCACACCCCAGCTGACCTTATCTTCATAATCTTTCCAGGATGTTAATCCAAAGAGCATATAAAGCACAGCACCTGAAACAGCAATTCCTCCCAATCCTAAGGAGAATCCAAGTAAATCTTTAACGAGAGATTTATCTGTGATCCACATTACAACAACAAGAGCCATAATGCCAGCTACGAGTTTTTGCTGATTGGTCATTGCCCCGTGTTTTTGCAGGTCTTTTTTAAGGAAACCAACAGCTTCACTCAGGTCATCTACTTCTGGTTTAAAAAGCATAGGCAGTAGAAAAGCCATAACCACAGACATAGCAACAGTATACATGACACCCATGGATACCCATTGCATAAAAGAAACATCGATATCCATATTCCCAAGAAATCCAATCATCAGTGCGTTACGGGCACCACCTGTAGGACTCATGGGCCCACCGATCATACACCCCACAGCAATAGTGACCATGAGCAATGTTCCCAACCTTGGAGCGGGTGTTGATTTATTGGTCAAAGTATATAGTGCCAGTGCAATAGGTACATACATGGCTGCCACAGCATGTTCACCTACAAATGCTGTTGGAATCGCAGTTCCCAAAAGAATGCCTATAACAATTGAACGTGTTTTGGTGCCTGCTAAATTTACAACCAGCATGCCAACACGCTTATCTAACCCATATTTTACCAAGGTTGCTCCTAAAGCCAAGGATCCAGCAATAAACCAGACCGCGTCATGGGCATAGGTCACTGCGATCATTTTGGGAGCTGTGATCCCAAAGAATAGCTGGACCAACCCGATCAATAGAGCCACTGCTGGCATGGGCACTGCTTCCGTGGCAAAAAACACTACACATGTTGCTAAAAGCGCAATGGTAAGCTGGATGTGCGTTGCCTTTAAATTGACATCGACACCAGGATC
>PBCV01000039.1 GCA_002717915.1 Fidelibacterota bacterium | reverse complement strand
AGATCCATACCCAGATGAAGAACGCTAGATTTATTACGAATGATGTTAACAGAGTCCAGTTCATTATGATCAGGGAAATGTTTTAAAAAGGGGTGAAGTGCATCCAAAAAAGAATTCATATGAAACTCAGAATTGAAAAATACCCGGTCTGCCGCTAAAGCTGAAGCATAGTTAATGAATCCATAATGATTATCTCTATTTTTTTGAATATCTCTATCTTCAAGCGACCAAGGATAGGAGAGTTGGTTCTCGTGAAAATAGATTGCTGTTGGTATCCTATGTGATTTTTCCCGTGTTAGGGCAAGAAACGTGGTTAGGTCCAACATATCCGTTGCCAGGATTAGATCCGGATCCCAATCCATTCTGTTGAATTCTCGTGCAAGTGTCACAGCACCACCATGCATGCGCCATTTCCAGAACTGGCCTTTCATAGATAGAATTTTGATTTCATGAAGACTGTACTTTTTATACCCATCTGCCCATTGCTTGTGGGATCCAGTGTAATAAGGTTCTATCAAAAGCATTTTCATATTCAAATTTAGACTTTGGATTCAATAAAAAAGCCGACAAATATCGGCTTTAATGTGCCCGAGACTGGAGTCGAACCAGCACGTCTGTTAGGACACACGGACCTGAACCGTGCGCGTCTACCAATTCCGCCACCCGGGCAATATCACATTATCAAAAAGAGCCTGAATTAAGACCAGGAATTTTATCTTATCCTGACGCCAAGTCGCAAGGAATAAACTTGTGATGGCGTCACTCAACCTTGTATTTTAGATTGCTTTTATTATATGGAAAACACCGTCGTTGCCACTAACCGAAAAGCGTTCCACGAATATCATATTCTTGAAACATTCGAAGCCGGAGTCCAGCTCAAGGGCAGTGAAGTGAAGAGTATCCGTGAAGGGAAGGCCAGTTTAAAGCAGGGATATATTTTAATACGCAAGGGAGAAGCCTGGCTCAAAGGATCCCACATCGCCAGCTATAGCCACACAGGGTCTGAAGGCCATGAACCGGTCAGGAACCGTAAATTATTGCTTCATAAAAAAGAGATCCAAAGAATCGGTTCTAAATTGGCAGAAAAAGGGTTAACAGCCGTTCCAACAAAATTGTATTTTAAAGGCGGCCTTATCAAACTTGAATTTGGCCTTGCCAAGGGTAAAAAACTCTATGATAAGCGGGAAACAAAAAAGAAACGTGATGTTGAAAGAGATATTCAAAGGGCATTAAGTGCCGAATGAGCTATTTAACCGTTAATGAGCAGATGGACCTCATCCGCCGGGGTACGGAAGAGATTATACCGGAAGATGACCTTGTAAAGAAACTGGAACGGTCTACATCAACAGGGAACCCACTTATTGTAAAACTGGGCTGTGATCCCAGCATGCCCGATCTACATATCGGACATGGGGTGGTTCTCAGGAAACTCCGGCACTTCCAGGATCTGGGGCACACTGCTGTATTGGTGATCGGCGATTTTACTGCCATGATCGGAGATCCGTCAGGCCGGAACAAAACCCGCCCACAGCTGACCCTGGACGAAGCGAAAGCAAATGCTGATAATTATGTGGAACAGGCTAAAGTAATACTTGATATTAGAAGTGTTATTATCAAATATAATTCAGATTGGCTTAATAAAATGAATTTTAATGATGTTGTACAATTAGCCAGTTCTTATACCGTTGCACGGATGCTGGAGCGGGATGATTTTACAAAACGATTCCAGGCAGAAGTACCCATTTCCATCCACGAATTTCTATACCCATTGGCCCAGGCACAGGACTCAGTGGAGCTGAGAGCAGATGTAGAATTGGGCGGGACGGACCAGAAATTTAATCTTCTCGTTGGACGTGATCTGCAGAAGGACCATGGACAGGAACCGCAATGTATTATAACCACACCTCTTTTGGAAGGAACAGATGGTGTAGAGAAAATGTCTAAATCGTATGGGAATCATATTGGGCTCCAGGATACACCTGAAGATATGTATGGGAAAACACTCTCTATTTCTGATGATATGATCCTAAAATGGTTTACTCTTGCGGCTGATGCTGACGAGTCCGTCACCAAGTCTGTGAAAAAGCGTTTGGTTGATCCAGCAGTGAACCCTATGGATGTTAAGCGAGAGTTAGCACGTGCGGTTGTTGCTCTTTATTATGATGATGAAACAGCAACAAAAGCTGAAGATCATTTTAATACCGTTGTTGTGGGGAAAGGTATTCCAGATGATATGCCTGAATACACTTTAAAAGGAGAAGATTTGATTGTGAATGTTCTTTTTGATGCTGGGCTTTTAAAAAGTAAGGGGGAAGCTCGCAGGATGGTTAAACAGGGTGCTGTAAAACTGGATGGTAAGCCAGTAGAAGATATTCAAAAAACCCTTACTCCTAATGGCGATCAAATCTTGAAAGTTGGGAAACGACGATTTTTGAAGGTTACTGGATGATAAGAAAATATCTGGGGCTGTTCTGTACTGCAGCCTTTGTTTCTTTTTTCTGTACAGCATCCCCACCCGCAACTCCAAAACTGGTCATTACGCTGGTTGTGGACCAGATGAGGCCTGATCTATTGACGAGATTTGATAATCTCTATACGGGCGGTTTTCGATGGTTGATGGATCATGGTATCTGGTTTACAAATACCCATCATGAACATAGTTATACTGCAACGGGTCCCGGGCACACTGCCATTGGATTTGGCCAATACCCAGGTAAAATCGGGATGCTTGGGAACAGTTGGTATGACAGAAATCTTAAAAAAAATGTAAACTGTGTCGAAGACCCAAATGCAAAAGTAGTTGGATCAACTGAAGGTAAAGCCAGGTCTTTTGCACGGTATAATACATTTGGACTTGGTGATTGGCTGAAAACTGAATACCCCAGTTCTAAGGTAATATCAATCGGCGGAAAGGATCGGGCAGCATGCTTATTGGGTGGAAAACAGCCCAATCTCCCACTGTATTACAATAGGGCAGGGAAATTTATATCATCTGACCATTATGTAGATGAACTCCCGGATTGGGCTACCCTGTTCAATCAGAATCTGAAGGCAGGGTCGTATAAGGATTCTGTTTGGGTTAAATCACTCTCCGATAATCTCTATTTAGAGTATGCGCGTGAAGATCATTACCTGGGAGAGGTGGATGGTTATTTAATGGATGAATATTCACCTGTTTTTCCCATTGGGATCGATGCCAGTGTCGATCCAACTGCAGCGTTTATGGGCTTTCCATGGTTTGAACGGGAAGTATTGAACCTGGCAAAGGAAGCCATTAATGGAGAAGCCTTAGGTAAAGGTGACCATCCGGATTTATTATTCATTGGTTTCTCAGCCATGGATTGGATGATCCATGATTATGGACCCCATTCACAAGAAGTAATGGATGCATGTATAAAACTGGATCGTTATATGGGAAATTTTATGGAGTTCGTGGATAAAACTCTAGGGCTTGAGAATGTTATGTTTGTCCTTACAGCAGACCACGGAGGGTTACCTCTGCCCGAGTATTTGGTTGAAAAAGGCGGCTCGGGAGGACGTATCAATCAAAAACATCTGGCAGAAGCAATTGAATGGATCGATGAAGAATGTGAAGAGCGTTTTGGGAAAAAATTATATCACCGTGAAGGAGCGAATTATTTTCTAGATCATGAACGATTAAAAAAGGCAAACCTGAGGCCGGACCATATCTATGAAATCGTGAAAAAATACCTTACAAATGTTGTTGGTGTGGAACGTGTCGTGATAAAGGATGACATACTAAAAAGTAAAGATAAAGATAAGATCACCCTGCGCTTAAAAAACATGATTCACATTGAAAAGACCCCTGAAATTTTTCCTATTGTAACCCCTGGTTTTCTATACAGAGATCCCTACGGCACATCGCACGGTTCACCCTATGATTACGATACACACGTGCCCCTTATTTTTGCCCGCAGCCATTTTAAATCCCAAGAAGACACATCCCCAAGGGCGACCGTAGATATAGCTCCCACAATCGCAAAATATTTGGACGTGAATGTCCCGGAATATTGCGATGGCAGTCCCATTGATCTGTAGTGTTATCCTTACAGAACCTTATTAAACAATACGAAGGCGTCCGTGCTGTGGATGGTGTTTCATTCAGGGTAGAGCAGGGCGATATTTATGGTTTTTTAGGGCCGAATGGTGCGGGAAAAACAACCACCATCCGAATGATCATGGGTATTATTCATCCAGATTCCGGGATTATTAACCTTAATGGAAGTGATATTAATAAACTCGGCAGAGAGAATCTGGGGTATTTGCCGGAAGACCGGGGTCTGTACCAGAAACAGAAGCTGGAAGAGACCATACACTATTTTGGGATTCTCCGAGGACTGGATAAAGAAGAAGCACGGTCTCGGGCTTCCATGTGGCTAGAGCGCTTCAGCCTGATTGATCAGGGCAACCGAAAGATTGAAGAACTTTCTAAAGGAAATCAGCAAAAAATCCAGTTCATCCTGGCTCTTTTACACGACCCGGGATTGCTGATCCTGGATGAACCATTCACTGGACTGGATCCCTTGAACCAGTTGCTTCTCAAAGAAATCATCCAAGAAAAACGGGATGAAGGGAAAACCATTGTTTTTTCCACCCACCAGATGGAACAGGTGGAGCGACTGTGTACCAATATCTGCCTGATCAATAAGGGTAAAATTGTTGTTGAAGGAGTCCTGGATGATATTCGAAAAACACATACCAGCGATGCAGTTGAAGTTCGCTATTCTGGTACACTGGAAAATGATAAGGTACGGTCGTTTTTCACTGAAGTTGAAATAAAGGAAACCACCCTATCCGGTATATTAAAGCAGAAACCGGATAGATTTTTAAGCTGGGTGAATAGCCAGGTGACTGTGGAGTCTTTCCAGGTAAAGGTGCCGTCCCTGGAACAGATTTTTATTGAAGAAGTGAAAAAAACGTCATGAACCAGATCTGGAAAATCATGAAATGGGAGTTCATGAACCGGGTGAAAACAAAATTATTTTTGATCACCACATTTGCCCTGCCATTTTTTATGGCCGGNATCATGTATCTACCCACCATTCTCATGGATATGGAACCGGAAGATGTCACGGAGATTGGCTTGGTCTATGATGATGGACTGAATGACCTTTTGGAGCGATTTCAAACCCAGGTCAATGGTGCCTTTAGGCTCNAGGATGGGAACTCCCAGTTCCAGTTCAGCCGTTTTGATGAAGAACAGGAAGCGCTGGACAGCGTCCTCAGTAAAGGCATCGGAGGATACATCTTTATCCCGAGTTCTGTTTTGGATACGGGACAGGTCAGTTATTATAGCCTTTCCTTAAGCAATATAAAGATATACTCCAATTTAAGAAGAACACTGAACCAGGTGGTCATAGAACAGCGTATGCTGGATCAGAACATTGATGTGTCCCTNGTNGGTCAATTGAGCAGAAGAATCGATTTTGAAACTTTTGAGCTGGATGAAATGGGTGAAGCATCGGAGGGAGATGGATTATCCAGTTTCCTGGTTCCTTATTTGTTCCTGATGATCTTATTTATGACTGTTTTCATGAGCGGGCAACTGCTGCTGCGTTCGGTCATGGAAGAACGGACCAGTCGAACAATAGAGATCCTTTTATCATCCGTTACACCGGATGAACTGATGCGTGGAAAAATACTTGGACTGGGTGCATTGGGAATGACTCAAATGATATTTTATTTNGCTGTNGGTTTATCTGCNACCTANTATAAAGGATGGGCTGCCATTGAATTTTCNCAGATTCCCATTTTTNTAATNTATTTTNTTACAGGATATCTGTTTTATGCAGCTATTTTTGCGGCCATGGGNACCTTCTTNACATCGGAACAGGAGGCCCAGCAATCCAGCGGGGTTATCAGCATCATTGCTGTGCTTCCCATCGCCTTTGCATCTTATTTCATTACCAACCCCGGTTCTGCTTTTACCATTGGAAGTTCTTATATTCCACCCTTGACGCCCTTCATGATGATTATTCGACTGGGAACCGGTTCTGTCGATTNTCCAGAGATCATTTACACNACTCTTTTGATGNTTCTATCCTGCTGGGTGCTGTTGAAATTATCAGGNAAAATATTCCGTACTGCCGTATTATTATACGGGAAAAAAGTAACCGTTAAAGAAGTCATGAAATGGATTCGCGCCTGATTGATTTTTACATAATCTATTTCCTGCTTAAGTTNCATCTTTCATGACAGCACTACTTACGTATTTTCTAATTGCGCTTCTGGTATCATTTCTATGTTCGCTGCTTGAATCTGTGTTATTAAGTATCTCCATTNCTCANGTGTCTGTGATGGAAAAGAAGGGAGGTANNTCAGGCATAATCTTGGCAGAACTCAAAGAGAATATCAACCGCCCCCTGGCCGCCATNTTAACAGTGAATACCCTTGCGAATACAGTAGGCGCAGTCGGTGTAGGGGCACAAACCCATAGGATTTACGGTAATGAGTGGGTGGCCCTGGCTTCAGGTATTCTTACACTTTCAATCCTGATCTTTTCTGAGATCATTCCNAAAACCATCGGTGCAGTATACAGTAAATCGCTGGCTTCATTCGCTGCGTTTACCATCCGGGGGCTCATGGTTGTTNCCTGGCCTTTTGTGATTTTATCTGAAAAAATGTCTGGACTGATGGACAGGGGTGAAAACGGAGGTGAGTCAAAGGCATCCCGTCAAGAATTACTGGCCATGGCGGAGATCAGTGAAGATGAAGGCTCCATTGATGAGCAGGAAGGTGATATCATTGAGAACCTGATTAAACTGGATGATATGCCGGTAGAAGATATCATGACACCNAGATCTGTTGTGTTTGCTCTGAGAAGTAGTGACACTGTAGGTGAAGTGGTAGAAAAACACTCACCCATAGCCTTTTCCAGGATTCCCGTTTTTGAAGCCGATTTGGATCATATTGTAGGTATCGTAAACAGGTATACCCTGGTGAATAAGCAGGCGGAAGACCAGTTTCATATCACAATGAAAGATTTGATGAAGCCCATCCACTTTGTGATAGAAAGAACATCCGTCTCTGATGTGTTAGACCAATTTGTAAAGCGTAGACAGCAAATGTTTTTTGTTACCGATGATTTTGGGACTACAACCGGTTTGATCACACTGGAAGACGCCATCGAAACCTTACTAGGTGTGGAGATCGTTGATGAGCACGACCACGTAGTGGATATGAGGAAACTTGCAACAGCAAAGTTGAAGGAAAAACGCCAAACAAAAAACAAGAATTAGCACTGGTCTTATTCGTTGGGTTTGGAAAATTTGCTTGATAAATTTCCCGGCTCAATTNTCAGGAGAATTATTAAGAAATGGTAAAAAAACAAAAAAGTTTTGCTGACAAAGCCGCAGGGAAAAAAAAGACTGAATCGGTATATGTCAAATATGTGAAAAGCGTACAATCTGAAAAGACAGGGNGCTGGCGTTTTAATGAACAGATGTTACGTTTGAATAAAGGGGAGCAACTGGATGCTGCTTTAAAGCGTATGGATGAAGTTGCAAACCTCATTGATATTGACCTATCTGAGTTTGTGAAATCCGATGACCCTAAAGAGAATGAAAGCCTAGAAGCTGCAGCAGAAACCATTACGGAGAGTGTAATACCTGAAGCAGGTGAAANTCCTGAAGAAGTCAGTGCTTCAGAAGAACCTGCAGAGCNGGTGGAGACAGCAGATAATAATCCANCTGAGCCTGACGCAGTCGAAGAAAGAACAGATGAAGGATCGCAGGATGTGGTCAAAGAAACAGATACAGATGAACCTGTGGGTGAAGAGAGTGCCGAAGTTCCGGATTTGCCTGAGATGAGTGANGAAAATGGGAGTTCAGAAGAAGAGTAAATAGAGACCNACTCAAATAATCTTTCCTGGAGAGGTGGCCGAGTGGCTGAAGGCGCACGCTTGGAAAGCGTGTTTACGTTTACGCGTAACGTGGGTTCGAATCCCACTCTCTCCGCAAAATAATTTTCACCCGGAGGGGTGGCAGAGTCTGGCTGAATGCACTGGTCTTGAAAACCAGCAAGGGTTTACGCCCTTCGGGGGTTCGAATCCCTCCCCCTCCGCAATGATGTAACTTTGATATGATATTATTAAAAAAAGCCTCTTGAAGAGGCTTTTTTGCTTTTAGAACGAAAAGTAATTTCAATCCTGCAATTGAAACTATACACTATCTATTTATGAACCCTCGCGTCAGGTTTGCCCCGAGTCCAACCGGCCAGTTGCATCTTGGCGGAGCCAGAACCGCCTTATCCAACTTCTTGTTTGCGAAAAATCAGGGTGGACAATTCCTGGTACGAATTGAAGATACAGATCTGGAACGGTCAAAACAGGAACACACGGACCAGATCTGTGATTCTTTATCCTGGCTTGGGCTGAACTGGGACGATGAATTGGTATACCAGTCTTCTCGAACCGATGTTTATCAAGAATCACTGGCTCTGCTTCTTGATTCTGGGAAGGCCTACCGATGCTTTGCATCTAAAAAAGAATTAGAAAAAGTTCGTGAAGAAACGGGTTCCTATCAGTATACAGGGATCTGGCGCAACAGGAGTAATTCGGAGATTGAAAAAGAACTGGGCAAGGGTACGGCTTTCACAATTCGTTTAAGAACGCCGGACACAGATAATACACGATTTAAAGATATTATTTATGGGGAGATTTCTGTTTCCAATTCTGAAATAGATGATTTTATTGTTGCCCGATCAAATGGAAGCCCGGTCTACAACTTCACAAATGTCGTTGACGACCATGGTATGGGAATTACTCATGTGATCAGGGGAGATGATCATATTTCCAACACACCGAAACAGCTCCTCATATATCAAGCTCTGGGCTGGGACATACCTGAGTTTGCTCACCTGCCTATGATACTGGGACAGGACAAAAAAAGGCTAAGTAAGCGCCATGGAGCAACAGGTGTACAAACCTATCGGGATGAGGGCTATCAGCCTGATGCACTTCTGAATTACCTGGCACTCCTTGGCTGGAACCCGGGCACTGAAGAAGAGATCCTGACCCTGGAAGATTTGGTTAAAAAATTTGACCTGTCTCAAGTTCAGAAAAAGGGAGCAGTTTTTGACCAGAAAAAACTGAACTGGATCAGCGGCCAGCATTTGTCGATGCAGGACAATAGAGATATTTTATCTCAAGCACGAGCTATCAATTCTGAATGGGGCATGACCAAGCCAGATGATTTCTGTCTGGCCGTAGCAGAGCTCATAAAACCCCGTTCAAAGTCATTGGTAGATCTGATGGGTCAATCCGGATATTTTTTTCACGATCCATCGGGGTTTGATGAAAGGGATGTAAGAAAGACGTGGAAGCATGATACACCTGAGATCATTGAATCCGTAATATCCATCCTGGATTCGATCTCTGGTGAGAAGGCGGCAGAATTGGAAACATCGTTTAAGGATTATATGGAAGCGAACAATCTTGGATTTGCAAAGGTAATGAAACCTGTAAGGCTGGCACTGTGCGGGAATGTAAATGGACCATCCTTGTTTGAGATCATGAGTTTACTTGGAAAGGAAACTACTCTCAGCAGGTTAAGGATGGCCTTAAATAATTTTTAAAGCATGAGTAAAAATACAAGCGATCAGACCAATTTTATTCAAAAGATCATTGATAATGATAATGCATCCGGGAAATGGGATACCCGGGTCCATACCCGCTTTCCCCCAGAACCAAATGGCTACCTGCATATAGGCCACGCAAAGTCTATTTGCCTGAATTTTGGGTTGGCAGAAAAAAATAACGGCAAATGCAATCTCCGGTTCGATGATACCAATCCGGTCAAGGAAGAAGAAGAATTCGTCCAATCCATCATTGAAGATGTTAAATGGCTGGGCTTTGACTGGGAAGACCGCTTATTCTATGCTTCCGATTATTTTAATCAGATGTATGAGTACGCAGTCCAGTTAATCCGGGATGGTAGGGCCTTTGTCTGTGATCAGACAGCAGATGAAATTAAGGACTGCCGCGGTACCCTTACAGAATCAGGTCAGGAAAGCCCTTACCGCAACCGCAGCGTAGATGAGAACCTGGACCTGTTTCAACGCATGAAAGATGGGGAGTTTAATAATGGTGTAAAAACACTGCGGGCCAGGATTGATATGTCCCACTCGAATCTGAACATGCGTGACCCGGTTATTTACCGTATCCTCCATGCACCCCATCATAGAACCGGGGATACCTGGTGCATCTATCCTATGTACGATTGGGCCCACGGCCTGGAAGACTCTATTGAGAGAATTACCCATTCCATCTGCACTCTGGAGTTTGAGGACCACAGACCGCTCTATGACTGGTATCTGGATCAACTGGGTGTCTATCACCCGCAGCAGATCGAGTTTGCACGATTGAATTTAAATTTTACTGTTGTAAGCAAGCGGAAACTGAAGCAACTGGTGGATGAGAATCATGTGGATGGCTGGGACGATCCAAGGATGCCTACTCTCTCAGGGTTACGCCGCAGGGGATACACACCTGAATCGATTCGAAATTTTGCAGAAGACGTGGGCATTACCAAGCGTGATTCTGTCATTGACGTGGTCCGACTTGAAAATTCTCTGCGGGAAGAATTGAATAAGAAAGCACCCCGTGTTTTAGGTGTGCTGAACCCCTTGAAAGTCGTGATCACCAATTACTCTGATGAAAAAACGGAAATGCTGGAAGCGGTCAATAATCCCGAAGATCCCCAGGCAGGTACACGGGAACTGCCCTTCTCCAAAGAACTCTATATTGAGCAGGCGGACTTTATGGAAGATCCTCCCAAAAAATATTTTCGTCTGGGACCGGGGCGGGAAGTGCGGCTTCGATACGCCTATTTTGTGACCTGTACCCATGTGATCAAGGATGAATCAGGGAACGTGATTGAGATCCACTGTACCTATGACCCGGAAACCAGGGGCGGTAATTCGCCGGATGGAAGAAAGGTAAAAGGAACGCTGCACTGGGTCAGCGTACCACACGCCATTGAAGCGGAAGTACGCCTTTATGACCGTCTGTTCCTTAAAGAATATCCTGAAAATGGGGACAGTTTTGTTGATGCTTTGAACCCTGATTCATGTAAGATTCATACTAATGCAAAATTGGAGCCCTGCCTGGCCAATCCCGAAAATATTACATACCAATTTGAGCGGATGGGATACTTTAAGAAAGATGAAAAATATTCAACGAATGAGAAAAATGTATTTATCCGGTCTGTATCCCTGCGGGATTCCTGGGCCAGGTTAATGAAACAGGGCGCCAACCAGCAGGGCGTTTAAATTGGGCTGGATTAAACCACTGATTACCCCTAATTTGAGTTTATGAAACCGATCATCCGGATGCGGAAAGTTCTTTTTTCACTCTTCCTTATTTCAGCAGTCTGTGCCAGAGAACCCTATGCATATGTGTATCTGCTCCCTTTTGATAATATCCAGAATGATCCAGCAGTGGAGTGGATCGCAGCGGGATTGGCCGATATGGTTCAAGAGGAAATAAAGAACATTTATGGAGTAAGGATCAAAACAAAAGAAGATTTNGAAACGATTATGAATGACCGTGCCCTGATGTTAAAACAACCCCGGGGATCCCGCAATCTTCTTGTCCTGGGTAAATACAACAGGCANCTGGATAAAGTTCATGTCACGATCCAGGTTGTGGATGTGGCAACCTGGGAAGAACTTGGGAAATCCCAGATTACAGAAGTGTACACTCAGGTGANTAAACTCAACAAATCGGTTGGTTCATCGGTNCACCAAATGATTAAACCATTCTTACCCGCACAGCCAGTTGCAAAAATATCCCCTTTTCCAAAATATGCAGAACCTGAGATAAAGAAAGAACGGCACTCTGTATCTATCCAAGCTGAAAAAGTGGCTTCNAACCTGGATCAGCAGATCGCTGAACTGGAAGCATCCATGGATTTTCTTTTGGGTGCCCGNGAGCGNGACAAGGCAAGGCCAAAAAAAGAAGTACCCCGTTTTGATGCTGGTGAATGGACCATGGATTTTGATGTGGACCGGAAAATGGGAGATAACCCGGAAAATGCCGGCAATACTCAAATGCTGTCTATGGTGCTGGATCAATTGCTCACCAATCCGTATGAGGTGGAACTGCAGCGTCCGGAATTTGATTATCATGAAGATGATGACCTATATATGACGGTCAGGTTCCCTGTGATCTACCGTCTTAAGGAAAAAATTCTCAAGGATATGCTCTCCAGCCTGCCCTATACAGGTTTGGANCAGAATGGGACTTTGACCATTTTTTATTTTGACAGGACTAAATTCAATTTTCCAAAGAAACATGTGGATGCCATTAAATCCGGTACCTTTCGGATTGTGCCGGTCATACGAATCTTTGACCAGAACCGGAACACCCTGATCGTGGTAGCGGATACACCGGAAACGTACTGGCACTCCAAGGGAAGCGATAAAGTACTCTATGTGCCCCAGCACCAGTTCTCTCCACTGATTGATTTTTCTATTGGCGGGTGGTCTATACAGGTAGCCATGGAGACGGTGGATATCCAGGCCGTTTACGAATTTATTTTACCCGTAAATGAAGTTGAATCTTTAAGCAATGTCAGCTTAAAATTTGTCAATGAAAAGGANCTGAAATCGTTCCTGGAACCAATCCTATAACGTATGNCGATGTATAATGTGAAAAAATTACTCCTAGCCATCTCACTCACGCTTTCTTTTAGTCAAAAGCTGGAGCCTATCGATGTTGCAATGCAGGATCTGGAAACGATTATCCAAACGGCATCCCGGGCAGATCAGCGGGTAATCGTAGAAGATTTTACAGGGCTGCTTTGACCCTACTGTCCTTCCGCGAGTTTCGCGATCTCAGAAATGCTGGACGCTTATCCAGANACACTGGTCAATATCGAATGGCACAATTCCGGGTTTACACCGAGCAATTCAGACTTTGATATTCCCGAATACAGNAGCAGGGCCAGTATGTATGGCGTAGGCGGGATTCCCCATACCCAGTGGAACGGGGTAGAAGAAACAGTTGGTGGGTATCCCNATGGGAACTGGCAGGCGATCATAGGTACGTTTGAAGCATTGTACGCTAGCATGGTAGGAGATGACACGCCTTATGAAATAGATATTAACGGATATGTTGGCGAACAGGTCAGTTATGACGTGACCGTGTACATGGATGCCGATATGAGCAACTCCAACCAGAAGGTGGATATTTTTGTTGTTGAAGATAATATCTGGTCCTACTGGAGCGGTGCCAGTAGCTATCATAATGCCAGAAATGTTGCCCGTGACTGGTTAGTTACAGAAAATGTATCTATCAGCAGTGCAGGTGAATCAGAAACATTCTCCGGTTCATTTGATCTGGATGAGGACTGGAATGCAGATAGTGTCAAGATTATTGCTCTGGTNCAAAATTATTCTACAAAACAGATCTATCAGGTATCGCAGGTCAATATCAATGATATGAATCCGGACATTGATGATGACGGTGTTTTAAACGCCGAGGATAACTGTATTGATATATTTAACCCTGGGCAGGAAGACAGTGACGGGGACCTGATCGGTGATGTATGCGACCCCTGTGATAATCTCGTTTATGTATTGGGNAACATCANCGGCGATACGGACAGTTCCGGTGAGCCGGTCATTGATCTTATGGATGTGCTTACACTGGTAGATTATCTNTTGCTTGGCGATTCAAATGAATGCCAGGAACCNGTNATGAATATCAATGGGGACGGGTTTATAAATGTTGTGGATGTGATTACTTTGGTGCAAAGCATCATGAATGGAAATAATTAACGAATTNAATATTTATATCTGGACAGCTTTGTGAATACCCTAAGACTAGCTTTTCTATATGGTGTATTTTTTTCCCGGATCCTTTCAGCNGAGAACACGGAACTGGGCAGCACCATCCCTGATCTTAAAATAAAGTTGCTCGATGGGAGCACAACAACAATCCACACATTGGTTGAAGAAGGCCCGTTGATGATTGACTTTTGGGCTACCTGGTGNGTACCCTGCAAAAAAGTAATGAAATATTTGGACCAGTATCACCAGGATTACAACGAACAGGGATTTAAAGTTCTGATGATCAATCAGGATACGCCGCGCTCACTGGCGAAGGTCAAATCTTATGTAAGGGCCCAGGATTATCAATTCTTCGTTGGGTTGGATCCAAGCAAAACAATCGCAAGGAAGTTGAATGGCATGGTGATGCCAACCCTGATCCTTGTAGATAAGGGAGGGAAAGTGAAATGGCGCCACCAGGGATTTATACCTGGAGAAGAGGTTGAGATTAATAATCAAATTAAGCTGCTTTTAGAATAAAAATGAAAAAACCCCGCGATGTAATATGAAAAAAATCTTATTATTTTTTATGGCCTGCTCATTGCTGATGGCCAGTGACCTGGATATGAATGCTGCTATAAATGCCAGCTATGGCAACAGCTATGATTTCTATACCTTTTCAGAGAATCGACTGGATATGAATTTTTTCTATAATGATCTGCAGGGCTGGATTCAGTATGAATACTCAAACCCGCCTGATGTTGGGTTCCCACTTAACGATATAAGAAAGTTCAGGGTTGAGTATATGGCGGATGATTTTATAATCAAACTGGGTGACATTTATGAATTCTGGGGAAGAGGGCTGCTGNTGAATCAGTTCGATGACCAGGTGACAAATTTTGATAATGGAACCCGTGGACTATACCTTGAATATAACAGGGGCCCGCTATCATTAAGCCATATCAATGGAAANTCNAATATGTGGGGGATGGGTGCAGATCTAAGGGTACCGTATTTCAACAATATCCACAGCATGACAGCAAATCGTTTACACTATGACTGGAACAGTCTGTCATTTGGACTGACCCATTTACAATCAAACGAAGAACACGACAAAATGAGTGGTCCATCTGCAAAGGTGAATCATAAGTTAAAGGGTATCTATGGTTCNTGGNTNGCAGGGAATGCAGATCTTTTTGTGGAGTATGTNGATAAGGTATCTACAGAAAAAATCAGTNTCTTTGGNANTATTCCCAATGATTCATTAAAAACCGGTCACGGGATNTANGGGAACCTGAATCTTTACCTGGGTAAATGGGGCCTTTCTACTGAATATAAACGATATGCGTTNGATNCTGCTCATGGNGANCTCACTGCCAATGATTACGGCAACCAGATAGAGTACCAGCAGACGCCTACGCTGGGGAAGGAACATAATTCCACGCTGTTGGGGCGTTTGATCCATAATTATAATTTTAACGATGAACGGGGTGTCCAGGTTGAACTCAANGGTTCCCTGCTCGGATTATCCGTGTCTGCACAATACGCTCACCTGAGCAGAAACGAAAATTGGGAATCGGTTACATCGTACGACTGGGAAGAACGGTCTTTTGATGGTTATTTGCCGAGCTCCGATAATTCAGCATTGCCCTACTGGGAAAATTACCAGGAGATCAGCGGGTATACCCTGAATGACAGACTCTATTTCAAGCTGGGGCGCGGTACGAATAAAGAGATATTGAAAACCGTCCGCTATTTTGATGGAACCCAGATGGATAGAAGTATCAATTCATTCTGGGCCTATGATACAACAGATACCGTTCTATTTGGCACTAATTATCAGATCATTGATTCAACAGAATTATTTGATACCAGTTTTTCAGATCCTTATAACGTTGAGTCAAAATTGTGGCAGCAGAGCAAGGCATTTACGATTCCCATGGAAGTGAACTACATTTTTGATAATGGATACTCGTTTGGCATAGGGTTTCAGTACCAGGAGCGAAAAAAGGTGAATAAATCCATGGGTAATTCAACAGGATACAGCGCAGGGGACT